>CAMAVC010000026.1 GCA_945861585.1 Planctomicrobium piriforme
TCCATGGCTCCGCTGGTCAAATACGCCGGCTCCCGGGACACGGGGAGCCCGAAGCCTCCTCAACGAAAGCCCGAGGCGTAAGCCGAGAGGATGCCCCGGTGGCGAAACACGACGCGTATTCCCTTCGGCTCACGCCTCGGGCTTCCAGACGGGGAGGCTCGGGGTTGCCCCTGCCGTTGAGACGGCGTATGTGACCAGCGCAGGCAGGAAGCCGGAGCGCAGGCACATCCGAGCGAACGGAGGCCAGGATGGCCGCAGTGAGCGTCCGGCGAGACGGTATGGGGTAACCCCGAGCCGGCGCGCTACTTCAAGGCATGACAGGCTGAAGCCTGCCCTACGTGCGCTTCCCGCGGAAGAAGTCGCTCAGGATCGCGCCGCATTCGGGGGCGAGCACGCGGCCTGTGTGTTCGACGCGGTGATTGAGCCGCGGGTCTTCAAAGAGCTTGTAGAGCGATTCGACGGCGCCGGCCTTCGGGTCGGCGGCGCCCCACACCACGAAGGGCACCCGGGCCTGGAGGATGGCGCCTGCGCACATCGGGCAGGGTTCGAGCGTGACGTAGAGCGTGCAGCCCTCGAGCCGCCACGAGCCGAGGGCGGCTGCGGCCTGCGTGAGGGCGATCATCTCGGCGTGGGCCGTGGGATCAGCGAGCTGCTCGCGCTGGTTGTGGGCGCTGGCGATCACCCTTCCTGCGGCGACCACGATCGCCCCCACGGGCACTTCGTCTTCGGCGGCAGCGGCCCGTGCCTCGTCGAGGGCGAGCCGCATCCAACGGTCGTGGGGCGTGCCGCCGGAGAGCGCACGCGACAGGTCGTCCTCGAAATCGTCCATTTCCGCACTCTACCAGCGCTCTGGAAAAGGGGGTACGATCTCTCGGCTCGATGCCACCGTCGTTTCGCCGCGCCGTCCACCCGGAAAGCACAATGGATACCACTGCCGTCGTCACACTCCTGCTCCGCTGGGCCCACGTGCTCGCCGCCATCGCGGCGTTCGGAGGCTTGCTGTTCGCGCGGTTCGGCGTCGTGCCGGCGCTCGCGGAGATCGATGCTCCGACCCGCGACCGCATTCACGAGGCGATCCGCCGCCGCTGGCTGCCGTGGGTGATCGGTGCGATCACCGTGCTGCTCGTGAGCGGCCTGGCAAATTTCCTGATCTTCAATGCCCGGGTGAAGGCCGACCCTGCCTTCTGGGGTGCCACGTGGATGCGCGACACGAGCTACCACGCACTCTTCGGCGCGAAATTCCTGGTCGCGATGGTGATGTTTTATTTCGCCAGCGCGCTCGTGGGCCGCGGGGCCGGCACGCAGTGGGTGCGGAACGATCGGGCGAAGTGGCTGACAGTGACGCTCGCGCTCGGGCTCGTGGTGGTGCTGATCTCGGGCTGGATGCGGCAGCTGCACACCGGGCCGAACGCTGCGCCATTGGCTGCAGCCGCGACGATGTCCAACTGACGGAGGCTCGATGGACAAGAAAGACAAAAAACGGATGGACGTGTTGCAGCAGAAGATCGCGAAGCTGCAGCAACAGTTGGCCGGGGCCAAGAAGCAGCCCGATGACCCCGCCGAGATTCCGCGGCTCGAAAAGGATCTCGCCGCGGCCCACGCCGAACTCTCCGCGCTCAAGAACGCCTGACGCTCCCGCCCGCCTCTCCCGCCCGCCGCCCGCGATCCACCGATGCCTCCTCCCGGATTCTTCGAGCGGCTGTTCGGCTCGTCGCGCGTGCAGCTCGATCGGCGCTACGAGCGGCTGCAGGAGAGCATCACCGGCACGATGTCGCAGTTTTACAAGGCGCGCGACCACGAGACCGGGGCGATCGTCGGCCTCAAGATCATCGATCCCAAAAAACTCGAGCCCGTGGAAGGCCGCTACAAGGGGCTCGGCAAGCCGTCGGAAGGCGAGATCGGGCAGCAGATCACCGGCCCGAACATCGTCAAGACGCTCGCGTGGGGCATGTCGAGCGACGGCCGGCCGTACGTCGTGCAGGAGTTTGTCGAGGGCACGCTGCTCCACTCGCTGCTCTCGTCGCGCAAGGCCCTCACGCCCCCGAAACGGCTCGACCTCGTGCGGCAGGCCGCCACGGCGATCGCGGCCGTTCACAAGTCGGGATTCGTGCACCGCGACATCTGCCCGCGGAACTTCATTCTCCGGCCCGACGGCACGCTCGTGCTGATCGACTTCGGCCTCACCGTGCCCGACAAGCCGGTGTTTCTCCAGCCCGGCAACAGGATCGGCACGCCCAACTACATGGCCCCCGAGGTGGTGCGCCGGCGGCAAGCCGACCGGCGGCTCGATGTGTTTTCGTTTGGCGTGACGGCCTATGAGATCTGCACGCTCGACCTCCCCTGGCCCCGGGGCACGAGCGGGAAGGCGGCGCTCGCCCACGACACGTCTCCGGCCGACATCCGCCAGCATTGGCCGGAGATTCCCCGCCCGTTTGGCGACGCGATCATGGCCTGCATCGCCGCCGAGCCGGCCCAGCGGCCGGAGACGCTCGATGCGTTTCTCGCCCGGATCAAGGGCGTGGCCCTTGATGCGTGAGCCGGGGCGTTTTAGAGTCTGGGGCTTCAGTTCGCATCTTTCGAGGATTTCGCCATGACCATGGACAAGAGCCTGCGTGTGCGCAAGGGCGGCACGAGTGCCCGCGGTGTGCTCTCGCGTGCCGAGCGGATCGTGAAGCTCAAGGAACAGGAGCGCTGGGCCGACGGCCGCAGCCCGCTCGGCCTGCCGAAGGTTCGCGTCTTCAAGATGGCGATGAAGAAAAAGAAGAAGAAGGCCGAGGAAGGCGCCGAGGGCGCGGCCGCCGCCAAGGCCCCGGCCGCCGGCAAGAAGAAGTAGCACGGCGGTCGCAACGTTGTAGGACAGGCTTCAGCCTGTCATGCCTCGCTCTTCCAGAACGCGGGTTACGATTACCCGCATTCGGAGACGGCGGTAGGCATGCTCGAATCCGGTCGTGTTGAGAGTACAGGACTCGCGGGTTTTGATCATGCGCCGATAGTCCTCAACGACTCCCTTCTTCTGCGCGTGCCCACCGACCGTCTCCGCCGAAAGTTCCAAGCGCCTACGAGTTGGGGAGGCGGGGGGCTGCCCCTACCGTTGAGCCGGCGTATGTGACCAGCGCAGCCATGGATGGCGCAGCGCAGGCACATCCGAGTGAGTGAAGCCCAGGATGGGCGCAGCGAACGTCCGGTGAAACGGTACGGGGCAGCTTCTCGCCGGCGCCCGTGTGAAACCGCTGGCTCCGATTGAGCGTCGTTATCACCGAGAGTGAGCCATGACAGTCTGAAGCCTGTTCTCCGCTTTACGTTACGGCGACTGCTCCAGCGGCAGCCTGGCCTGAGGCGATCACCTGCGGGATGCCGACGCCTTCATACGCGGCGCCCGCGAGGGCGAGGCCCGGCAGTGTGGTGAGCCGCTCGCGAATGACGGCCACGCGCTCGACGTGGCCCACGTGATACTGGGGCATCGCGCCTGCCCAACGGTCGATCTGCACGAGCCGCGGCGTGCCGCGGGCGCCGATCACGTCGGCCAACTCGCGGCGCACGAGGTCGACGAGCGGCCCATCGGGAAGCAGGGCTGTGTCGGGATCGAGTGCGCCGCCCACGAACACGCGCACGAGCGCATGGCCGGCCGGGGCCCGGCCCGGATACTTCGCGCTCGAGAAACTCACCGCCAGAATTCGGCGGCCCGCATTTCGCGGGATCACCACGCCCGCAGCATCGAGCGGATGGGCGATCGCCGACCGCTCGTAGCCCAATGATACGACGGCCGAGCCGGCATACTCGATCGCGCCGAGTGCAGCGGCAAGCGCTGGATCGACGTCGGTGACGAGTGCGGCGGCGAGCGGGGCGCGCGTGGCCACCACCACCCCTGCCGCCCGTAGCGGCGGCCCGCGGTCGCAGTCCACGATCCAGCCACTGCCGTCACGAACGAGACGGGTGGCTGCGGCCGTGCGAAACTCGACGCCGAGCCTCGCGAGCCGCTCGGCGAGCGCCGCCGGAAGCACGGCCATGCCATCGATGAACGTCACGAACTGGCCGTAGCGGGCGCCGGCCCCTTCGCCAGCCCGGCCGGCAGTGCGGAGCCGGGCCTGTTCGCCCGCCGTGAGGCTGCCGGCAGCGCGCTCCATCGCCAGGAAGTCGGGGCAGGCGGCGGCCATGCTCAAGCGGGCCGGGTCGGCGGTCCAAATTCCCGCTACGAGCGGCTGCACGAGCCGCTCGAAGGCCTCGCGGCCGAGGCGGCGCGTGGCGAAATGCTCGAGCGATTCGTCGCTGCCCGTGGAGCCACTGCCCGGCACGAATCGTTCGGCGAGTACACGGAGCTTGCCGAGCGGCGAGAGCAGAGGCGACGTGAGCAGGGCAGACGGGCGCCCCGGCGCGAGCAGGCGAAACCCCGGCGGCACCGGCACGGTGCGGCCGCGATGAAACACGAGTGCCCGACGCACTGCGGGATCGACGCCCACGAGGCTGGAGGTGAGGCCGAGCCGGTCGACGAGCGCGAGGCCTTCGGGGCGGGCGGCGAGGAAGTTGTCGGCCGAGCGCTCGATCAGCCAGCCATCATGCCGCACCGTGTCGAGCACACCGCCTGGCCGGCCCGTGGGCTCCACGAGCACCACGCGGAAGTGCCCTCGCTCGGCGAGTGTTTCGGCTGCTGCCAGCCCGGCCATGCCCCCGCCGATGACGACGCACGTGGGAGCCGCGGCGGATGGATCGAGCGATTGAGAAGCGGCCATACACGGCGATTTTACCCGGCTGGCGACGCGGTGTGGCGGTCTGGGAAGCCCCGGGGATTTCGCGAGGCCTGTCGGCCGGAGAAGCGGCCTGAACCTGGTCTGGATTCGGTGGGCAGGGAGGCCTACGTTCCCCGGCATCCCGGCCAGCGGCGCCGGATCGAGTCGTCACGCCGCATCGAGTCGTCAAGGAGGATATCCCGTGGCCATGCAGCGGTGCTTGCGAGCTCTCTTCGTGCATTTTCTCGTCGCGGGTGCGGCAGCCGTCGTGTTGACCGGCTCCGCCCCGAGCGCCGAGCCTCCTGCACGCGACACGAAGGCCACGAAGAACACGATCCCGCGGCCGCTCTTGCGGCTTCCTGAATGGATCGAGTCGATCGGTGGCCGTGACAAGTCGCCGGCGAAACCCGCCGTGCCCCCCGAGGCGCCCTCCACGACGGTGCTCACCGGCGGCTGGACCGAACTGGCCGACGAAGCGGCCGCCAAGGCCGAAGGCTCGGCCAAGGAACCGGCCGGCGACTCCACGCCCGCCAAGACGACGCTCGGGCCGGAGACGAGCGTGCTCACGGCGGATGCGGACGCGCCGCCCGAGTCCACCGACGCGCCGGCGGAGGTCGCCCCCCAGAAAACCCGCATCGCCGTCGAAAGCCGGCCTGTCCCGGCGAAGGACTCCGCTCCCGCCGACACGGCTGCCAGTCCCGCCGCCGCTCCACCCGTGCCACGTTCTCCCGCCGAAGCACCGACGCTCGCGATCGATCCGGCGAGCTTCCGGGGCGTGCTGCCCGGCAAGACGACCCGCGAAGAGATCGAGACATCGTGGGGCCCGGGCGAGGCATTCATCCGTGAAGACGACGTGAAGGGGCTGTTTTGGACGGTCGAGCCCTTCGAGCGGATCGAGGTCACGCTCGACGACGGCGTGGTCGACTCGATTCGCATCAAGCTCGCCGAGCCGGTGGCCCTCAAGCAGCTTGCCACACAGATGGAGATCGCCGACCTGCGCACCGTGTCGATTCTCGACGAAAACGGCGTGTCGATCGGCGAAGTGTTTCCGGAACGAGGCGTCGTGATCAGCGTGAAGCCGGGCACGCAGACGGCGCTGGCCGTGCTCCTCGAGCCCCTCGACCCGGAGCCCTTCGTGCTGCGGGCGGAAGGCGAGATCGACCACGCCTCGGCCTCCGCCGTCGCCGACCTGCAATACGCGATCGAGATCGATCCCCGCCACGTGCGGGCCCATCGACTGCTGCTCGCCCTGCTCTCCGAGCAAGGCCGCTGGGAGCAGGCCCTGGCGATCGCCGAAGCCGCCGAGAAACTCGACTCCGTCGACATCTGGACGCAGCTCGAGCATGCCGACGTGCTGCTCGCCCTCGGCCGCGCCGACGATGCGCGAAAGAAGGTGGAGGCAGTACGCGGGCTCGACAGCGTGCCTCCGCTCGTGACTGCCCAGACGGCCCGCATGCTCGGCCGCGTCGAACTGGCCGCGGAGCCGGCCGACTATCAGAAGAGCGTCACCCACTTCGAAGAGGCGATTCGCAAGGCCACGCCGCTCGGCACGCACCAATCGAAGGCGATTCAAAAAGCCGCTCGCGAGGTGCTGCTCGATGCCCACCTCGGCACGGCACTGGCCATCGCGCGGGGCACGTGGCAGCAGAAGGGCCGCGTGATCCCCAAATGGATCGCCCGCAGCGAAGGGCTCGTGGGTGACGTCGACGCCGACAGCCCCGATCGGGCCCGGCTCGAGCTCGAACTGTGTCGCGGCGCCCTCGCCGTGGCCGCCAGCTCCGCCGAGGGAGTCGAATCGCTTCCGTGGGTGAAGCGGCTGCTCGAGTCTCGCGAGAAACTCGACGACCAGGTGCAAGACTCGTGGCGGCGGCGGCAGATCGACTGGGAAGTGGGGCTCGGCCTCGCCGACGCGATCGAAGCTAGCCTGAAGCGGGGCGATGCGTCCGACATGCTCGAAAACGCCACGCTCACCGCCGCCTATCTGGAGCGGGGCGCCGAACAGCGCGAGCTCACTGATACCGATCGCCGGAGGATGGGCGACCTGCTCTTCCGAATCGGCATTCTGCACAGCCTCCAACAGGGCGCCCACGCGACCGCCGTGACGTGGTTCGACAAGGTGGTGCCGCTGTGGGACGACAACTCGACCTTCAAAACCCAGGGCGATGTCGGCCGGCTCGGCGAGTCTTTCGTGAGCATGGCGATCTCCTACTGGCAGGTCGAACGCCGCGACGACGCCCTCACCCTGAGCCGCCGGGGCGTCGACTTCATGGTGGAAGCCGTCGACCTCCAGCAGCTCGAAGAACGGTCGCTCGCCGTGCCCTACGGCAACCTCTCGACGATGTACGCCGAGCAGGGCAACGACGAACAGTCGACGACCTACGCCGAAATGGCCAGCCGCGCCGAAGCCGCCGAAACACGCCTGCGCTGAACTGGCCGTAGGACAGGCTTCAGCCTGTCATGCACTACCGTTTCTAGGCTCAACTCGCGCAAGCCGGCTCGGGGTTACCCCTACCGTCTCGCCGGACGTTCGCCTCCGCCCTCCAGGCTACGGCTCACTCGGATTTGCCTGCGCTGCGCCATCCATGGCTGCGCTGGTCAAATACGCCGTCTCACCGGCAGGGGTAACCCCGAGCCTCCTCAACTGGAAAGGGGAGGCGGCGGAGACGGTCGGTGCGATGCGGAAGAGCCGACGGGCAGATACGCGGCTTACTCCGGGCGCACCATCACAGTTGAGAAGGGACTAGCGATCGCCCTCGGCGATGGAGCAGCGTACCGCCGGCTTCGACGCCGGGTTGTGCCCTTACAGCAAACTCTCGAGCAAGAGCCGCATTTTCCGGAGCTCGGCCACCTGGTCGACGCCTTCGAGCGGCGGCAGGTGGGCGCACAGGGCGCGCTTGTAGCCGACGCGGTTGAGCTGGTTCACGACCTTGCCATATTCGACGTCACCCTGGCCGATCCGCACCTGAAAGGTGTCGAGCTTCGTGTCGCGGAGATGGACATGGCACACGTACTTGAGGATCGACTCCCACGACGCCGGCTTCTTGTGGCCGAAGATGAAATGGCTGGGATCGAGGGTCACGCCCAGGCCGGGTACGTTGCGGCAGAGCGAGGCGGTCGTCTCGGCGTCTTGCGTCATCCGGCCGGCGGTCGTCTTGACGCCCACGAGGGCGCCGAGGCTCGAGGCGATCGCCACCATTTTTCGCAGCCGCTCGATCTCGCCGTTGAAGGGCGTGCCCAGCTCCGAGGAATCGACCACGATCGTGACCACGCCGAGCGACTTGGCAAGCTTGCAGCAGGCTGTGAAGCGGTCGTAGAGCTCGGGAGTTTCGGGGGCCGAGAACGAGACGGCCACGGGCCGCAGCCGCTGGAGGTCGCTGCACGCGGCGATCGCCGCCTCGGGGTCGGCGGCCACGCTGGCCGGCGTGAGGTGGGCGCCGTGCTCGTGGATGTCGAGTTCGACCGCCGTGAATTCCAGTTCCGCCAGTCGCTCCATCGCCTTCGCCAGGGGGAGATCCGGAAAACATTCGGTGCTCACGCATACAATCACGTCGTCATACTCCTCGGCCGGAAGGTCGCTGATCGGGAACACAGAAGGTAGCGGCGCGGCAAAAAAACTGGCAACATAAGGAGTGCGCCGAGGCGCGTTCCGCGACCACCACAGAGGGCGACGCATGGAGATCGAACGCACGTTGCAGCCGGCCACCCGGCCCTTTTCCGACACGCCGCCCGTCACGCGGGTGATCCTCGAGCAGGGGAGCGTGTGGGGCCGCTGGGGCACGCGGATCGCCTGGACGATCGCCGGGATCTCGCTGCTGGCGGCCCTCGCGAGCGCCGGGGCGAGCGCGCAGTATTTCCAGGCCGACTCGAAAGTCGTCGAGAAGTATCACTCGCTCGCCAAGTTCGCCCCGGCGAAGGTGGCGATCGTGGACGTGGCCGGGGCGATCATGGGGGGCGACGGCTTTGCCCGCTGGCAGCTCGACCGGATCGAGGCCGACGAGAGCGTGAAGGCGATCGTGCTCCGGGTCGATTCCCCCGGCGGCACCGTGAGCGGCAGCGACGAGATCCACTATCGGCTGGCCGCCCTCGCCAAGAAGCGCGACCTGCCCGTGGTGGTGAGCATGGGCGGGATCGCAGCCAGCGGTGGCTACTACGTGGCGATGGCCAACGGCGGCCGCGACGACGTGATCTTTGCCGAGCCGGCCACGCTCACGGGCTCGATCGGGGTGATCATCCCGCACTTCGACCTTTCGAAGATGCTGAAGAAATTCGACGTGGCCGACGATTCGGTGGCTAGCGGCCCGCTCAAGGAGATGCTCAGCCCCACGAAGGAACGCACGCCCGAGCTCGCCGCCCGGGAGCGGAAGATCCTCCAGGGGCTCGTCGACGACATGTTCGTGCGGTTCAAGGAAATCGTGAAAGCGGGGCGGCCGAAGCTCGACGATGAGGCCGTTGCAAAAGTCGCCACCGGTCAGATCTTTACCGCGAAGCAGGCCCAGGAAGCCGGGCTCGTCGACAAGATCGGCTTCCTCGAAGACGCCGTCGATCGGGCCATCGAGTTGGCCGGCCTCACGAAGGAGACGGCACGGGTGGTGCGCTACTCGCGGCAGAAAGGGCTCGTGGACGAACTGCTTGGCGGCGCGTCGCCGGGGGCGAGGCTTTCGCTCGAGGCGCTCGCCGACTGGACGACGCCACGGGCCTGGTATCTGTGCAGCTGGTGGCCCGCCCTCGTGACGAGCCGCTGAACGTGGGGCAAGCGTCCCGCTTGCCATCGTCGTCTCGCCCAATCCGGCTTCAGGCTCCCCATACCCCGTCGCCGGACGTTCGCTGCGCCCATCCTGGGCTTCACTCACTCGGATGTGCCTGCGCTTCGGCATCCATGCCTGCGCTGGTCACATACGCCGGCTCCCGGGGTCCGGGGAGCCTGAAGCCTTCCGTATTCCGGCCAGATGTTCAGTCGCCCGCCACGACACCCTTCCCGAGCCCCGCCACGGCGGTGTGATCGGCGGCGGTGAGGCGGCGGCTCAGAGCCCGGGCGAGTGCGAGGCGGCACCAGACGTCGGCGGATGCGATCGCCCGATCGTCGGCGGTGGCGTCGGCGTGGTGGGCCACGGCGAGCACGCTCGCGCAGTCGCGCACGCGGGCCGAGAGGGCGCCGATCTCGAGCTGGCGGTCAGCGAGCGACCGGCCGTGGTGGCGGATCGCACGGTCGATCGACAGGGCCACCCGCGCGAGTTCGCTGCGGGCCTGGCGGGCGTGATCGCGGAGCATGGTGTCGAGGATCGCAGTGTCGCGGTGGCCGCGGGCCCACGTGCCGGCCCGCCATGCCAGCCAGCTCGCCGCCCGGGCAAGCTTTGATGCGCCTCTGGCGTCAGCCGCTAGTGGATGCTGCTTGGCGAGCCCTTTGAAGAGCGCGAGGCCGAGCAGGTCGCTCTCGCCTTCGTAGACCGTGACGGCGAAGTGGTCGTGGAACGAGTCGCCGAGCGGATGCCCCACGAGGAATGCCCGGCCGCCGTGCACGCCGAGCGCGTCGATCGCGCTCTCGCGCACGCACTCGCCGGCCACGATCTTCGCCGTGAGGGCCTCGAGCTCGCCGCTGCCACCCGCGTCGATGCTCGCGGCGGCCCACGCAGTGAGCGCGTCGCAGGTGGCGATCCGGGCTGCGATTCGCCCGAGCCGGCCCTGCACGAGCTCGCGCGAGGCGATCGGCTCGCCCCACGTGCGGCGCTCGAGGGCGTGGTCGCGAGCCTGAGCCAGCAGGATGCGGAGCGTGCCGGCGGCCTGCGCGGCGAGCGTGATCCGGCCGCGATTGAGGCCGTGCCAGATGATCTTGAACGCGTCGGGGCCATCGCGGCCGGCGGGGGCCGCGAGGAGATCGGCCTCGGCGAGTGGATGGCGGGTGAACTCGAGCGCGGCGTTGTGCGCATGCTTGAGCGGATGGAGCGCGTAGTGCCGGAGGCGAAACGACGGCGTGTCGGTGTCGGGCAGCCGCACGAGCGCGACCACCGGCCGCCCGTCGAGGCGGGCGAGCAGTTTCACGAGCCGGCCATGCGTGGCCCCGGTGATGAACATCTTCGTGCCGCTGACGACGAGGCCTGCCGTCGTGCGGTCGATCGTCGTCGCTACGCCCGAGAGATCGCATCCGGCATCCGGCTCGGTAGCTCCGAAGATCGAGAGCGGCCGGCCCTCCGCGAGCCCCGGCAGGAGCCGCCCCTGCTGCTCGGCCGAGCCGAAGGCCACGAGTGCCGAGACAGCGCCGATCGATGAATGCACCGAGAGCAGGCCGGCGGCCGTCGGCACGCGGGCGGCGACATGCGTGATCGCGCGGGCGAGTTCGCCGAGCGAGGCACCTGTGCCCCCGAAGGCCTCGGGAACGGTGAGCCCCCACAGGCCCGCGTCGGCGAGGGTGGCTTCGGCGTGCGCCGTGAAGACTCCGGTCGGCGCCAGCGGCGCATCGGCCAGGGGCGCGGGCGGGAGCGTGGAGGGCAGCGGTGCGTAGAGCAGCTGCTCGGACCGCAGCCGCGCGAGCGCCGTGTCGGTGTGTTCGAGGACGGCGGTCACAGCGGTGGAGAGCGGGGCAGCGGCCCGAGAGGCGGACGACACGAACCCGCCGTCGGCGCCGTGCCAAACCGACGTGGCGAGCGGATGCACGGCGCGTGGACGTGGGCCATCAGGGGGTGGGTGATCCGATTCGCGGCCCGTCGGCACGACGACCAACCACGACGGCGGCTCGGCCATGGCCGCCGCGGTGAGCACATGCGAAAAGTGAGTCGCAATCGCAGCCCGCTTGAGCTTGAAGGCCGTCGTGGCCTCGCCGTGGGCCGCGTCGAACGGTCGCGGCACGAACACGGCCCACCGCACCCGCCAGGGTCGCGGAAGCGTTGCCTGCCGCGCCTCGAGCCGCCGCGCGAGCCAGCGCAAGAGCCGCGGATGTGTGAGCGCCCGGCGGCGACTGAACACGCGCAGCCCGAGCCGCCGCACGGCCGCGCGCACCACCCCCGGCTCCGGGACCACGAGCGCCACCGGAGCCGCGAGGCCCTGGCCGAGCACGCAGACCTGAGCCACGACCGGGTCTTCTGCGAGAGCGCGCTCCACTTCGGCGGGCGGAACTTTCGCGCCTGTCGAGAGGGCGAACGTGTCCACCGCCCGGCCTGTGATCACGAGGTGCCCCGCGTCGTCGAGCCGGCCGAGATCGCCCGTGGCGAGCCAGCCGTCGGCCGTCGCCGGAACCATGTCGGTGCACCCTGGCTCGATCACACCGAGCGTTGCGCTGGGCGTGCGCACGAGCAGGTGGCCGCGGACGTCGCAGTGGACGTCGAGGCCGGGCAGCGGCGGGCCGACGGTGCCTGGCCGCACGGTCCGCGGGCTGGCCAGGGCGACGACCGGCCCCGCTTCGGCGAGACCGTAGCCCTGGACGAGCGGCACGCCGCCGGCAGCGAAGACCGCGGCCGTGCGCTCTTTGAGCGGCGCGCCGCCAGACACGCACACCCGCACCGCGCCGCCGAGCGCGGCGGGCAGGTCGGTGATCCGGCCGGCCGCCACGCCCGCCGCGATCCGCTCGAAGAACACCGGCACTCCGAGGATCACCGTGGGCGCCGTCGCGCGGCAGGCGTCGAGCACCTGCCGCCGATCACCGACGACGACGAGCGTGCCGCCGCGGACGAGCGCCGTGTAGAGGTCGCCGACTCGTGCATACGCATGCGCGAGCGGGAGCCACGAGAGCCGCACGTCGCGAGGGTCGTCGAGGAACACCGCGCTCGAGGCGGTGGCATTCCAGGCGAGCGCCCGCTGCGAATGAACGACGCCGCGGGGATGGCCCGTCGTGCCGGACGAGAGAAAGATCGCCGCCGGCGCATCGGGATCGCACGCTGCGGCACGTGCGCCGAGTGCCTGCAGAACGGAGGCCTGACATGGTGGGGCGGCGGTGCCCGAGCGCACGACGCGCCGGCTCGGGGGCGGCAAAAGTCTCGTCGCGGGGCCGCAGCGGCCCAACGCTCCTCGAGCGTTCGCCGACCCCCTCGCCTCCCCACTGCGGGAGTCGACGATGGCTCGTGGTCCGAGCCACCGCATCTGCTCATGGATGAGCGCGGGGGAATCGTCGTCGTGCAGGGCGACGTGAACGACGCCGGAGAGCAGGCAGGCGAGATCGACGACGATCCACTCGAGCGCGTGCGGGCCGACGTGTGCGAGGCGGTCGCCACGGGCCAGGCCCGCCGCTTCGAGCGCGCCTGCGTAGTCGAGCGCGGCGCCGAGGAGCCCGCCCCATGAGACCGGTGGCAGGGCCTCGTCGCGCCACGCGATCACCGCCGGCCGATCGAATGCGTCGGCCGCGCGGGCGTGGAGAAGATCGACGAGCGACGCGGCCGCACCTGGCGGCGATGCGACGGGATCACGCGACGTGAGCGGTGCGACGCTCATGCTTCCACCCGTTCGAAGAGCACGGCGATCCCTTGCCCGAGGCCGATGCACATCGTCGCGAGCCCGAGACGCTTGCCATCGGCCGCGAGTGCGTGGAGCAGCGTGGTCGCGATCCGGGCCCCCGAGGCACCGAGCGGATGGCCGATCGCAAGCGACCCGCCGCGCACGTTGACCCGCGCCCGATCGAGCCCCAGCGTGTCGATGCAGTGGATCGCCTGGGCCGCGAAGGCTTCGTTGAGCTCGACGAGGTCGATGTCGCCAAGTGAGACACCCGTGCGGGCCAGCAGCTTGCGCGTGGCGGCGATCGGGCCGGTGCCCATCGCCGCCGGCGCGACGCCCGCCACCGCGGTGGCCACGATCCGCGCGAGCGGCACGAGCCCCTGCCGCGCGGCCTCCGCCTCCTGCATGACCACGAGCGCCGCCGCGCCGTCGCTCAAGGGGGCACTCGTGGCCGCCGTCACCGTGCCGAGCCTCGGCAGGAAGGCGGGCTCGAGGGCCGCCATCGCCTCGAGGCTCGTGTCGCCGCGGATGGCTTGATCGCGCGTGGCCGCCACGAGGCCGCCAGCGTCGTCGTGCCCGAGCACCGTCACGAGTTCGTCGTCGAAGAGGCCCGCGTCGGCCGCTGCCGCCGCTTTGCGGTGGCTGTCGAGGGCGTAGGCCTCTTGCGCCCGCCGCGAGATGCCGTGGGCTGCGGCGAGATGCTCGGCCGTGAGGCCCATCGAGAGCATGCCCTTGCTCGAACGGGAAAAGATCTGCGGATGGATGTCGAGCGCCGCATCCATTGGCAGGTGGTGCATGTGCTCGACGCCGCCGACCACGTGCACGTTCTCCGCACCGGCGGCGATCGCCTGCGCGGCCCGGGCGATCGCTTCGAGCCCCGAGCCGCAGAGCCGGTTGACCGTGGTGCCCGCCGCGGTGAACGGGAGCCCCGCGAGCAGCGCCGCCGTACGGGCCGCGTTGCCGCCGAGCTCGCCCCGCTGCTGCGTGACGCCGAGGATCACGTCGTCGATCGTGGCGGGATCAACGCCGCTCCGTTCGACGACGGCTCTGAGCACGGCGGCGGCGAGCTCGTCGCCGCGCACGTGGCGAAACAGGCCGCGCTCGGCATGGGCCCGGCCGATCGCCGTGCGGCAGCAGGCGACGACGACGGGCGTGGTGTCGGCCGAGCGGCGGGGCAGGGTCATGCCGGCACCTCGGCGGTGAAGCGGCCGCCCGTGCGGGCAAGATCGAGGAGCCGCGGTGTGGGGTGCATACGCGAGCCGAGGTCGGCGAGCGGGCTGAGCCGCCGCACGATCTCGGCGGCGCCGAGTGAGTCGGCCCAGGCGAGCACGCCGCCGCGAAAGGCCGGAAACCCGAGCGCGTGGATCACGGCGAGATCGATGTCGCGGCCGTCGCGCACGAGGTCTTCGTCGAGCACGCGCGTGGCCTCGAGCACCATCGGCAAGAGCAGGCGATCGGCGATGATGCGATCGCTCGTGTCGCGGGCGGGCAGTGCGTAGGCCGCCACGAGCGCCGGCACGCCCTCGTCGGGCCGGGCTGGCTTCGCCTGTTGCCCGGCCTTCGCGTCATACAGATAGAACCCCGCCCCCGTCTTGCGGCCCAGGCGGCCCGACTTCACGAGCGCCGGGATCACGGGGGAGGCCTCGATGCGGTCGCCGTATGCGTCGTCCAGCACGAGCCCGGCGTAGAAGGCCGTGTCGAGGCCGATCATGTCGTAGAGCTCGAGCGGGCCCATCGGCATCCCGAACGCCCGGGCCACGCGGTCGATCCGCCGCGGATCAATCCCTTCCCGCAGCATCTCGACCGACTCGTGCAGGTAGGGCATCAACAATCTGTTCACGAGGAAGCCCGGGCTGTCACGGACGACGACGGGGCACTTGCCGAGCCGCTTGGCGTGGGCCACCACGGTGGCGATCGTGGCATCGCTCGTGGCGGGCCCGCGAACCACCTCCACGAGCGTCATGCGGCGCACCGGATTGAAGAAGTGCATGCCGCAGAACCGGGCCGGACGATCGAGCGCGGTGGCGAGCTTCGCGATCGGATTGGTGGACGTGTTGGTGGCGATCACCGTGTCGGGGCCGACGGCCCGCTCGATTTCAGCGAGCACCTGCCGCTTGACGTCGGTGCGCTCGAGCACGCTCTCGATCACGAGGTCGGCGGCTGCGAGTGCGGAGAGATGCGTGGCGGTGCGGAGGCGGCCGGCGAGGGCGATCGCCCGCGCCGGGTCGGTGCGTTTCGTGGCCCGGTCCCAGGCTGCTTCGTCGAGAATACCGGACGCGGTGCGCTCGATGGCCTCGGGGCTCACGTCGACGAGCGTGACACCGCACCCGTGCCGGAGGTGGCTGGCGGCGATCCCCGCTCCCATGATGCCGGCGCCGATCACGGCGGGGTGCTCGACATGCGCGGCCGGCACGATGTCGCCATCCGGCTCGCCATCGACGCGGCCCACGCCCGGGTCTCGACGGTTGCGTTCGCCGAGCCTGAACACACGCACCAGCTGCCTGGAAACGTCCCCCGTGGCGAGCCGCGCGAAGGCCGCCGATTCGAGCCCGCCCGCCGCGGCAAGGTCGGCCTCGGCGCCGGTGAGGATCGTGTGGAGAATGGCTGGTGGCGCGGGGTAGTGGCCGCCGGTTCGGCCGAGGATCACGGCCGACGTCACGGCCTCGAGGAACGCCCCCTCCTCGGCCGCGAGCACGATCGGCTCGGCGAGGCGACGACGGCGGGCGTGATGGCCGGCGCGGGCGATTTCGTGTTCCAGAAGTCGACGAGCCGATTCGAGCGCCTCTTCGGGGGAGACACAGGCATCGACGATGCCCAGCCGCCGGGCCGCTTCGCCATCGACAGGCTCGCCTCCGGCGGCAAACTCGATGGCGGGGCCAGGTCCGATCAGCCGTGCCAGGCGCACCGTGCCGCCCCAGCCGGGGAGCAGCCCGAGCTTCACTTCGGGAAGGCCGAGCGACGTGTGCCGGGCCGTGGTGGCGATGCGATAGTCGCAGGCCAACGCGAGCTCGAGGCCACCGCCGAGGCAGACGCCGTCGATCACCGCCACGCTCGGCCACGGCGCGGCTGAGAGCCTGCCGAAGAGGTCGCGGCCCGCCGCGCAGAGCTGCTCGATCTCGGCCAGTGGCTTCGCCGGCAGCGCTTCCAGCCGGGCGATGTCAGCCCCGGCGAAGAACGATCCCGCGAGTCCCGAACAGACCACGACGCCGCGGGGCGAGGGGCCACCTGCGAGGCTCTCGAGGGCGGCGGCGAGGTCGCGCAGCACCTGCTCGGTGATCACGTTTTGGCGGTGGCCGGAAACGAGAAACGACACGAGCGCCATGCCGTCGGGCTGACGTTCGACGGTGACGGTGGGGAGGTCCCTGCCTGCAGCCGGCATCGCGCTGGTTCCGTCTCGTGCGTTTCCCGGGCGGTTCGCTTGCCTGAATCGGGAAAACCGCTAGTGTATCGGCTGTTTTCCCGGGCCCCAGTCCGGGCCATCCCACACGGAGGGCAGGGTCGGCCATGCAGCATGCCACCACGATGACAGCGCCGCGCGAGGCCGCGGGCACAGGGTCGGGTTCTGGGTTTGCGGTGCAGGCGTGTCTGTGGGGCGTGCTCGTCGCGCTCGGGGTGTGTGGTCGCCTCTGGCAGCCGGGCTGGAACGTCACCCCGATGGCCGGCGTGGCGATCGCCGCGGGTGCCGTGTTTCCGAATCCGCTCGTGGCGGCCAGCGTGCCGCTGGTGTCGCTGGCGGTGGGCAATCTCGTGTTGCCCGGCTACGGGAGCCTGGCAATGGCGGCGGTGGTCTATGCCGCGACTGCCTGGCCGGTGCTGCTCGGCCGGCTCGTCATGCTCGGCGAAGGGCGGATGTCGTTTCGTTGGGGGGCCGCGGCGGGCAGTGCGCTCGCCAGTTCGCTCGTGTTTTTCCTCACCACGAACCTCGCCCACTGGTGGCTGACGCAGGATTATCCGCATACGGCGGCCGGCCTCGTGGCGTGCTACGCGGCGGCGCTCCCGTTCTACCGGTGGATGCCGGTGGGTGACGTTGCCTGGACGATCGGCATCCTCACCGGCCTTGCGGCAGCCATCGCAGCCCTGCGGGCCTCCCGCAACTCCGTGGCGGCTTGACTGTCCGCCCCCATGCCGCAGAATGCACGGGAAGTTGATTCCTCAGTGATCTACGCCGCGGGAATGGCGGAATTGGCAGACGCGCCAGGTTGAGGGCCTGGTGGTAGTAATACCGTGCAGGTTCAAGTCCTGTTTCCCGCATTTGGTTACCATTCGCGATCGAGGGTGAGATTTCGCTTGTTGTGATCCGCCGGCTCGGGGGCGGCAGCCGTTTTTACGCGAAACATCGGCACGGTGCCGATTTTCGCGAGGCTCGTCGCGACGAAAAGAATTGGTTGCCCCGTCAGAAAGTTCGCCGACCCCCTCGCCTCCCCGGTTCTTCGTGGCACACGTTTTTGTTGGAGGCTGGCATGAGTTCGTTGCCCGAGAATTCACCTGCTGATGAAGGTGCCGCAACCGCAGCGGAGCAACATGCAGCGCGGCGGATAGCGATCGGGACGCAGCGGCCGGGCGTGACGCCGCCGAAACTCCCGCCACGGCACCAGTATGTGGTGCCCTCGCAACCGGCTCCCGCTGCGGAATCGCCGGCTGAGGCACAGGCGCCTGCGGCCGCGGCCGCGTCTGCGCCCGATCACTCCGGCGATGTGAAGCCCGCCGGAGACAAAAAGCCCCGGCGGGAGCGGCGCGGAGGTGGCGAGCGGAAGCCGTCGTTCACCGACGTGCTGCCCCCTTCCAAGCGGGTGGCCGTGCCGAATCTTCGCGGCGCGCTCGAGGATGATCTCGAGGAAGACTTTCAGGCCGCGCTCGAGGGTGTGGCCGTCGACGACCTGCTCGTGGGCAGCGTGCCGGCCAAGGCCGAGGCTCCGCTCGATCCGGGCGCCCGGGTGACCGGCACCGTGGTCAGCGTCGGGCACGACACGGCCTTCATCGATCTCGGCGGCCGCCGGCAGGGTGCGCTCAAGCTCGTGGGGCTCGACGATGTGCCGAATGTCGGCGACGTGCTCAATCTGTCGGTGGGCGGCCGCAATGACGAGGATGGCCTGTACGACGTGGCCCCGGCCAACCGGGCGGTGGCCGTGGAAGACTGGTCGCAGCTCGAAGCGGGGATGATCGTCGAGGCCCGCGTGACGGCTGCGAACAAGGGCGGCCTCGAATGCGAGGTGGCCGGGCTCCGCGGCTTCATGCCCGCGAGCCTCGTGAGCCCGTGGCGCGTGGAAAACCTGGAAGAACTGGCCGGCCAGACGCTCGAGAGCCTCGTCACGGAGATCGTGCCGGCCGCCCGGCGGCTCGTGCTCTCGCGGCGGGCAGTGATCGAGCGGCAGGCGGCCGACGCCCGTGCCACGATGCTCGAGACGCTCGAGGTGGGAGATGCGCTCGACGGCATCGTGCGCAGCGTGCGCGACTTTGGCGCGTTCGTCGACATCGGCAACGGTGTCGAGGGTCTCGTGCACGTCAGCCAGCTCTCCTGGGACCGCGTGGAGAATCCGGCCGACGTTCTGCAGCCCGGCCAGAAGGTGCGGGTGATCGTCAAGAAAATCGATCGCCAGACGGGCAAGATCGGCCTCTCGGCCCGCGACCTCGTCGAGAGCCCGTGGAAGCATGCCGCCGAGAAATATCACGTGGGCGCCACGGTCAAGGGTGTGGTGAGCCGGATCGCGCAGTTCGGGGCGTTCGTCAAGCTCGAGCCAGGCGTTGAAGGGCTCGTGCACGTGTCGGAACTCGCGCACCGCCACGTACGGAGCGTGGGTGACGTCGTCAAGGAAGGCGAGCCCGTGGAGTGCCGTGTGCTCACCTGCGACCCCGACGAGCAGCGGCTCTCGCTCTCGATCAAGGCGCTGGCCACGCGGCCGGCGCCGGCTGGTGCCGGAGCGGCCGACGAGGCCGACGAGCCGGAGCCGGAGGCCGCACCGCCGGTGACGAAGAAACATACGGGGCCGCTCAAGGGTGGCCTGGGCAGCCAGTCCGACGGCGCCCGCTTCGGCCTCACCTGGTGAGCGCGCCCGAATCCTTCGCCCGGATCATCGCGACGCGTGTCATCACCGCCTGTGCAAACCCGCGCAGGTGGTCGTCGAGAAACCAGTGGGCATTGAAGGCCGGTTCCTCGGCGTAGCCGCGGCAGGTCTTGTGGAGCGCGGCGACGCCGGCGTCGATCCGGGCGAGGCCGTGCTCGATGGCGTAGGCCTTCGGCCGATGACAGACGAGTTCGAGTGCGAGGCCGCGAACGGACGCCATCGCGCTCCACGGTAATCGGTACAGCGTCTTGTTGTCGCGCAGGCCGAAGCTGCCGGCCACGAAGCGGCCGGCGTCGAAGGCGGCCTCGAGCACGACCGACCCCGGCATCACGGCGACGAGTTCGTGGAACATCGCCTCGGGAAGCCAGACAGGGCTTCCGTGCCGTTCGCACACGCGCCGAAATCCTCCGTAAAAGTGAGAAATGAGCGGTGGGGTGATCTCGTGGCCGTGCAGCGTGCGCACCTCCAGCCCGAGCCGCCTGAATGTCCGCCCGTCGATGAGCGCCTGCCGCCGCTTGCGTGCCGGCAGCGTGGCGAGGTACGCATCAAACGTGGCGTGGCCGGGGTTGTGCCAGATGTTGCGGAGCTCATGGCTGATGAACGCCCCATGCCGCTCGAGCGTCGCCGCGGTGGCGGCGTCGACCTGCATCACGTTGACGGCCCGGGACAGGTTCCAGCGCTCGGCGATCGTCCGGAGCACGTCGACGAATGTCTTGTGCACGACATCGACGGGCATGCCCGGCCGAACGAGGAGCTTCGGACCTGCCACAGGATGCAGGGGGATGCCCACCTGAAACTTGGGCCAGGCAAACCATCCGGCTGCCGCGGCGGCGTTGAGCCAGCCGTGTTCCGGTCCATATTCGCGCCACGTGCCCGTCTTGAGCATCGCCGGCGCGCAGGCCACCAGCCCGTCGGACCGCGTTTCCAGCACGAGATACTTCGGCAGAATGCCCACGGCCGGACCGACGCTCCCCGAGCGCTCGAGGGCCAGGAAAAAAGCGTGCTGCAGATGTGGGCTCGGGCCCGCGCAGCGATTCCAGGCCGTTTCTTCGATCTCGGCGATGGAGTCTCGCAGCGAGTAGTCGAACGCCACCATCGTTGCCACGCGATTAGGTCGGCTCGAGCACCTGCTTGCCGACCCAGGGCACGAGGGCCTGGGGCACCTTCACCGAGCCGTCGGCCCGCTGGTGGTTTTCAAGGATCGCGATGATCGCCCGGCTGATTGCGATCGCGGTGCCGTTGAGCGTGTGCACGAAGTGCGTGCCCTTCTCACCGGGCTTCTTGTAGCGGACCGCCAGCCGGCGGGACTGGAAGTCGGTGCAGTTCGACGTGCTCGTCACTTCGCCCCACTCGCCGGCCGTACCGCGGCCGGGCATCCAGGCCTCGAGGTCGAACTTGCGATACGCGGGGCCGCCGAGGTCGCCCGAGGCGGTGTCGATTACGCGGTAGGGGATTGCGAGGCCGTCGAACAGCCGGCATTCGAGGTCGAGGAGCAGGTCGTGCATCGCATCGCTCTCCTCGGGCTTCGTGAAGGCGAACATCTCCACCTTCGTGAACTGGTGCACGCGATACAGGCCGCGGGTGGCCTTGCCGTGGGCCCCGGCCTCGGTGCGGAAGCAGTGGCTGATGCCGCAGATCTTGAGCGGCAGTTCGTCGGCCTCGAAGATCCGCTCGTGGAACGCGCCGCCGAGCGTGATCTCGGCCGTGGCGACGAGCGAGAGGTCGGTGCCGGTGATTGAATAGATCTGCGTCTCGTTGCCACGCGGCATGAAGCCCGTGCCCTCGAGGATCGTGTCGCGGGCGAGATCGGGCGTGGTCATCACCGTGAAGCCTTCCCGCATCAAGAGGTCGATCGCGTAGCGCTGCAGGGCCAGTTCCAGCAGCACCGCGTCGTTCATCAGAAAGTAAAAGCCGTGGCCGGCGACGCGGGCGCCCGCCTCGAAGTCGAAGAGCTTCAACTGCTCGCCGAGCGCGACATGATCGCGGGCTGGAAACGAAAACGTGGGTAGCGGCGTCTTGCCCCGCTTGATCTCGACCGCGGCGTCCTCGCCGCCGATCGGCGCGGCCGGGTGGGTGAGGTTGGGAATCTGCCGGAGGATCTCGTCCGACTCAGCCGCGATCTGCCCGAGGCGGCCTTCGATCGCCCCCACCTCCTCGCGAAGCCGGCGGCCCTCCGCCTTGCGGGTCTCGCGCTCGGCCTCATCGGCGGCCTTGGCGATCGACTTGCTCACCTGCCCGGCCTCGTGGTTGAGCCGGTCGACGTCGGCCTGGAGGGCGCGCCGGAGCTTGTCGAGCTCGGCGAACCGGGCCACGTCGGCGGACGCGCCGCGGTTGCGGCAGTTGGCGGTGACGAGATCGACGTTGTCGGCGACGAAGCGGCGGTCGAGCACGGGGCGATACTCCGGGGGAAGCGGTGAATATACTGTCACGGAGCCATGTCCGAAGCCGCCAGTGCCGCCGTCGCCGAACCAGTCGAAAGCGTCGCCGTCGCACCCCCTGCGCCGGCCGCAAAGCCCACGGCCCGCGATCAGCCGCAGCGGCAGCCCCGGTACCACGTGGTGCTCTGGAACGACGACGATCACACGTTTGACTACGTGATCGCAATGCTCAAGCAGCTCTTCGGGCATCCGCCGGAGACGGGATTCAAGCTCGCCAAGGAGGTCGACGCCAAGGGCCGCGTCGTCGTGCTCACGACGACGAAGGAGCACGCCGAGCTGAAGCGCGACCAGATCCACGCCTTCGGGGCCGACAAGCTCATTGCCCGCTCGAAGGGCTCGATGTCGGCCTCGATCGAGCCGGAGTGACGCTCGGCTTCGAGCTCCATGTCCTGTCGCCGGACGCTCGCTGCGTGTTGGAGAGGCGCCGGCTCGGGGTTACCCCGTACCGTCTCGCCGGACGTTCGCCTCCGCCCTCCAGGCTGCGGCTCACTCGGACCTGCCTGCGCTGCGCCATCCATGGCTTCGCTGGTCAGCTACGCCGTCTCAACGGCAGGGGTAACCCCTCACCTCCCCAACTCGTAGGCGCTAGGCACTTTTGGCGAGCATGCCTACCGCCGGCTCCGATTACAGGTGGTTAACAAGTGCCCTGCTGACCAGCAGCGGATAGCAAGCGGGACGCTTGCCCCAAATGCGATATGTGGCAGCCCCGAGATGGACTGGTCTAGTGCGAGCTTGCAGGCGTCATTCGCACGGCTTGGGCTGGCCATCGGCATCGTAGCACTCGACGGCACCGGCACGGTTCTGCGGCCGCGTGCCGATCGCGATCGCGTCGACGCCCTTTTCGTCCTTGATCTCGATCCGGCCGCCGCCGGCGTCGATCACGCGGCCCATGTGGATGAGCACCGTGCCGTCTTCCGTCTCGACCACGATCTCGCGGCACGTGAGCCGCGCGGCCTCGAGGTCGCCGATCTGGGCGGCCGCGAATCGCTCCTCGGGGATCGCCACGGCCCGCACGGCCAGGCCGATGGCGAGGAAGAGCAGCGGGTAGACGGTCCACCGTTCACGGCTGGTCATCCGGTATCTCCTGATTCGTGTTCGGGATCAGTCGCCGTGCAGCTGCCGGAGCCGGCCGGAGAGCCGCACGATGAGTTGGGCCCGCTCGAACTGGTCGAGCCAATCGGACACGACGGCAGCGATGGCATCGGATGGTGGCGGCACGGCGCCGCTCGAACAGCTCGATCCCAGTTGGGCAGCGGCTGCGGCGCGGTAGGCCGACAGGGTCTTGTCGCCGTAGAAGAGGATCGGCGTGAAGTCTTCGGAGAGGAACATCGCGGTGGGCACGCGCTGCCCGCCGCACACCTTCATGTGCGCGGCGATGTCGGGCCGGGCGTCGCGGTCGAGAAAGCGGACGTCGAGCGCGGGCGCTGCGGCCGCGAAGTGGGCGAAGATCGGGCACTGGTTCACGCAGTCGCCGCACCAGGCACCGGCAAGCACGAGCACCGGCATCCTGCGGACGAAGCCGCCGAGGAGCGCCTTCTGGGCAGATGTGAGCGAGACGCGGGCATGGAACGCATCCCACCGGGAACGCTGGTCTGGGTTCGCGTGCCGGTCGAGAAACGCCTGATACGGCAGCGCCGCATCAAAAGCCGCCTGCCAGGCGTCGGGCGTCGGCGGCGCACCGGCACCTGGGATGGCCGTGGCGGGGGATGAGATCTCGACGGGTGTGGCCATGGGGCATGGACTCCGAGGGCGTGGCAAACTGGGCGAGAGCATAGCGTGCGGGACGGGTTTTGACCGGCAAACGCCCTTTTTTTCTGCGGAAAAATCGGCATTGATTCGGGAAATACCGCCCCCTACTGTCCGCCCGCCTGAAGGCTGACGGGGCAGATGGAATGGCCCCACCCCGAGGCACGCCGGCAGCACGGATGCAGCCGGAGCTTCGGGCCTCACGTGCAGTGATCGTCCAATCGCTCCCGGAAACGGTTCAGGTTCTCCGCCCCCCTGGGGCCTGGACCGTTCCGGGGGCCTTTGTTTCCGGGCCCCCCGATCCGCCTGCGGCGCGTCTATAACGTTCGCATGACGACGCCCTCCGCCCCGCCCGGTGCCGACCGGATCATCCGCTGGATCATGGTCGCGATCGTGGTCTGGGGCGCCATCCTCGCCGTAGGCGCCTGGACGCTCAACCACGACATCCGCCGGCCGATCATGGTGATGGCGTGCGTCCTCGGCTTCCTCGCCTTCTGGCTCGCAATGCTCCGCACGCTGCGCCGGCCATCGTAGGACAGGCTTCAGCCTGTCACAGCTCAACTCGCCCAACGCGGCGTCAGAGCCGGCGGTACGCTGCTCCATCACCGAGGGCGATCGCTAGTCCTTTCTCAACTGTGATGGTGCGCTCGGTGTAAGCCGCGTATCTGCCCGTCGGCTCTTCCGCATCGCACCGACCGTCTCCGCCGCCTCCCCGTTTCAGTTGAGGAGGCTTCGGGCTCCCCGTGTCCCGCTCGCCGGCGTATTTGACCAGCGCAGGCAGGAGGCCGGAGCGCAGGCAAATCCGAGTGAGCCGTAGCCTGGAGGGCGGAGGCGAACGTCCGGCGACGGGATATGGGGAGCCCGAAGCCGGATTGGGCGAGTTGAGCATGGCAAGCGAGACGCTTGCACCACGTTACGGCCGCTTGTCGATCGGCACGAACTCGCGGAGCGTGTCGCCGGAGTAGATCTGGCGCGGGCGGCAGATCTTCTTTGTGGGCGAGTGGTGCATCTCGATCCAGTGGGCGATCCAGCCGGGGAGGCGGCCCATGGCGAAGAGCACCGTGAACATCTGCACCGGGATTCCCATGGCCCGGTAGATCACGCCGGAGTAGAAGTCGACGTTTGGATAGAGCTTGCGCTCGATGAAGTATTCGTCGGCGAGGGCCACTTCCTCGAGCTGCTGGGCGATGTCGAAGATCGGGTCGTGGCGGGCGATCTTGGCGAGCAGCTTGTCGCAGGTGGCCTTGATGAGCTTGGCCCGCGGGTCGTAGTTCTTGTAGACGCGGTGGCCGAAGCCCATGAGGCGAAAGCCGGAGTCTTTCTTCTTGGCGAGATCGACGTACTTCCGCACGTTGCCGCCATCGGCGCCGATCTTTTCGAGCATCTCCACGCAGGCCTGATTGGCCCCGCCGTGGAGCGGGCCCCACAGGGCGCAGATGCCGGCGGAGATGCTGGCGAAGAGATTCGCGTCGCTCGAGCCCACCATGCGCACGGTCGACGTGGAGCAGTTTTGCTCGTGGTCGGCGTGCACGATCAGGAGCATGTCGAGGGCGTCGGCGAAGTCGGGGTCGACGTGGTATTCCTCGCACGGCACCGCGAACATCATGTGGAGGAAGTTCTCGCAGTAGCCGAGGTCATTCCGTGGATACATGAGCGGCTGGCCGCACGACTTCTTGTGGCTGTAGGCCGCGATCGTGGGGAGCTTGCTGATGAGCCGGTGCACGCTCACTTCCACCTGTCGCGGGTCGCGCACGTCGAGCGAGTCTTGATAGAAGGTGGAGAGGGCGCCGACCACGCTGCCGAGGGTGGCCATCGGATGGGCGTCGCGCGGAAAGCCCGTGTAGAAGTTCCGCATGTCCTCGTGGATCATCGTGTGGTGCGAGAGCGACGTGCGGAAGGTGTCGAGCTCGGCGGGATTCGGCAGCTTGCCGTAGATCAGCAGGTAGGCCACCTCCACGAAGTCGCACTTCTCGGCGAGCACCTCGATCGGATAGCCGCGGTAGCGCAAGATGCCATTCTCACCGTCGAGATAGGTGATGGCGCTCGTGGTGGAGCCCGTATTGACGAACCCCTCGTCGAGCGTGATGGCGCCCGACTGGGCTCGGAGCTTCGAGATGTCGAGCCCACGCTCGCCTTCGGAGCCGACGATCACCGGGAGCTCGACGGTCTTGCCGCCGATCTCGAGCCTGGCGGTGCCGTCGGCCCGCGTGCCGGGCAAGGGCGGGGCGGCAGACTGGCTGGCGGCGGGCTTGGACGTCGTGACGCTCATGGTGGCAACACTCCTGAAGGGCTGCCACGACCGGCCTGCGGCAGCGGGGCGACGGGCTCATCCGCCTGCTCGGGGCAGTCTAGCCCTCGGGCCGAGGCCCGGCAATCGCCTCGTTGTCGAACACGGCCTAACGCGTGCGCGTCTCGCCCGCTGACCGCGCCATGGCCCCGGCGGGCTGGTCGTCGAAGATCGTCCACACGGGCGTGCGGTCTTTGAGCTTCGCGAGGTAGTCGTCGATCTCACTTTTTCGGCGCTCGTCCTGGAGCGTCTGCTTGATGCCCACCTGGGCCTCGATAAAAGGCGTGCGGCCCGCGTCGGTCCGTTCCGTCACCCGCACGATGTGGAGGGTCTGACCGTCATCAAGAATCGCGCTCAGCTGCCCCACCGGCAGCGTGAAGAGCGCCTCGTCGAGCACCTTCGAAGTGAGGCTGCCCTTCGTGGTCCAGTCATAGACGCCGCCGCTCGATGCGTTCGGGCCTTCAGACCGCGTCTTCGCGATGTCGGCGAACGGCTTTCCTTCAAGCACGTCGTTGCCCATCGCGGCGAGCTTGTTCCAGGCGGCCTCGCGCGGCTGCGCCGGCGTGATCCGCACGGTCAACTGCTCGAACTTCGCCTTGGCCGGAAAGTCATACTCGGCGAGGTGGTTCTCATACCACGCGATCATCTCGGCGTGGGGAATCTCATCGTCGCTCGCCACCTTCTGCTGGATCCACTGCTGGGCGAGGGCCCTCTCGAAAAACATCTTGCGCACCCGGTCGAGCGACTGCCCGCGCGACCGCAGCAAGTGCTCATACTCCATCGAGTTGGCCACGCCGGCATCCTTGATCATGCGCGGGAGCTGCGTCTCGTCGAAGGCCTGGTTCACCTTCTTCTCGATGTCGGGCAGGCGTTCCTCGGGGATCGTGCGGCAGGCGTCCACATACACGATCAGCGATTCGACATGCTGCGGGAGCACCTGGCGGCAGATCTGGAGCTTGAGCTCGCGAATCTGCTCCGGCTTGAGCCCCGGCGACACCTTCGCCAGCCAGTTGAGCGCGCTCGGTGTGAGCAGGTCGCCTTCGAGCACCACCTCAGGGCCGACACGGGCGACCACCATCGCCGTCTCGAGCGACTGGGCCTCCGCGAGGAGCGCCTCGGCAGCCGATGCGGGCGCGGCTGACTCTTGATACTGTGCCTGCACCACGCCGTCCTGCGCCGGCTTCACTCCGGGGCCGAAGTCGATGGGCACGATCGGTGCGTCGGGGTCGGGGCGGATGCTCGAGAGCACGTGGTTGTCGATCTTTTTGCCGTCGGCCTTGCGGCCCGGCCAGCCGTCCGGCCGCGACACGGGCTTGGGGGCGGTCGGCACGAGCCGATGCGGCGTGATGCTGCCCGGCCCGGCCTGGCCGACGGCGATCGGGGCTGGCGTGGCGCCCGCGGCGGCGTCGTCGAATTGATTGGCGATCCGCTGGGCGTGCGCCGGCCGTGCATGCATCGCGGACAGAAGGGCGACAGCGGCGCAGACGATGACCGCGGCCGCGGTGCGCGGTGTCGATTCACGGGGGCTCTCGCCCGGCTGGTGCATGCGCGGCGGCTCTCGGGGGGCGGGGACTATAGGCCTGGCCCTTCGGGGGTCGCAAGACCGCCCGTAGGGCCTGAAGAAGCCGCTCCGGCTCGTCAAAAAGCCGCTTGTCGAGGGGGAGGTAGGCCGTCCGCTGATCGACGATTCGCAGCGTCCGGGCAGCTGGCGGACCGGCCACCTTGAGCCGCTCGATGGCCCGGCGGTCGTGGTGCCGCAGAAGCACCATGCCCGCCTCGCGGCCGACCGTGTCGATGCCACACTCCGCCGCCGCCACCCGCAGCCGAGCATAGTCGAGCAGCCGCCGGGCCTCGGCCGGCAGCGGCCCGAAGCGGTCGCCAAGCTCCGCGGCCAGGTCGTCGATCTGGGTGTCTTCGGTGGCCCGCGAGAGCCGCCGGTAGACGTCGATCTTCGTGCGAAAGTCGGCGATGTAGTCGCGCGGCAGCCAGGCCTCGCCCGGTAGGTCGATGTTCACCTGCGGCGGCTCCGCCGGAGGCAGCGCCTTGAGCCCGCGCACCGCCTGCTCCAAGAGCCGGCAGTAGAGCTCGTAGCCCACCGTGGCGATGTGGCCGCTCTGCTGCGTGCCGAGCAGGTTGCCGGCGCCGCGGATCTCGAGGTCGCGCATGGCGAGCGAGAAGCCCGCGCCCATGCTCGAAAACTCCTGGATCGCCCGCAGCCGGCGGGCCGCGGTGCTCGTGAGGTGGGCCGTCTCGTCGACGAGCATGTAGCAATAGGCGCGGTGGTGCGAGCGGCCCACGCGGCCCCGCAGCTGATGGAGGTCGGCGAGGCCATAGGTGTCGGCCTCGTCGATGAAGATCGTGTTGGCGTTGGGAATGTCGAGGCCGCTCTCGATGATCGTGGTGGCCAAGAGGATGTCGGTCTTGCCGGCCACGAAGTCGAGCATCACCTCCTCGAGCTCGCTCTCCGAAAGCCGGCCGTGGCCGATGCCGATCGTGGCCTCGGGCACGATCTGCGCGAGCCGGTGCGCCACCTGATGGATGTCGTGGATCCGGTTGTGGACGAAGAACACCTGCCCCCCGCGGGCGAGCTCCCGGTCGATCGCCGTCTTGATAAGCGTGGGATTCCAGCGGGCCACGCGGGTCTCCACGGCGATCCGGTTGGCCGGCGGCGTCGTGAGGTTCGAGATGTCACGGATCCCGAGCATCGACATGTGGAGCGTGCGCGGGATCGGCGTGGCGGTCATCGTGAGCACGTCCACAGCCGACCGCAGCGCCTTGAGCTTCTCCTTCACGTCCACGCCGAACCGCTGCTCCTCGTCCACCACGAGCAGGCCGAGGTTCGCGAAGTGGATGTCAGCCTGCGCGAGCCGGTGGGTGCCGATCACGATGTCGACGCTCTTGCGGGCCAGACCCTCGAGCACCTCCCGC
The DNA here is from genome assembly GCA_945861585.1 of Planctomicrobium piriforme. Taxonomy (GTDB): domain Bacteria; phylum Planctomycetota; class Planctomycetia; order Pirellulales; family UBA1268; genus RGVT01. The sequence continues at coordinate 28,601 of CAMAVC010000026.1, forward strand.
TCCTCCCGCGTCGATGAAAACCGCGACAGCGCCTTGATCGTGAACGGAAACTCGGAGAATCGGGCGGCGAAGCTGCGGCGATGCTGCTCGGCGAGCACCGTCGTGGGCACGAGCACGGCCACCTGGTAGCCCGCCTCGACGGCCTTGAAGGCCGCCCGCATCGCCATCTCCGTCTTCCCGAAGCCGACGTCGCCACAGAGCAGCCGGTCCATCGGCTTGGGCGTCTCCATGTCGCCTTTGATGGCGACGTTCGCCGTGAGCTGGTCGGGCGTCTCGTCGAACGGAAACGATTCCTCGAACGCCCGCTGCCAGGCCGTGTCGGCGGGAAACGCGAGCCCGGGCCGTTCGGCCCGCTTGGCCTGCAGCTGGATCATGTCGGCGGCCATGTCGGCCACCGCCTGCTGCACGGCGGCTTTTTGTTTTGCCCACAGTGTGCCGCCGATCTTGGCGAGCTTGGGCGCGAGCTTCGTGCCGCCCACGTATTTCTGCACGAGCTCGATGCAGGTGGCCGGCACGTAGATCCGCGTGCTCTCGGCAAACTCGATCTCCAGAAACTCCTCGGTGCGATCCTGCTTCTCGAGCAGCTTCAGGCCCCGGTAGCGGCCCACGCCGTGGGCCACGTGCACGACGTAGTCGCCTTCGTGCAAATCGAGAAACGTGTCGATCGCACGGGTCAGCCGGTGCCGCGGTGCCCGCACCGTCACGTCTTCGCGGCGGAAGAGCTCCGCGCTCGACACGAGCACGAGCTTTTCCGGCACGAGGCGAAAGCCCGCCGAGAGCCGGCCGTGGGCGAAGTGGAGCCGGCCCGACTTCGCCGGGGCGCTCGCCGCGAGCAGTTCGCCGAGCCGCTTCTCCTCTGCCTCGGTGGGGGCCACGATCCACACTTCCTGATCCTTGCCGACGGTGCCGAGCTCCTCGCACACCCTGTCGAGCACGCCGGTGAACCGCTCCACGCTCTCGATCGCGAGCGTGGCCGTGGCCTCCAGGCTCGACGGGGCCACCGCGGCGAGCGTCACCGACGGAAAGCGATAGATGCGGGCGAACACCTCTTCGGGGTTCGACACCTCCGCCGCCCCCTTCAGCCGCTCGTAGGTGCGCTTCGCCTCCTCGGCACACTCGCCCGGCTCGACGAGCGCCCACCACGAGCCGGCCGGGAGGATGTCGGCGAGGTGCGTGCGCCGCGCCGCCGCGCCCACGCCGAGGGCGGTGAGGTCGATCGACTGGAGAGTGTCCACGCTCCGCTGCGAGACGGTGTCGAACGTGCGCAGCGATTCGATCTCGTCGCCGAAGAGCTCCACGCGCACGGGCCGATCCCAGTCGACGGCGAAGAGGTCCACGATCCCGCCACGCCGGGCGAACGTGCCGGGGCGGTCGATCGCGTCGGCCGCCTGCCAGCCGCGGGCGGCGAGCCAGTCGGCAAGTTCGAGCGGATCGAGCCGGCCGCCGACGTCGAGCCGGCGCGTGCTGGCCTCGATCTCGCGCGGGTCGGCGAGCGGCGCGAGGAGCGCCTGGATGCTCGTGACGACGATCGCAGGCCGGGCACCGGCGACCGTGAGCCGCTTCACGAGCGCGAGGCGGGCCGCAGCGGCCGGGTCGTCGGCGAGCGATTCGTCGTCGAGGCTCTCGAGCGCGGGCAGGAGCGCGACGGGCCGCGTCGTGAAGAGCGCGAGGTCGTCGCAGAAGGCATCGGCCTCGTCGGCATGCGGCAGCACGACGACGAGCACTGCCTCCTCACCATGGGGCGACCGGGCCAACTGGTTCGCGAGCGCCGCAGCCGTCAGCGCAGACGCCGATCCCCAGGTTCCGCCGATCGTGCCGCCATGTCCCGCGCGGAGACTGGCGACCACCTCGGCGAACCCGCCATGCTGCTCGAGCGTGTCGGCCAACCCGGGCAACCGCCCGCTTGGCCGTCGGGCCTTGCCTGCCACGAACCCTCTTTTTCCCGCACACAGTATATCGCTCCATCCAAGAGCGCTGAGGGCGAAACGGGTGCGCGTCTCCTCGCCGAACGACGGACTGGCGAGGGGCTCATTCAGAACGCATCTCGCCCTGCTCTTCGACGGCCCACAGATTGCGCTGCGAGGCCACGAACAGCGTCTTGTTGGCCGCGCAGGGAATCGACCACACCGGCGACCCGAGTTTGAGCACGGCGAGCGTCTTCTTCTCGCGGCCTGCGGCCAGCACGGTGAATCCCTTGCGGCTGCCGATATACACCTTCCCATCCACGACGAGCGTCGACGACCAGATCTCGTCCTGCGTGTCGTGAAACCACACGAGGGCGCCGGTGTCGGCGTCGAGGCAGTGCACCTTGCCGGCGTACTCAGCGGCATAGACCAGGCCGTCCGCCACGGCCACGGTCGAGAGTGCCCGACCGATGCCGAGGTATTGCCACACCTTCCGCACCTCCGCCCCCTCGTCGGTGCCGTCCACGGCGAAGCACGAGAGCGCCCCGCGGCCGGGTCCGTGCACGGGGTCTTGGCCGATCCCCACGTAGACGCGATTCCCGTCGACGACGGGTGAGCCGATGATCTCGTTGGGGCTCACGACGAGCCCGGTGTCGTCCACCGACGTCGCCTTCCCGCGCACGAGCGCCCAGTAGTCGATTTGGATGTCGCCGCGGGCGCGGTAGCCCGGGGGGTTACAGTCGAAGAGCCAGTCGCGTTCGAGGATCGTCGGCGTCTTGCCCGGCTTCGCGTCGGCCGCGAGCGGCACGAAGCCGTGGCAGCGGCCGTCGCCACCGCCGAACACGATCCGCATGCCGCGCGGTGAGTCGAGAGTCGTGGGCGACGACCACTGGCCGTGAAACACGTCGGCGCTGATCGTGCCATCGTCGCGGCCGAGCAGTTTGCCCGTCTCCTTGTCGAGCACGACGAGCGACGCCGCCGTGGGCAAGACCACCTTGCCGTCATAGACGCCGTTGGCCGTACCCACGTAGAGATGCCGCCCCACGACGAGCACCGAGCAGTTGGCGGCATCGTGCGGAAACACGGGCAGTTCGCGGATCATGTCGAACCGCCACACGATGTCCGCATCGCGCGGGCCCAGGGCCACCGGCTCGGCGCCGGCGGCCACGCTGAACCGCGCCTCGTCGCGAAACGGCCCGTCGTTGCCGTCGGCCAGGCCGTCGACGTCGAGGCACACCACCTCGCAGCGATTGGTCACCACGTAGAGCTTGCCGCCGTCCACCGTCGCCGACGAACAGATGCCGAGGTTCATGTCGTCGAAGTCTTCGCTCACGAGGGAGCGGTCGATCTCGAGCCGGGGCACAACGAGCCGCCACGCGAGGTCGCCCGTCTTCTCGTCGAGGCACATGAGCACGCCGCCGCGCGTGGGGCGAAACCGCGGGTCGTCGAGATCCTCGTCGTTCGTGCCGACATACACGCGGCCGTTGGCGACGATCGGGCCGGAATAGTTCTCGCTGCCCAGCCGCACCACCCAGCGCACGTTCTTCGCCGTGGCCGGATCGAAGCCGAGGCGGTCGCGTTTCTTTTTGCCGGGATGGAAGGTCGCCGGGATGCCCGTCTCGCGCGAGACGAGATTCCGCCGCTGGCCGCCGCCCCACTGCGTCCAGTCTTCCGCCCGGGCGCTCGTCGCGAAACCAGGCCCGACACTCGCCGCGAGCCCTACGAACCCTCCCATCAGCCACGTCAGCCGCCTGCCATTCACGTGTCCGCCCTTTCGCTACCCCGAAAACAGAGCCCTGCTCGAGGCCGTGATTGTGGATCGGCCCCGAGGCCCAGTCCAGAGGCTGGCGGGCCCGGCCGGGCGTTTTTCGAAGCCGTTTTTATCGGGTATGGTTGAGGGATCGGTTTTCGCCCCTCCAGGAGTCCTCCCTATGGCCACCGCCTCCCGCCCCGCGTCTTCCACCGGCTTCGTCTCCGGGGCCGACGTGGTCGTCGAGTCGCTGATCCGCCACGGGGTCGACGTGATCTTCGCCTACCCGGGCGGGGCGAGCATGCCGCTCCACCAGGCGCTCACACACGCCAAGGATCGCATCCGCACGATCCTGCCGCGGCACGAGCAGGGCGGTGCCTTTGCAGCCCAGGGGTACGCGCGCACCACCGGCAAGCCCGGCGTGTGCATGGCCACGAGCGGCCCGGGCGCGCTGAACCTCGTCACCGCCATCGCTGACGCCAAGATGGATAGTGTCCCGATGATCGCCCTCACCGGCCAGGTGGGCACGAGCGTGATCGGCACCGACGCCTTCCAAGAGACGCCGATCGTGGAGGTCTGCCGCGGGATCACGAAGCATCATTATCTCGTCACCGACGCCGCCGACATCGCCCGCGTGATGAAGGAGGCGTTTCACATCGCCACCACCGGCCGGCCCGGCCCGGTGCTCGTCGACCTGCCCAAGAACATCCAGGTCACCCAGATCGTCCCCGACTACGACGTGCCGATGAATCTCCCGGGCTATCGCCCCGAGCCGCGGCCCGTGCAGCCGGAGCAGATCGCCCAGGTGGCCGCTGCGATCAAGCGGGCCAAGCGGCCGGTGATCTACGCCGGCGGCGGCGTGATCACGGGCGATGCCTCCGACGAACTCCGCGAGCTCGTCCGCAAGACGGGCATTCCCGTCACGATGACGCTCATGGGCCTCGGGGCCTATCCCGGCACCGACCCGCTCTCGCTCGACATGCTCGGCATGCACGGCAGCGTCTACGCCAACTACGCCGTCGATCAGGCCGATCTTCTGCTCGCGATCGGCGTGCGGTTCGACGACCGTGTCACGGGCAAGGTGAGCGAGTTCGCCCAGCACGGCTTCATCGTGCACATCGACGTCGATCCGTCCGAGATCAACAAGAACAAGCTCGTGCACATTCCGATCGTGGCCGACGTCGAAGACGCGCTCCACGCCCTCAACAAGATCGTCGAAAAGCCCGCGGCGAGCCTCGAGCCCTGGCACGCCCAGATCGCCGAATGGAAGAAGGAAGATCCGTTTTCCTTCGACACGAGCTATCCCGGCATCCTTGCCCAGGAGGCGATCCAGGAACTTTCGCGGCTCACAGCCGATCGCGAGACGGTGATCACCGTGGGCGTGGGCCAGCATCAGATGTGGTCTGCCCAGTTCTACAAGTTTCGTGAGCCGCGGACGTGGCTCTCGTCCAGCGGCCTGGGCACGATGGGCTTCGGCCTGCCGGCGGCGATGGGGGCGAAGATCGGCCGTCCCGACGCGCTCGTGGTCGACATCGACGGCGACGGCAGCATCCTCATGAACATCCAGGAGCTCGCCACCTGTCGCACCGAAGACATCCCCGTGAAGGTCCTGCTCCTCAACAACCAGCACCTCGGCATGGTGGTGCAGTGGGAAGACCGGTTCTTCAAGGGCAACCGTGCCCACACCTATCTCGGCCCGGTCGATCACCCCGAGGCCTGCGGCCAGGGCGACGGCATTTCGCCGTGCGACCGCTATCCCGATTTTGTGGCGATCGCCAAGGGCTTCGGCTGGCAGGCCGAGACGATCTCGGCGAAGAAGGATCTCGAGCCCGCGCTCAAGCGGCTGATCGACGCGAAGGGCCCGGCGATCCTCGACGTGCAGGTGCCCTACCAGGAGCAGGTGCTGCCGATGATCCCGAGCGGCATGACCGTCCGCGACCTGATCAAGAAGTAGCGCATCCAGCCGGCCGCTCGCAGGGGAGGCGTTCGCCGACTCGCCCTTCTGTGCACACCGACCGTCTCCGCCCGGGAAGCCCGAGGCGTGAGCCGAGAGGATGCCCCGGCATCGCTACACCGCGTGTCTTCCCTTCGGCTTACGCCTCGGGCTTGCTTCGCAGGGAGGCGAGGGGTTACCCCTGCCGTTGAGCCGGCGTATGTGACCAGCGAAGCCATGGATGGCGCAGCGCAGGCACATCCGAGTGAGTGAAGCCCAGGATGGGCGCAGCGAACGTCCGGCGAGACGGTACGGGGTAACCCCGAGCCGGCGCTAACACCTACCGCCTGCTCACTGAAACGGGTTGTCGAAGGGCGAGGCGTTCGGGTCCGGCGCGGGCTTCTGCTCGTCGCCGGCAGGCTCTTCGGGCTTCGGCTGGCGCACGGGCCGCTTCGCTGCTTTTCCGCCCGGCGCCGGCGGCCGCAGCACATCGAGCGCGTCGAGGAGCGCGTCTTCGACAGGGTCGCTGTCGAGCGTCAGGCCTTCGGTCGTGAGTTGCTTGGCCAGTTCCTTGGCCGGCCCGGCTGCATCGCCCATGAGCGTCGCCAGCCCCGGCTTGTCGTCCGCCGCAAAGATCGCCGTGCCGAGCGTGTGGAGCCGCCATGCCGCGCGCCGGCAGGCCTGCTCCGAGATCGCGAGCGGGTCGACCGCTGGGAGCGGCTGGCCGTCGAAGCCGACGCCCTGGGGAGCCCCGAAGGGTGCACCCTGCGGCCCGCCTGGAGCCGCACCGCCCCGTCGATACTGGTCCTCGAACCGCCGAGCCGCGGCCGCCTTCTCCTCCGACTCGAGGGCCGTGATCGCGAGCTTGCGAATCGCCTCCACGACCGCGGCCGCATCGATGCCCGACGCCGCGTCGGCCGTCGCGCCCAGGGCCGCGGCCGCCCGCACCCGCAGGTCGATCGCCTGCGCTTCGTCGCCCACGATCGCCGCGAGGAAGGCCGCGAGTTTCGGCGGCGCGGGCCGCACGAGCGCCGGTATGAGCTGCAGCGCCCGCGACACGAGCCATTCCTGCTCGGCCGAGCGCGGGCCGGCCACCGGCTCCCCGAGGATCGCCGCCACTGGCGGCCCGAAGGTCTTCGCAAGCGAGTCGTCGCCCGCACCGGCGGCCACGTGCTTCGCCACGCCAGCGAGGGCAGCGATGCGCACGGCATCCGGCAGGTTCTTGTCGCCGGCGGCGGCGGCGAGCGACGGGCCGGCAGCGGCCCACGGTTTGCCGCTCTTCGCCTTCAATTCGCCCACGAGCAGCATTGCGTTGACCCGCACCACCGGATCGGCCGCATCGTCGCGGGCAGCGGCCGTCATGAAGTCGGTGATGAGCTGCGCGATGTCGGCATACGCCTTGTCCTCACCCACGTCACCAAGCAAGAGCTCGCGAAGCCGCTTGCGGGTGCGCTCGATGAGCGAGCGGTTTTCCTCGAGGGCGAGTTGCGGGAGCGCCGTCTCCTGAAGAAATTGCTTGGCGTTGTCGTCGAATTGCCCTCCCTCGCGGAGTTTCTCCTTGAGCTCGCGGATTTCTCGCGAGGCTTCCACCTTCGTCCAGCCGACATACTTCGGCTCAGCCCGGGCTACGGCAGCCGCGCACACGGCGACGATCACAGCCCCGAGCAGGCGGGGCGGGCGGGATGAAGTGTGGCGTGTGCAGGTCATGGGTGTCAGCGTCCAAACGGACTGCCGAAGGGGTTTTCGGGGTTCGCGCCCGGGGGCTGTTTGTCTTTGCTCTTGGGATCTTCCATGATCGGAAGCGTGCCCATGTAGCGATCGACCTTGGGCTGCGAGTCGGCGGCCGATGCGACGGCGAAGGATCCGTCGGGCCGAAGAAAAAGCATGTCGAGCGGCTCGGGCGGTGGCGATCCCTTGCCGCTGCGGGTCTCCGCCCGGTCGTCCTGTCGGCCGCGCAGGTCTACGAGCACGGCGTCGGTGAAGGCGTCTTCGCCGCGGGTCCGCAGATCGCCCGGCTTGTTGAGCTTCTTATCGACGTTCACGATGCCGCCCGGATCCGTCACGAGGCTTCGCAGCGCGTAGTTGCCCGCATCGCCGCCCTTGTCGAGCACGAGCACCTCGACGGCTCCGGGCTTGAATCGCTTCGATTCGGCCTTGCGCACCGTCCGCACGAGCAGTTGCTCGGTATCGGGCACGGTCACAGCTGCCGTCACATTGCTCGGGGCCGAGGCGAGCTTCACGTCTTTGGCGAGCGCGGCGTCGGTGAGATACCGTCCCTCGAGGTCACGATTCGGATTCCAGAGCGAGAGCCGCACGCGATATCGATAGGTTTTCCCGGCCTCTACGTTCGTGTCGACGAACCGAAACAGTCGGTAGTCCACGCCGACGATCGGCCGCCCTTGGGCATCGAGCATCATCCCCGGCCCTCCGGGCTGCATGCCGAATTCACCGGGGCCAAACCCTGGCCCGCCCGGGCCGCCAAATCCCGGCGCGCCTCCGCCAAACTCCGCGCCCGGCTGCTGGCCAGGCAGAATCGTCGCCGCCTGCTCGGCCTGTTCGGCAGCCAGCTGCGCCTGCTCCTCGAGCTGTTCCTTGAACTTCGCCACAAACCACGGGTGCACCGCTTCGAGGCCCCACGGTTCGCCCGCGAGCGCCGGCAGCGGGCTGCAGTAGCCGAAGGCGGCGCCCGGGTTGCTCTCGGCCCCCAACATGAAGCCCTGCGGCATCGGGTCGGGCTGCACGCCGGCCCACTGTTTCGCCGCGTCTGCAAAAAACTGTTTGAGGTCGATGCGTTTCCAGTCTTCGCGGCCGTTGGGCGTGACCACCATCCGCTCCACGAGATAGTCGCTCCAGAGCGGCACGTCGCGCTGGGGATCGCGCAGGCCCGCCTGGGCGAACCGCTCTTGATAATCGCCCATCTGCTTGGCAAACGGCACGAGCCCCGTCACCACGCAGTAGGGCACGAGCCGGCCGCGCACGCCCGGTGCGCCGGGATTGCCCGGCATCATCATCTCCGGCGGCAGCATGCCGGGCCCAAACTCGCTGAACCCCGGCGGCAGTGCAGGCATGCCGGCCTGCCCCCGCGGATCCTTCTTGCGCCGCCGCTTCGTGCCGGCGGCCTCGCCTTCCGCACCCTCCGGCGCATCGACGTCGGCGGCATTCCGGCCGAGGGCCGCATCCGCCGGGCGTTCCGGCATAAAGGCGATCCCGGCCACGGCCTGCAGTTCCTCGATCGGAAACACGTCCGGCTTCGAGCGCTTCGACTTTTCTTCGAACAGCGGCTTGTTGAAGAGGGCTACGGGCGGCGGCTCATGCACTTCCGGGGCTCGCCACGGGTCGATCAACTTCGTGAGATTCGACCGCCGCAGTTCCGCGCCCGGCGGCTGCTTCACGGCCTGAATGTGCGCTGCCGCGCGGTTCGCCTGTTCCTCGATCACGGCCGGCTGCTGCTCGCGCGACGCCGTCTTCGAGCGGGCCGCGCTCACGCCGCCCCACACGAGTCCGCAGGCGAGCGCTGCCACGACTGCCACGCCGATCTTCTCGCCGTGGGCGAGCAGAAATTCGAGGATCGCATCTTTGTCGAAGCTGATGGAAGGCCGTTTCATGCTGCGTTGCCCCCTGCCTCTGCGTTGCCCGGAGCGGGGTCGGGCACTGCCGCGTCGGCCTCGGGCGCCGCTGCCTCGGCCTCGTCGTCCGGCTCTGCCTCGAGCCCCAGCGTCAGCGGATCAGGCTGTTTCGCCAGCGCCACGGTGCCGCGCAGTTCCACCGTCACGTCGTGCGGCCGGCTGCCGGGCGCCGCCGCAGGCTGCCCGCCAAACTCGCCGCCCCCGGGCCCGAAGCCACCCATCGGCCCCATCGACGGCATGCCGCCGCCGGGTCCGCCGGCACCTACGTTGATCCGCACCTGCCGCACGTCGATCGGCACCGGCGCCGTGGCGAGATCGACGAGCAGTGTGTCGAGCTTCCGCTCATCGACGACGGCGCGAATCACGAACGGCACGAGATGCACGAGCTGGGCGTCGGGCGACGAGGCAAGCTCCGCCGCCGTCAGCGGCTTGCCGGCAAAATCGACATAGATCCAGCTTCGGAGCAGATCGTCGGGAGAGGCGTCTGGCGGCGCCTCACCTCCCGGCGCTCCCATCGGGCCGCCGAAACCGCCCACGCCTCCGCCGCCAAACCGCGGATGCGGCGGCCGACCCACGGTCCCGCCCTCCATCGTCGATGGGTCGGCCGGCGGCGCGAATTCTCCCATCGGGTTCGCCTGACCAGCCGCCACCGGCACCATGATCCGCCCGCCGCCCGCCGCGCCGGGCCTGTCTTCCGCGGCGGGGTAGCCCACCGCGAGCTGCTCGACGAGTGACACGGGCGCATTGAAAGCGCCGGCCGCCG
>CAMAVC010000027.1 GCA_945861585.1 Planctomicrobium piriforme
CGAGATCGCCAGTTCCACGCCGTTGGGCAGCAGGAAGGCCACGCGATCCTGGCCGGTCAGTCCCAGCGACATGAAGCCGTGCGCGACCCGGGCGACGCGATCGGCGAGATCGGCATACGAAAGCGACCCGGCGGAGGAGTGGATCGCGATGGCGTGCGGCGATCTCGCCGCCGCATCGTCGAGCATGGCAGCCAACGTCATGGGTGGTCCTGTTTCGCGTGCGGAGACAATCCTTGTACCAGAGTCTGCGATGGTGTTGAGGGCGATGTGTGGGGTCTGCTAGCCTCCCTTCGGCCGGCAGGGCGAAGATGCGTACTGTGACCCCAATCCCCGTAGCCGAGCCAGCCTTCCCGCAAGGGAGTGGCGTGGACCGCGCGGGGCTGATCTTGTTCACGCTCGCGGCGATGCAGTTCATCAGCGCCGTCGATTTCATGATCGTGATGCCCCTGGGTCCGCTCCTGTTCGACACCCTGGACATCGACACCGTGCAGTTCAGCTGGGTCGTGTCGGCCTACACGTTCGCAGCCGGGTGCGCCGGCTTTGCGGCTGCGTCGGTGCTCGATCGCGTGGGACGCAGGTCGGCCTACATCGCGCTGTCAGCCGGCCTGCTGCTGGGCACCCTGGCTTGCGGCTTGGCGCCGAATTACCAGCTGCTGGTCGCGGCCCGGTGCCTGACGGGCGCGTTTGGCGGAGTGTTGGGCGGTTTGTCATACGCCATCGTGGCGGACGTGTTTCCCGAGGAGCGGCGCGGCCGGGCGACCGGCTTACTGATGTCGGCGTTCGCTGTGGCGTCGGCGGTGGGCGTGCCCATTGGCATCGCGCTGGGCAATCGCTCCGGCTGGAGAGTGCCGTTCCTCGTGCTCGCGGCGCTGGGGCTGCCGCTGGTGGCCATGGCCGCGTGGACGATGCCGCCGCTGACCGGCCACCTGGGTGGGACGCGACGACGTCCCCTGGCCCAGTTGCTGGACACGCTCACGTATCCCTCCCATCGGCCCGCCTTGGCCCTCACCGCCATCCTGATGTTCGGCGCATTTTCCGTGATTCCCTATATCAGCGCCTCCTACGTGAGCAACGCGGGTGTCACGGAGGCCCAGTTGCCCATCGTCTTCGTGGCCGGGGGCATGCTCACGCTCGTGAGCACGCCGCTCGTGGGCCAGCTCATCGATCGCTATGGCGCCCTGCCCGTGTTTCGTTGCGCGGTATCGCTGGCGGCTGTGATGACGCTCGTGGTCACTCACCTGCCGTCCGTGGGGCTTGCCGTGGCGGCCTTGGTGGCAGCGCTGATGATGGCGAGCAACGCGGGGCGGCTGGTGTCCTCCGTATCGCTGATCACGGCCAGCATTGAGCCCCGACGCCGCGGTGGCTTCATGTCGGTCAATTCGTCGGTGCAGCACATCGCCAGCGGCCTCGGCACCGTATGCAGTGGGCTGATCTTGGAGGGAGGTGCCGGCGAGCCCCTGCGTTATTTTGGAACGGTCGGCATCTTCGCCGTCGCAGTGACGCTCACGAGCCTCTGGTTCGCCGGCCGCGTGCGGCCTGTCGCGGCATCCATCTCTCGGTCCATAAAATAAAGTTGCACTACGAACGATCCATGATCGATGTTTCGTGGATGAATCGGGGCTCACGGTCAACAGGAGGCAACCCATGCCCGAGATCCGCCCAGGTCGCTACCGGCACTACAAGGGAAACGAGTACACGGTGCTCGGCGTCGCCCGGCACAGCGAGACGCTCGAGGAACTCGTCGTCTACCGCCAGGAGTATGGCGATCGCGGCCTCTGGGTCCGGCCCGCCGCGATGTTCGCCGAGACCGTGATCGTGGATGGCAAGCCAGAGCCTCGGTTTGCTGCGCTTCGCGTGGAGCCGACGGATCCTCGATAGGGATCATTGCATCGGGGGCCCCTGTCACTTCAGATCGTCATGCTCCCGGATCGCACGGGCGACAATCCGTGCCTTTTCCGCGTTGGAAATACCGTCGACGCGCACGAGCACGACACCGCGGTGACGAAGTTGCTGCCGATAGACGAGCGCACCGAAATCCTTGTCTTCAGTGATCAAAATCCTTGCGTCCCGCACGGCCGCCTCGAGAACGACGTTGTTTTTTGTCCCCTCGAGTTCCTCGGCTATCCATCGTACGTCGTGCCCGTCATTACGGACGGCACCCACGATCGATTCGTCCACGCCTTCGTCGGCGAGGAATCTCATGCCGACTCTCGATCACCCAATGCATGCACCGTCTCGTGCCCCATGGCTTCAGCCGCAAACTCGAGCGCGGCCAGGACGGCTTCGCGCGTGAGCCGGGGATGCGACTCGAGAATCTGCGAGATCGTCTCGCCGCAGGAGAGCTTTCGCAGAATCAGCTCAACCGTGATGCGGGTTCCACGAACAACCGGTTTCCCCAGCATCACGTCCGGGTCGGATTGAATCAGTTCGTTGGCCATGGGGTTCTCGGTTGGGGTGACTTAAGGGAGTACACGCCCGTTCATGTTTGCGTCAAGGAGCTAGGTATGTCTCTTCGCCACGATTCTACCCCGGACCAACGTTGTCCCACGGGGTTTCTGTTCACTCATGCGTTGGCTCCTTTCTGGGATTCGTAGGGAATTTCAAAGCTTCGTTGTCGCGAGCAGCAGGCTCGCGACCAGTTCGGGCACGCCTTCGCAGGCGGTCTTGGCAATGCATTCGCAGACGTCTCTGGGCACAAGATCGGGCACCTCGGGATTCACCACGATCCGCCGGGCCCGGCGGGGCGTGGCGAAGATCAGCGAGTTGGCCGGGTAGACCTCGAGCGACGTGCCAACGCACAGAAAGATGTCGGCCTGTGACACGATCCGGGCCGCCTCGTCCAGCGCCGGCACCTGTTCCCCAAACCACACGATGTGCGGCCGCAGCTGGCTCCCCAGCGGGCATGTGTCGCCGAGGGCGATGTCGTGATCGCCGAGGTATGCCGTGTGGCTCGACTCCCGCGTGCTCCGGGCGTAAAGAATCTCGCCGTGCAGGTGCAGCACGTGCGTGGAACCGGCCCGTTCGTGGAGGTCGTCGACGTTCTGCGTGATGATCCGCACGTCGTAGGCGCTCTCCAGATCGACGAGCGCCCGGTGGGCGGCGTTCGGCTGTGCCGCCCGCACGTTCCGCCGCCGCACGTTGTAAAACTCAAGCACGAGCGCCGGATCCTTGGCCCAGGCCTCGGGCGTGGCCACGTCTTCCACACGGTGGCCTTCCCACAGCCCGCCATCCCCCCGAAACGTCTGCAGGCCGCTTTCGGCGCTGATGCCGGCCCCGGTGAACACGACGAGATTTTTCCGCGAGAGTTGAGGGCGCATGAACGGGCCTCCTTTCGATGTCTTAGGTGTTGATGCTGAGGGCGTCTTCCCCAGCCTGGGCGATGCGAGCGATCGCCGCGATCATTTCGGCGTGGGTCGGGTGGCGCGGTGCCGTGCTGCTGGCCGGAGCCGTGGCGGCTCTCCGCAACGAGGGCGGCAGTTCGATGCCGGGGTTTTGCCGCAGTTTCGCGAGGCCGGAGGGGCTCACGTGCCGCAGCCCCCTGAGCGAGAGCGTGCCGCCTGAGTGGGAGGCGAGGATGCCTGCCACGCGGTCGGTCACGCTCGCGACGCCGTCGAGCGTGAGCAGCGGATGCCGCACAAGCTCGCGGGCCGTGTCTTCGGTGAGGAGCGTGATGCCGTTGAGCGACAGTTCCCCGGCCCGGTGCGTCGACAGGATCGCGGCTACCGGCGGCGTGACGTGCTCGACGTCGTTCACAAACAGCCCAGACAGTCCCGCGATGCCCCGTGGGCCCTGCTGGCTCGCGAGGATCGTGGCCGTGCGTTGATGGAGTTTTTTCAGCCCGCCGAGCGACAGCGGTCCAACATGCCGGACGAGCACCGCGAGGTGGTGGTCTGCGATGCCATTCGGCGGCGAGAGCGAGAGCGACCCTTGGTGCTGGCCGAGGGAGTGTACGACCGCATCCGTGATCTCAACGGCATTGAGATAGAGCGGGCCTCGATGCTCGGCGAGAAGCTGTGCCTCGGTGGGAGACAGCGACTTGAGCCCCCTCAAGCACAGATGCCCCGTGCGGCTGCCGAGGGCGCGGGCTGCGGCTTCCTTCAAGCGCGGGATCCCGTGGAGGTGCAGCTTCCCGCAATGCCTGGCCAGGTGTGTTGCCACCCGGCTGGGCAACCGGGAGAGCCCATCGAGAAACAGGTCGCCGCGATGGTGCGACAACGCGGCCGCGGCACTGGGCGACAGCTGCTTCAAGCCCCAAAGGTAGAGCTCGTTGTCGTGCTGGGCCAGTCCGAGGGCGATGTCATCATCGAGGTGCTTGAGGCGGTTCAGGGAGAGTTGGCCATCGTGGCGGCCGAGCGCCCAGGCGGCCGCGATTGAGAGCCATCGGAGGTTGTTGAGCGAAAGCCCGCCGCCGGCGTGGTTCCCCAGTTCAGTGGCGACGGAGTCGGTGATGCTCCTCAGCTTGTCGAGATAGAGGTGTCCGCGGTGCTGCGCGAGCTCCCGGGCCACGGAGAGCGGCAGCCGGATGACTTCGTGCAGGTAAAGATGCGTGGCGTGGTGGCCGATGATGCCTTCGGCCGTGTCGGTGCCCAATCGGCCGAGCACCACCTCGCCTTTGGTGGCCGCCACGACGTGATCGTGGGCGGCGCAGGAAACCGTGGGCCCGGTCGCCGGGATGGGCCGGCGAAACAAGGCCACGATCTCCCGGGCTCGAGCCGCGTCGAGGTGGCGGATCCTGCTTGTGTGGTCCCGCAGGGATGGCTGGGTTGTGGGTCGATTGTCGTTCACGGGGTTCACTCCTTTTGGTCATTCGGCCACGACGGCCACGTGAAGGGGGCAGGCTTCGTCGAGGGCGGTGTCAAACGCCTCGAAGCGATGGAGCGACGTGCCGCGGTGGGTGCGAATCCGCGTACGGGGCAGCAGCCGTTCCTCCTCGGCGTGCGTCGCTCCAGCACACACGTGGCTATCAAGCCACGCGACGATCGCTTTGCTCGACGGCGGCTCGGGTGCCGCGTTGCTCCCCGGGCCGCGCCGCTGGCCGATGGCCTCGGTGGCGGCTGCCCGCAGCAACTTCCGCCAGAGCTTCGCAAACAGCTTTGGGCTCACGTATTGATCTGCATGGCTAGGCACGCCGTTGATCGCCCACACCACGCCCACGACACTGCCGCCCACCTCGGCCAGGGCGGGGTTCAACACCGCCGTGTAGTCGTCGACGGCGGAGGTCACGCCTTCGCTTTCGTAGGTGAGCTGCAGACTGGTGGGCGACGTGGCGTCGCGGATCTCCTTCTGCACCGCCTTCGCCAGCTGCTCCTGCTCTTCCGAGATGCTGTCCCACACCTCGGCCTGGCTCTTGGAAAACCTCATGGCCAGCCGGGCCTTCTTCGACGCCAGAAAATCCTTGGCGGTGGAGAAATGCGTGTCTGCCTCGTCGCGGCGGCGGCGCCAGCGGGCCTGCTCCACGCAGAAAGCCGGCAGCGGAATTTTTCCCGACCTGGCCGGCACGATGAAGTCGGCCCCGATCGTGCGGTCTTGCCGGCCTCCCTTCACGATGTCGCCGGCCTGGATGAAGAGGTCGAGGTCGCCCTGGTTCTCGATCAAGAGCTCGTTGACGCTGCCCGTTTCATGGAGCACGGCGGTTTCGGCAGCGATCGTCTCTTCGAGCACCGCGTAGTCGCGGGGGTGCCGCGCTGCCGCGGGCGAGGCGAAGATAAACCAGGCGGTCAGGTTGCAAACGCCAACAGGCGGGCTGAGCGAGGCCATCGTGCGCACTCCAGAATGAGCAACGCACCAAGAACCAGCCCGACGGGCGTTGCCGCCCGTCAGACTGCTGCAACATTGTTTCGTGAGGAGTGAATCCTCACGCACATCCCGCCGGCATTTTCATGCCGACGGAAGCACCGTGTGCCTTGCAGGGGCTCGGTTGCGGAAACGCCCCGAGGCGTCTCCAACACGTCGTGGGGGACGTGTCGTTCCTGATGCTGGCGTCATTTTACCGCACCAGTGCATAGAAGGCCAGTTTTCGACACGCGTCGAGCGTGTCATAGGAGGGACCAAGGTTGTTGCCCCTTCACGGCTCTCGAAGACGGCAAACTCCTCGCAGCACCTCCACTGCCTAAGCCTCCTCGAATTGCACTTCGACAATCCCGCCTGTTTGGACGCGGTGAATGGCCGTGGCCACTGCTGAAGTGTTTCGACTGATTCGCGGCCACGAGGTGGTCATCAGCACCACGATGCCGAGCCGCACATGGCGGAGATCCTGCTGATGCTGAAGATTCTGGTCCGTCGAGATCAAGATTTCATAGCCATTCAGGATGGCGGCTGCGAGAACGTCGCCGTTGGTCAGCCGATCCCAACCCTTCTCGAACACCGTATGGACTTCGTGGCCATCGAGAAATCGTCGCAGCGGAACCGGCGTTCCCTGGTCGAAGAGAATTTTCATGCCGAGGCTTGGAGTTCGAGGCTGGCGGCAGCGAACTCCAGCACAGCTTCGACCTGCTCCCGAGTGACGCCCGGAAACCACTCGACGAACTGATCAACCGTCGCACCGTCTTCGAGATTTTCAAACAGTGCCCGCACGGGCACCCGGGTGTTGGCGAACACCCACGCCCCGCTGACCTTGGCGGGATCGCGTTCGACGGATCGGCATTCTTCCCAGGAACTCATGGCGACATGCCTCGGGCGAAGCGTGCGAAGAAAATATACAGGCGTTCACTTCCGGTGTCAACGCCCTCTCACATCACGATTCTACCCCGGACCAAGGTTGTCCTTCGGGCCCGTCACGATGAAAGAGCTTTCAAAAGGAGGCACACATGATCGGACCGACGAAGAGTCGGCTGCACGACTACGAGGCTGGGTGGCTCACGCTCTTGATTGAGATGGGCGTGGCCACGAGGGCGGAGGCCGAGGCCGCGATGCATCGCGTGGCCCAGGCGGCGATCGACGAGCTGGAGGTAAAGCGGGAAAGCCGCCGCTCGGGCAAACGCCGGAAAAAGCGGCCTGAATAGACTGGGCGTTGCCCACGCGAAAAACCCGAACCGCAGGAGTCGCACCATCCTGGCTCACCGGGAGTGGAGCCGGTCGAGCACGTCGCGGGCGTCGATGAGCAGTGGCGAGTGTCCGAGATACCTCTCGGCCATCTCGCGCTTGCCGCGGGCGAGGAGTGTCGCGTACACGTGAAGCTCGAAGTGCAGCCGGAGTTGCCGCGCCGCATCCGATTCGCCGATCGTCTGCAACACCTGCCCGAGCGCCTCGGCCGTAGACACGTGCCTCAGCTCGGGCTGGTCGCGGAGCCAGAAGCGGCTCGGCTCGGCCGCGGCATCCGGCAGCCGCACGCACCGCCCGAGCCCTTCGACCGACCGCAGCATGTCGCCCGCCTGCCGCCACGTGCCATCGAGCAGCAGGAGTTGGATGCCCTCGCAGGAGGGTGCGTCTCCCGCCGCCGTCGCCGCGGGGAGCGGTTCACCGGTCGGATGAAGAATCCAGAGTTCCCGGGCCGGGTCACAAGCGTCGGTAGGGAACCCTGAGGGGGGAAAGTGGCGGCTCACGCGCTGGTAGGTGTGGCATTCCGCGCCCCGCACAGCCCGCATTACCACTTTCCCGGTGCTCGAAGGCTTGCACAGCTCGTGGTGGTGGATGAGCACATGAACCGCGAGCCGCGTTTCGACGAGTGGTAGCGCTTCGCACACACACCACCGCGGCGGCAGGCTACATCCGCTGCAACGGGCAGCACCGGCGAGTACGACGCTTCGTCCCATAATTCGTCTTCAATCTTTCTCGGCCCGCTCGATTCCCATGGTCTTCACAGGATCTCCCTGGCCGTCACGTACGGTGGTTGGTGTCGAGTCGCCTGGATGGGGTGCCGTTTAAGAGGGGCAGGCCAAGCGTACACGCCCCGTAGTTTCAGGTCGCCAATCCTTCCCGCGTTTCCCGGACAAGTTCGACGATCGTCCGAGAAATGGCGTCCTCGCTTTCCCCCATGTGCGCCGCCATCTCCGGGAGGCTCAGGCCCGCCAGATAGAGCGTTAGGAGCTTTCGGGCTTTTGGGTCGAGAGTCACCATGACGTCTGCCAGGCGTCCGTGAATCCTGAGCGTTGCGTGTTCCCTATGCATAAAGCCTCCAGTCTCGCGTGCCTGCGGAATTGGCCGAGTAACTACTCAGCCGAGCGGGCGAGACTGTGACATACCCGAGGGACAACTGAGGTCCATTCATGCGGGGCGGGAGGCTCCCGGCACCGTTGGTCCACTTATGGATCACAACCTAGATTGATCCCTCCCCGCGTTCCACTGCCCGCTTCACCACCCACGTCCCCGTCTACGACCTCACTGCCGCGGCGACCTCGATTTTGGCGACCCGCGGCTGCGTCGTGCGGATCCGCTCGAGGCCGCTGCGGGAGATCTTGTAGGGCTTTGTGGACTACCGCCATGCCGCGTTATGAATCGATTGATCTCGCGTGGGCGATCTCATTGTGCTGCACGGCCCGCACCTGCTCGGCCCGCAGCGTTGCTACTGCAATCGTTTCGCCGTCGAGCGTCATGAACTCGACTTCGTATCCCTTTCCCTCGTCGTGCACCAGTACGACCGTCCCGATGTCGCCGGCTGCGAGGCCGTGGTCGGGGAGATCACACGTCAGCACGACTTCGTCGAGTTCATTGATCACGTGAGGGTGACCTCCGGACGCCTACTTGGGATCATCGGCGTCGAGCCGGCGTTCGAGCTCCGCTCGTGTGATCGCAGACTCTCGTCGCCGAGCGGAAATCATCTTCCAAAACTCGTCACTGATTCCAAGCCGGATCTGTTCCTCGTCGAAGTCCGCGAGCCCGACGACGATCGCGACGGGACGACCGGCTCGGGTGACGAGCACGCGGTCGTCCTGCGCTTCGCGGACACACGAGTCGAGTGTGGTCTGCTCGATTCCCACGGTCTTCACAGGATCTCCTCCGTCGTCAGGTGCAGTGGTTTGTGGCGAATTGCCTGGATGGTAACCACCCGGAACTCCGTCTCGACATCATAGAACACGCGGTACTCGCCGACACGCAGTTCCCAAACTGGCAGTTCCTGATCCCATGGCGGTTGTACGCCTACCAGGAGCTTGCGATTGCGCGTCATGGTGGTCGGCTGGTCGACCAAAGCGGCTTCGATACGGTCGAGCACTAAGGCCCGGTCGCGGCCCCGCATTCGCCTGAGATCATCCGCCACTCCTGCTGCGTAAGCGATTCTGAACATCATCGGCTCCTCGGCAAGGAATGTACGGGCGTACACTCTCTTGTCAAGTCGGCTTGGTTGGGAATGGCGGCGAGGGGAAGCCTCCCGGACCAAGGGTGTCCCGCGGGGCCGCCCGCGGTCGCTGTGCTCAGGTTCGTGACGCGGCAAGCCGTGCTTCCTCGCGGCCCTCGAACACAGCGAGTTCTTCGTTGATTTTGGCGATCATCTTCCGCACACCCGCCTTGGTGAATCCCTTTTCGCCGATCGGATGCTCGCGCTCGAGGTCCGCGATGCGCTGCTCGAGGATTCGCAGGTCACTATGGGCCTTCTCGTATTCCGCGGCATTGGAAATCACAGCGTCACCTCCACGAGGCCTTTGCGGACCGTCGCTATAAAGCCACTTTCAGCCGGCTCGCCTTCCTCGTCGCGGGAGCCCGCGGCGGCTGGCATTGGATTCGTCCGCCAGCGGCAGCGTACGCCCGGACGAGCTGGTCCAGGGAGACATCCGGCGCCCCGACTTCGATTTTGGCGACTCGCGGCTGCGTCGTGCCGATCCGCTCGCCGAGCTGTTTCTGGGAGAGGCCGCTCGCCTGGCGTTGACGCCGAATGGCGAGAGCGAGCGTTAGCCGCAGCTCGACCAGCTGTTGCTCTTCGGCGGTGAGCCTGAGAAAAGCCGCCGCCTCGCCCACCCGCCAGCCCGCCGCGGCGAGAGCCGTCCGTTTCTTGCTCTTGATGGTCATGGCGTCACCGTTCGGCGGCTGGTGGTGAACGGAGGCGTCTTCACGCGACGGTACAGCCAAACGACAGGCTTTGCTACTCGTTCTCAGGCACCGGAAGCATATATCGGATGCGATATGCGAGCAACCTGCGGCTCCTGGGCGGAAGCCGGCGAGGACAGTAGGCATAGAGCTGTGCGACGGCGATGGAAAGGCCGAGCGAAACACTGCCGGCCCCACTGATACGCCTCACCGTTACGGTCAGGCCACCTCAAACACGAACCCCCAGCCGGCATCTTTCACCGCCTGCTCGACGCTCTCCCGGAACTTGCCGAACTCAAGCCGCCCGCCTTCGCCCACGCCCTTGTCTACGCGGGTTTTGTTCACGCGGGAGCCATATTGCGTGGTGGTCTGGGCGGTAAAAGTCGGAGGCGGCAGGCCCCATGAAGTCTCGACGGCCGACTCCAAGAAGTGGGCCTCGTGCTTGGCCGGGTCGAGCGTGCATCTGAAATTGCTCGTGACCTTCCGGCCGCCAAGGAGCCACTTCGCCTTGATCGCCGTGAGCGTGCCCGTGATGGTGCCGTCTGTGGCTGACAAGGCAGTGCCTGTGTTGGCTGTCGCGACAGCCACAAGCGTTGAGAGAAGTTCGGTCTGAGAAAGCGTGCTGGGTGTTGCCATGGCTACCTCCCCGGGTCTCTGGCTCTCGGAAGGGCGTTGCGTTGAACAACTCTACGCAGTGCCGCGCAGAGCGAGACCGCTGGATTCAGCCAAGGCCTGTGGACTCCTCGGATCCGGCGGCGCTTTCGCAAGAAGCGAGGGCCCGGGCAAGCGGACACGCGATGCCGGTGAGCTCGCCCCGCCTGTACGTCCCGAGAAGTTCTTTCGAGCGCTGGGCGAGCATCCGTCGGACTTCGCGGCGCTGGCCTTTCTCGCGGCGAGTCAGGGCAGCGTCACCGGGTGTGAGAAGTTCCCAGCCGTGCGGGACAGGCAGTATCTGTCCTGCGTGGGTTCTGACCGTATTGTGAGCTGGGCCGGGGAGGAAAGTCTGGGCGGTCACGGTGGCTGGTGTCGCTCACTTTCCATTGGCGAGTGCCTCCCAAAACTCGGCCTCGCCCGACACTGAGTTGTGATCAGTTCCCTCGACAATCCGTAGCGTTGCCACGTCTAGCGCGAAGCCCGCGACCAGCCGCCGCGTGTCAGCCAGCGGCACCAGTTCATCGTGGGAGGCGGCAATCACGAGTGTGGGGCAGGTTACGCGGGGGGCGTACCGCCACGACTCGTATTTATCGCGAAGCAAAAGACTCATCGGCAGAAACGGGGCCACTCGCTTGGCGATCGACAGGATACTGTCGAACGGCGTGATGAGGACAAGCCGCGAGACAGGCTCCTCGGCCGCAAGCTGGATTGCGAGACTGCTGCCGAGGCTGCGACCCACGACGATCACGTCTGGATGACGGGCGTGGACCGATTCGAAGAGAGCCCGAGCGTCGCTCCTGAGCGCCGCCTCCGCGGGGCGGCCAGAGCTACCGCTGTAGCCCCGGTAGTGCATGCCAAAGATGGCTCGGTCCGGAAACAACTGCGCCAGTTCCGGCACGGTATGGGCCACATCCTCGGCATTGCCACCGAAGTAAACGACGGCCTTGGGCCCATCGTGCGGCCGGGACGAGATCCGTACCTTGGCGTCTGGCACCTCGAGCGTGAACGCCGCGGCGTGGGCGGGCGTCGCCGGCGTCGGCATGTAGATGAACGCCCGCTGAAAGACGAGGAAGATCAGGCACAGCCCGGCGTAGACGCCAATCGCGATCGTGAGCAGACTCCAGAGCATGCGACGATTTCTCATTCGCGAACGATCACGAACCGCCAGTTCTGCATATTGAACGACGTCGGCGACTGGATCGCTGCCTCGAGCAGCTTCGTTTCCTCGGCGGCCGTGAACCGGTGGTCCGGGTCAAAAGCCTTCACCGACCGCCGCTGGTTGATGGCGTCAAACGTGTCCATGTAGATTCCCTTCCACGCGAGCAAGGAGCCGAAGTCGATGCCTTTGTACGAATATTCCTGCCAGAAGTGCAGCCAGAAAATCGAACTGCTCATTCGCGGTGACGAGAAGCCCGAGTGCCCGCACTGCCAGAGCACCAAACTCACCAAGCTCTTGAGCGTCGTCAGCGGGCACGTCTCCAACGGTGGCGGAGATACCGGCGCCGGTGGCGGTTGTGGTCGTCCGCAGTGCGGCATGGGCGGCTGCGCGGGTCTCGGATGACCGACGTACCCTGGATGGAGTGGTATCAGAGCCTGGCCAAGCCGTCGTGGACGCCTGCGCCACGGACGATCGGCCTCATCTGGCAGATCCTCTATCCCATCATCCTCGCGACCTTCGGCTTCGTTTTCGTGCAGACCGGGCGGGGCCGGCTGCCGCTGCTCGTCGCCCTGCCGTTCGCCATCAACCTCGTGGCGAACCTGATCTTCACGCCGATCCAGTTCGGCATGCAAAACCTGCCTCTGGCGGCGGCGGACATCCTCGTCGTCTGGGGCACGATCCTCTGGATGATGCTGGCCGTCTGGCCGCACTATCGCTGGGTGGCTGCGGCCCAGGTGCCCTACTTCGTCTGGGTGTCGATCGCCACGGTGCTCCAGCTCTCGATCACGTGGATGAATCGGGCGTAGCGGTGTCGCCCGGACTCCCCCGGGAATAGGAGGCAAAGAGTGGTCATGATCAAAACGCAGCACGCCATCGGAGCACTCGTGGGGTCTGCCGTTGGCGACGCCCTCGGAGCCCCGTTCGAGTTCAAGCGGCCGGGACTCTACCGCAGCACGTATCCCGCCCCGGTGCGCGGGGGTATCGGCGAAATGCGTGGCGGCGGTGGATTCAAGTGGAAGCCCGGCGAGTTCACCGACGATACGCAGATGGCCCTCGCGCTCGCCGAGTCGCTGATCGCGAACGACGGCTTCGACGCCGCCGACCTGTGGAATCGCTGGCAGACATGGGCGCGGACCGCCCGAGACGTCGGCACGCATACCCGCGAGGTGCTCGCGGAACGGTCCCACGTCGGTGCTGCCGAGCGTGTGCACGACCGCAACGGCCAATCTGCCGGCAATGGCTCCGTGATGCGGAATACGCCGATTGCCCTGTGGGCCGCCGAAGATTCGCTCGACGCCCTCGTCGCGCTCGCGACACAGCAGGCCGTGCTCACGCACCACGACCCTCATAACGGCTACGCCGCAGCCATTCATGCCGCCATGATCCGCGCAGGCATGCGTGGTGACGACGTGTTCGACGCCATCGACACGGTGCTTGGCATCCTGCCCGCTGCGGCCCGAGAGCGGTGGGCGCCGCTCCTCGCGCCTGGCTGGCAGCCCGATACCGGCAAGAACAACGGCACCGCGTGGACCTGTCTGGCGGAGGCGGTATGGGCGGTGCGAAACGCAGCCACCTTCGAGGAGGCGGTTGTGACCGCGGTCGATCTGGGCCGCGACGCCGACACGGTCGCATGCGTTGCCGGAGGCATCGCCGGTGCACGGTGGGGCGTACAGTCGATCCCGAGTCGGTGGACGACCTATCTCAATGGAACGGTCACAGGCCCGGAGTGTGACATGGCCTACGACTACGCGTCGCTCCAATCCCTCGCCCGCCGTCTGCTCGGCAAGCACGAGCCCCTGGATCCGGCCGACGAGCCGCCCGGCGGCCCCGCGCGGGTGCACGACGTGTTTCCGATCTATGCGGCTAATCGGGCGGGCGCTGAGGCGGCTCCTGAGGACTGGCGGGTGATCTCGCTCTGCCGTGTGGGCGACGGGTTCGCGACCAGAACCGTGCGCCGCCAGGTGTTTCTCGTCGACAAGCCGGAGCCGCACCACAACGAAAATCTACGGGCGGTGCTTACAGATGTCATCGACACGATCGATGCGCTGATCGCGGAAGAAGCATCGCAGCCGATTCTTGTGCACTGCCACGGCGGCCGCAGCCGCACGGCATTCGTGCTCAAGGGCTGGGCCATGCGGCGTTTTAGGTGGACTGAAGAGCAGGCGCACGCGTGGCTGCAGGAGTCGTGGCCCCGAATCGACCGCGCGAACGAGCGATTCGTGAAGGTCTTGCAGAACGAACCACTCCATTACTCGTCGTAGGGAGTGTCAATGTCCCCTGCAACCCGTCAGTTCAGGCTGGGGTCGGGGTCCGAATCATCTTCAGTTTCGAGTCCCTCATATTCGTCGCCAAGGCTGTCGGCAGGATCAAAGCACCGTCCGGCTGAGTCGACGCAGAACGTGTAGGCCAACTCAAACTCTTCCGTGCCAGGACCAAAAATTGGCTTCTTCACGATGCAGTGTTCGCACGAGAACACCGGCAGCTCATCGCCATCGATTGAAACCACGCCCTCGCACTTCAGCAGCCGAGAGCATTTTGGGCAGTGATAAACGTCAATCACGATGTTTCCTTTGGTTTTTCAACAGCACGCAACAGGGACTCAAGCGGCATCGATGTAGCCCGTCACTTGTGTTTACTGGCTTCCGTCATTCCGAAGGCTGACCCCGGGGATTGTGAGGTGTTTTCTGCTCGCGTCTACCGCCTGCGGACCAAGGTTGTCCCCGGCACCCGTCACAATCAGAGACGTTGAACACGGATCACCGAGACGACCAACCCACTGAAAGAGGGTCGAAATGAACGGACCAGCAAAGAATCGGCTGCACGATTACGAGGCGGGATGGCTCACGCTGCTCGTGGGCATGGGCGTGGCGACGGAGGCCGAGGCTCGGGCGGCCATGAACCGGGTGGCGCAGAAGGCCATCGACGATATGGAGGAACGGAGGGAGCGGCGGCGGACGGAGCGACGCCAGCGAAGAAAGAAGGATTGAGGTTCGGATCATACCGAGCGACTATGACACGCTCTGCCGGGGTAGTGACCATTACAAAAGAGGGGGCAGGGTGTAAAATGATGGAGCATCAAGATCGACACGAAAAAGAAAGGACGTGTCGTGTGAGCCTGGTCGAGTGACTGGGTTCGCTTCCGAGCCTCTGCAAGGCGAACGGTGCTACCCGAAAGGGGATGTGCGTTGAGGTGCGTGGCCTCAGCGAAACAAATATTGCAGCAAGTCGGCGAAATCTGGCTTGGTTCTGATCCACTTCGGCAACCGCAAGCGGCGGATTCGCCGCTCGCTGAAGACATCAGACGTCCAGGTCGCGATCGCAGCATGAGCGAGAAGATTCAACGATTCGATATTCCATCCAAGCCCACCCGCATAGAGATGTACCGGGCGTTTCGGACGTATCTGGAGAAGACGATGGGCGAGCCACTCAGCAAGGCCTGGTATGCGGACAGCCCAGAAGAGCGGCCGGAGCTTTACGCCGATCAACCACACCTTCTCAAGAAAGGACAGCCGGAATGACTGCCCCCGAAAATCCTCCCCTGGCCGATTTCAACCTGCCGTTAGTCGAGCATTACCCGCCGCACGGCTTTCCGCCGTACCTGGGTCTTGGCCTGCTCGATGTCGATGCGCTGCGTCTCGAGCCGGGCGAGTCGACCGCCGAGTATCTCGCCGGTGACGACCTTGTCTACCGAGTGCGCGGCACATTCTCCCCAGCGGAGAACCCGGGCATTGCCACCGCCTGCGGCGCAGTCAACGCGTCGTGGGAGATCGAGGAATTCTTCGGCGGCCAGCCGTGGCGAAAGACGGCAGGCTACAAGACTCTCTCACAGGTTTTCTTCCACCATCTTGTGGGGCAGTTGCCTACGGAGAACCCCCGGGTAGCCGCTGTGCTGCGCCGGCTGACCACGGAATATCTCGTCGCGGTCCGCTGCAAGGGCAACTGCACGTATGCGATGTTCCCGGCCGGGTATGTCTACTCCATCCGTGTGCCACTGACCGAAAAAACCTTGGAGCCCTTCAAGCAGTTTCTGGCGGAAGAGCCGGACGAGTTGCCCGTTCCCTGGCCAACGCCGAGTGAGCCGTTGTCAGTGGTGATCCTGAAAGCCGATCGGTACTTCAGGGCTGAGTTTGAGCGCGGGATCGTCTGCGACGTGTCCGTGACACTGTTCCGGCTTAAGCAGACGCTCGACCGGCTCGAGGCTGCAAAAGCGGTCGCGAAGCCAGTGCATTTGCGGCCAGAGGTGATCTACGGTCACGAGGGTCATCGCAGATACACCCAGGTGCATCTCGGGCAACTGAAAGACAACGTGGTGACCTACCAAGTAGTGCCCATCGACGAGCACACGCCGCCCCCCGATGTACTGGAGGAAGCGTTTGCCTACGACTCAGTCGAGGTGTTTTCTCTGGTGAATGACGCGTACAAGGCGGAGCCGCCCGATATGTGGAGCGATGAAGACACGCTTTGACAGGCTACCCCCTTTTGCCTTCGAGGAAGCCAACGAACCATGAAACGCATCATCGTGCTCTCCGGAGCCGGGATCAGTGCCGAGAGCGGGCTGCAGACGTTCCGAGGCGCGGACGGGCTCTGGGAAGGGCATCGGGTCGAGGACGTGGCGTCGCCGGAGGGCTGGGCGGCAAACCCGGCTCTCGTGCTCGAGTTCTACAACCAGCGGCGGCGGGCGGTGCGGGCTGCCGTGCCCAACGCGGCGCACAGAACGCTCGTGGATCTCGAGCGGGCCTACGACGTGCGGATCGTCACGCAGAACGTGGACGACCTTCACGAGCGAGCGGGTTCCAAGCATGTGCTCCACCTCCACGGCGAGATCATGTTGGCTCGCAGCACGCGAGATCCGGGCCTCATCCGGCACCTCGGCGACGCCGACATCCATCTCGGCGATCGCTGCGAGCTCGGCAGCCAGCTGCGGCCGCACATCGTGTGGTTCGGCGAGCTGGTGCCGGCGATGGAAGAAGCCGTGGAGTTGGTGGCCGGCGCCGATGTGCTGATCGTCGTAGGCACGTCGCTCCAGGTATATCCGGCGGCGGGGCTTATCTTCGAGGCGCCGAAGCGAGCCCGCCGGATCGTCGTGAACCCAGACATCCCTGGGGAGGTTTCAGGACTGGCATTCGAGGCCGTAGCCAAGCCTGCGACCATCGGCGTGCCTGAAGTGGTCGCGGCATTGCTGGAGTGAGAAAAGAGATGCGTCCCCTTTTCAGGTCCAGAGTTCAAGCGCGGCGAGCTGCGAAGTCGCAGTAAGGGCACTCGTCGCTGGCTGGAGGGGGATTCCCGCGCAGCAGGCATTTCTTGGCTGCCTCGATGTGATCCTCGACCCAGTCGTCTGACCCATCGTAGGGGATGACGGTCATGCGAAACCGCAGCGTCTCTTCGAATCGCTCGGCAGCCGTGTCGCCATTAGCGTAGACCCAGTATGCGGTCGACGAGACGGCGAATCCGTTTTGCCTCAGAAGCCACTGGTAGATCTCGATCTGTCGCTTGTATCCGGAATGCCACTTTTCGTTGAGTTCGGTGATCTCGGCGGCCTTCGCGGTCGCCTTGTAGTCAACCACGATCAGTTCGCCGTCGGAGTTCTCCCAGAGGTCGTCCACTGCGCCTGTCACGAGCATGTTGGTCGGTCGATGGAGGGCCTGCACGCCCGTGAAGTTCGTGCGCCACTTTTCGAGATCGGGATGAGCGAATGGAACTGCCTTGATCCCGGCTTTCTTCATCAGCGGGTGTGGCTTGCCTTGGTTGCGAAAGGCATCAAACTCGCGCTTCAGGAGCGTGTCGACCGCTGAGTTTAGGTTGAAGGGAAAACCTGGAGGCCGAGCCTGGCCAAGCCGCTTGTCGTAGTAAAAGCACCGCGGACAGTCATGAAACAGCTCGAGGCCGCTGCGGGAAATCCGGTAGGGCTTCGTGGAAGCCGGATCGAAGAGGTTTCGGCCGCGTGGCATGTGGAAACGCTCCGAAGGTGTGTCGGGACCAAGGTTGTCCCAGAACTCCATAGACTACCCTGATGGTACCGGATGCCCCCTCGCCCTTCGTAGAAGTGCCTGAGTCGAAGTGGCTATGCGCGAATGCGCTGGCGTTTGCGATCTTCGATTCGTTTCCAGTGTCGCCGGGGCACGTGCTTGTGATCACGCAGCGGGTTGTGCCGACGTTCTTCGATTGCACAGCCCATGAGCAGGCCGCGCTCATGGAGCTAGTGGGTGAAGTCAAACGGCTGCTCGATGAGCGGCTCATGCCGAAGCCCGATGGATACAACGTCGGCTTCAATGCCGGGGCCGCCGCCGGCCAGACCGTGCCGCATGTGCACGTGCATGTGATCCCGCGCTACTCGGGCGACATGCCCGACCCCCGAGGCGGCGTGCGGCACGTGATTCCGGAGAAGGGGAATTACCTTGCCGAAAGTAGGACAGGCTTTAGCCTGTCGAATGCGCCCGCAAGCCCGCGACAGGCTAAAGCCCTGTCCTACAGTCTCACCACTGGGCCCGACCGGCCCCTCTGGCCGCGGCTCGCCGAGCGGCTGCCGGGGGCGAGCGAGATCGACCTGCTCGCGTCGTTCGTGCAGCCCTCGGGGCTCGACATCATCCGCGCGGGGCTTTTCAGTGCGATCGCCGCCGGGGCCCGCGTGCGGCTGCTCGTGGGCGATTACCTCGGCATCACGTCGCCCGAGGCCTTGCGGCAGCTGCTGGGGTGGATGGACCTCGCCGGCGGGGTGCTCGAGGCCCGGCTCGCGGAGATGGAAAACCTCCGCGGCTCGCCCGATTCGTTTCATCCGAAGGCGTGGCGGATCGCGGATTCGTCGGGCGGGATCGTGGTCGTGGGGTCGAGCAATCTCTCGCGGGCGGCCCTCGTCTCGGGCGTCGAGTGGAACCTACTCGGCGAGACGTCCGGCTCGGGGGCACTCGACCGCGAACTCGCGACCGCATTCGACGACCTCTGGCAGCAGGCCACGCCGCTCTCGGCTGAGGTGGTCGATCGCTATGTATCGAAAGTAGGACAGGCTTCAGCCTGTCGTATGTGGGATCCACCACCAAAAGACGACAGGCTGAAGCCCGCCCTACTTCCCCGCCCCTGGCAGCAGGAAGCCCTCGCTTCCCTCGCGGCGATCCGCCGCGATGGCTACTCAAAAGCCCTCGTCGCCGTGGCCACGGGCCTTGGGAAAACTTGGCTCGCGGCGTTCGACGCAATCGCCGTGGGCCGCGAGCTCGGCCGGCCGCCGCGGGTGCTCGTGATTGCCCACCGGGCTGAGATCCTCGCGCAGGCCGAGGCCACGCTGCGGCAGGCAATGGAGGTCGAATGGGGATCGGTGAATGTGGAGTGGTGGGTCGGAAGTAGGACAGGCTTCAGCCTATCGAATGCGGCGTCCACTCCGTCCGACCGACAGGCTGAAGCCTGTCCTACTCTTGTCATCGCGTCGATCCAAAAGCTCTCCCGCCCCGAAGGTCTCGCGGCCCTCGCGGCGGCGGCCCCTTTCGATTACTGCGTGATCGACGAGGTGCACCACGCGGAGGCGCCGAGCTACCGCCGCGTGCTCGCGAGGCTGTCGGAGCTGTCGCGGGCTGCCCCGTCGTTCACGCTCGGCCTCACGGCCACGCCCGAGCGGACCGACGGCGTCGACGTGGCCACGCTCTTCGACGACATCCTCGCTGCCCAGGCCACGATCGGCGACGGGATCGCGGAGGGGTCGCTCGTGCCGTTTCGGTATCGGGGGCTCAAGGACGACGTCGACTTCGAGCAAATCCCCTGGCGCAACGGCCGCTTCGATCCGGCAGTACTCGAAGCGGCCCTGGAAAACGCTCCCCGCATGGAGCGCCTCTGGGCCGAGTGGCAGGCCGCCCCGGCCGGTCGCACGCTCGTCTTCTGCTGTTCGCGGCGGCATGCCGTGTTTGCCCGGGATTGGCTCCGGAAGCGGGGCGTGGCCGCGGCGGCCGTGTTTTCGGATGCGGCCGGCCCGGGCGGCCCCGTCTCCGACCCGCGCATGGCCTCCCTCGCCGCCTTTCACGCGGGCACCCTCTCGGCCCTCTGCGTGGTCGACCTCTTCAACGAGGGCGTCGACATCCCGCTGGTCGACCGCGTGGTGATGCTCCGGCCCACCGAATCAAAAATCGTGTTCTTGCAGCAGCTCGGCCGTGGCCTGCGGGCGGCGGAGGGCAAGCTGCGGTTGGAGGTGATCGACTTCGTGGGCAATCACCGCGTGTTCGCGAGCCGGCTCGTGCATCTGCTCTCGCTCGCCCCCGCGGCCACCGCCGCCGACGCCACGGGGTTTGCCCTCTTGAAGCGGTATCTCGACGGCCGGGAGCCGGCACTTCCGGAGGGCTGCGTGCTCGACGTGGAGCTCGAGGCGAAGGAGCTGCTCGCGCGGTTTCTGCCGGCGGGCCGGGCCGCGGTGGAGGAGGCGTATCGCGGCATGCGGGCGGAGCTCGGGCGGCGGCCGACGCCGACGGAGCTGTTGCATGCTCACTATCTGCCTCACACGTTGCGAGCGGCGCACGGCAGTTGGTTCAGGTTTTGCCGGGCCGAGGGGGATCTCGATGCGAGCGAGGAGCGCGTCGTCGAGCGGTTCGGGGCGTGGCTCGGGATGCTCGAGACGACGAACCTCAACAAGTCGTACAAGATGGTGGTGCTGCGGGTGCTCCTGGATCGCGACGCCTTGTGGGACGGGCTCGAGATTCCGCGGCTCGCGGCGGCGTGCCGCTCGTTTCTCGAAAACCATCCGGCGCTGCGGGCGGATCTCGAGGGGGCGGCCTTCACCCGCGTGCCGGGCGACGCCGCTCTCGACATGGAAAACTTCGCCGCGTGGTGGCTCGAGTGGCCGCTCTCGCGGTGGATGGACGACCAGGCCGGCCAGCGGTGGTTCACCCGCCGAGGCGACAGGTTCGTGGCGGATTTCACGTGCCCGCCCGAGCTCCGCGCGGCCTTCGAATCGCTCACGGGCGAGCTCGTCGATCTCCGTCTCGCGCACTACACGCACTCACGGTTGCGCGCGCCTGCTGCTCTGGAAGCCCGTAGCGCAAGCGAGGGAATTCGCCCTGCTACCACCTTCCGCGCGAAGGTCTCCCACTCCGGCGGCAAACCAATCCTCTTCCTCCCCGCCGTGGAATCCGTCCCGTCCCGCCCTACGGGCCCCACGCGCGTCCGGCTCCCCGACGGCCGGGAGTGGGTCTTCCGGTTCGTGAAGGTGGCGTGCAACGTCGCCCATCCGGCCGACGCCGCGAGTGCCCGTGGCAACAACGCTCTCCCTGCGCTGCTCCGCGACTGGTTCGGCCCCGACGCGGGTCTCCCGGGCACCAACTTCGAAGTCGATTTCGCCTCTATAGATGGACAGTGGTCCGCCGCGCCGCTGTCGTCACGGCCGGAAATCGGTGCCTGGCACGAAGGCTCTGCGGAGTGCCAGGCATCGTTTTCCGGCACGCCCATCGACGCCGCCCCGCCTCCACCCCTCACCGACTCCCCGCCCCCCGCCGCCCGTTACACCACCCACGTCCCGGTCTACGACCTCACCGCCGCGGCGGGCTTTTGGGGACCGGAGAGCGTGCCGGAGGAGATCGGCTGGACGGAGGTGCCGGGCGTTTCGCTGAAAGATGGCATGTTCGTGGCGCGGGTGACGGGCACGTCGATGGAGCCGCTGATCCCGGACGGCTCATGGTGCCTGTTCCGCCCGTGTCCGGCGGGCTCGCGCGAGGGCCGGATCGTGCTCGTGCAGCTGGGCACGGACTGCGCGGGCGAGAACGGCGGCCGGTTCACCGTCAAGAAGTACCACTCGGAGAAGACCGTCACCGCTGACGGCTGGCGGCACTCTTCGATTCAGTTAGTGCCGCTGAATCCGGTATTCGACCCGATAACGCTCAAACCGGAGGACGCAGGCGACCGCTCGATCGTCGGGGAGTATCTTGGTGTCGCCAGAAAATCGTTTGAGTCTTGAAGCCCTTCCCAAACAAGTGCTCACGCCTGAGAATACACCCCCATCTTGAGTGGTTGGCTTTCGGCCTGCCGCGCACTGGGCGGTGCAGAAGTTGATTGCTGACTCGAACCGCCAAGACAAGGACCGTCAAGGAATTTCAGATGGCCATTGCAAGCCGACCGCCGACCGCCGCTCAACCGATTCTGTTTGCACCTAACTGGGAACGTGACGATTGGCGTCTATGGGAACTCGTCTCGGCAACCGGTGCTGGGATGCTCTGTGAAACTGCAGAACGCATGCTGGAGGACGTCGCAGACAGCGATGATCCAGTCCACGTTAAGGTCGCATTCTCCTTGTCGCTCTTGCTAGATCTGCTTAAGGCTGGTGCGAATGCCTGGACCCGCGACAGCAGACTCTATGTCCAATGGCCAGATTGGAATAGTTCGGAAGGAAGAGGGTTTGCACAGGCGGCCATGAACGCCGCCAAAGATCTCCGCCCACTTACGCAGAAAGAACTGGCGCGCGTTTCCCCACTGTTTGCCCGAGACCTTGAGGGCCACGAACTTGCAAGCGTCCTAGGCGAAGCCGAGTTTCGGCTGGTTCCCGCGACTGCGATTCACCCAACCGGCGCATCGTATCAAGATGCCTTTAACGCAGCGCTGCGGTATTGGTCCATGCCATACCGCGGCAGAAGTGGTCGAATGAAGAGATTTGTGGTGACCGCAACCCACAAACTACTCGGCCCTCACCCGATCGTCGCAGGAATTTTGGAACTTGGCGACGAAGCGCCATTCTGCCAGTGGCGAGATGACCTACTAGGGCTGAACCTGGCTTCTTTTGTTCGCTGGATCAACGGTGTCGACCGAAACAGTGTTCAGCGCATAGCGGATCGATTCCGCGACATTCGAAGGCACCTTCGTTCCACGTCCGATGGGTGTAACCTGTCGAAGATTTCCGCGGCCAATCTCGTTAAACGTGCATCCGAACTGGAAGCGTCATCTCAAGGCCGAAGTACCGTACGTGACGACCAACGTGAACTCCTGAAAGACCGCAAGCGGATCGCTTATGGGCTGCGGCTCGCTAAAGGCGAAGCAGCTATCAGGTCCTACATCCAGACCGGTGACATCACGCTTCACACGAAGTGGCTGTACGACGGTGTCCGTGGAATACACGACTTGCTGATTCCTCGGGTTCACCTCGAGGCAACGGTGTGTGGTGCCGTACCTCCTTTTGCCACCGGATTGGGCGGGAAACTCGTAGTTGCTTTTCTGTCACACCCTTTTGTGCTTAGTGCTACCCAAGGATCCGAAAGCGAACTGCTTAATTGGAGTTTCAAATACAAGTCACTCGCCCAGGAACTTCCCTCGGTAGGGATGCTTTGCATAACCACCAAAGGCCTCTACGCCAACCATGCGGCGATCTACACCCGCAGTGAAATGCCTGGGGAGGTTGGCCCGCTGCGGTTTCGCCATCTAGCAAACACTGATGGAACAACGACTACGCTAATAGGTGAACGAACGGTGAGATTTGCCAAACAGGCGCTGATCAAACCAGAAGGTTCGCCATCTCGCGTATCTACATTGTATGGCTCCGGAGGGGCTAAGCGTCACCGCTTTATCGAAGCAGCCACGATCTCAGTTGGATTGCCCGCACGTACTGGTTCTGCGGGCATCCAACGACCGGTTTACGGAACTCTTTTTGTAAGCAATGCGCCGGCTGTCTGCTGGCTTAACGATTCTCCGAGTTGGTTGGTGGCACGTGACATGTCGGCCGAGTCATTTTCTGACGCCGCCGCATCACTATGGCGGCGAAAGTGGCTAGCGAGGGCAGTCGATCGCGTCGCCGACTACGCTCTGATCCCATCACTTCCTTCATTTATCCGCACCGCAGACTGACCGAAATAACCCAGGCTCCTAAAGATGGCAAAAAGAACGCGAACAGCGGATCAGGTTCCGCATTTGTACGACGACCTTGACACGTTCCTGAGGTTGTCAGCCACCAACGACGAACTCATGCCGGACTCACTCCGTGACCGACTGCATGTGCCGACAGGACTAGAAGATGCGGTCCGCGCCGCCGTTGAGGCCGGCAAAGCCGTCGCGATCACGGGCACAGCAGGAAGCGGCAAAAGCCACCTCCTGCGCACCGCAGTAAGCGCGGCGCCGGATTACACGTGCATTCCGGATCTCACTGTGGAACCAGAGGCTGATTGGAACAAGTTTTTTAATCGGCCGAAAAAAATTATCGTTGCCGGCAACGAAGGTGCTTTTCTGGTTGGACAAAAGAATGGCGTTAAGGGGTTTGACAAGATCATCGCGTCTCTGCACGCAATACAGGCCGGCGACGACGCTCGGCCTGGCCATGAAATCATGATCATTGACGCGGCAGGGTTTGATGCAGCGGGCCAACGTGTCATTGGCACGATGCTTGGTCTGCCTGTACTGCTCGACTTCATGAACGCTCGTCGCGGCGAGTTAGCGGCCACCGCGTGGCGAATGATGGAAAGTGCTGCAGTGCGCGAGCGCGTCGCAAAACTCGTGGAGACTGCGTCGGCCCACGCGGACACTGAAGGCTTTACCTTCAGGCAGCTGTGGCAGTGCGTCGCCGACATGATGGTAGGAAACGAAACGGATGAACCCTGGTTTGTGCGACTATTTAACGGCGTGAATGAGGTGAGTCATCGCATAGCCCGTGTGTTTTCGCCATCTGCATTGGCGCTTCCCCATGTTGGCAATCGCATGTGGCACGCGGACCTGGAGCGACTTGAACCACTCTTTGTTCCGGAAGCGGTCCCAGTACTTCGGCGATTGCTGGCCGCCGCAGCGCGTGAAGCGGACAGCGAGAAGCGTCTCGTGCTTTTCCGCAGTTTGCGACTCCTTGCAGGTTTCG
The DNA here is from genome assembly GCA_945861585.1 of Planctomicrobium piriforme. Classification (GTDB taxonomy): domain Bacteria; phylum Planctomycetota; class Planctomycetia; order Pirellulales; family UBA1268; genus RGVT01. The sequence goes on from CAMAVC010000027.1 coordinate 24,561, forward strand.
GTCTGCAAAACTCACCTCTCGATAGCATGCTTCGCGCAGGAACTGAACTGTGGTCGTCGATTACGCGCGGTGAGTCACGACCGTTGTTGCAAGCGATAAACCGCTATTTTGCCTTTGGCCTAATCGATTTTGGCGATGACTTAGAGTTGTGGGTGCAGCACGACACTGAACGCCGACACCTCAAGCCGCCTGTGCAGATTTCGCTAGGGTCAGCGTTAGCGAGCGATTTCACGCTGGCAAAAAGTATTGCGATATGCAACCCGCCCGATGGCGTTACGGCTCCGAAAGGGGGGCGTCGTCTTCTTCGGCATTTGCAGAGCAATGCGGTGCTCCACGTTACAAAAGATCTTGCCGATGGCTTGGTGCGTATCCGGTCACACCGGATGCACGATCGCCAAGACATTGAGTACGACTGGAGACTAACGGCTTTTTTTGAAAAGGTTGCAACGGCAGCGGCACGACCCGATCGACTGCACGTCGCTAACTTCGATTTCAGCGCGCGCACCGGGCGAATCATGAAGTGGCAGATTACGGACAGAATTCAGAAGGTTGGAGGTTAGGTTCATGCCCCCTGGCTCAGCAAAGACCATAGAACTTCTGCGGATCGGGAACCCGTGGCTTGTAGGCCAACACGTTAATCGGGTTGTGCCAGTATTTGCCGCCCACAACGTGATCGCCCCCGATTTCTCCCGCTCCCGCTCCCTGCAATCTATCAAGGATCTTGCGTTCGATGCCGGGTTGGCAATCAGGGAAAGCCTTGGACCATGCTTGCAGGTGCATACCGAAGACTACAGGGACTTGCAGGAGACGACTTTTGGACTCTTGGCGCCTGAGCGCCGGATTTTTCAGGATCACAGAAAGGGCGGCGCAAGCGAACAAGGATCGCTTTTCCCGTTGGTCGGTGGATTGACTGCACCGGCCGCGAGTGACGACGGCTTGGGTAAACGGTTGCGTGAGTTACTGCTTCGCCACCGAAGTGACTGGCAGAGAAAACTTCTGGAGTTGATGGCACCCAGTGTTGTGCGTGATCCAGCAACTGCTTTCGCGGCCCGCCTTCTTGGGGGCACCTCAGGTGAATCGAACCCTGAGGAAATGCCGCGAAGGTCGCTCGTCCTCCGAGGGATCGACAAGGCATGCGCAGAGTTCGTTGATAACTTGCTTGATCTTGAACCGTGCGACAGCCGCGTGCCAGCGATCCGACGGTTTGCCATGGGGGCCTACTTTGTCGGCGTCCTTCGGATGGTCGCGGGCGTCGTTACGGATGTCGGGGAGGAACTGCCGCAAGTGTTTGTTTATTGCGGCTTGCCGCCCGGGGTGGGCAACGATCCGCTTGTTAGAGCAGCAAGCAAGTCGTTCAACCGCTGGATAGCTGCATCTCATTCCGCAACTGCGCGGCAAATCCACGCTAGGTTGAAAGAAACACCGGTCCTTCCGCGCACCCGTAAAGCGGAGCGATTACGCCAGCAAGTGCGAACGCTACTTGGAGAAAGGTTGGGCGAACAGCAGCTTGACGCAACGATGACGGGTCTCGCTCGCATCGTTGAGGGAAAAGAGTTGAGCGAGGAATGGGCGCGACGTGCGATTGACTCGCGTACCCTCGGTTTTTCCAAATCCGAATATGCCCGCCGGGTTCGAAGCCTCGGTGCAAACATAGGATTTGCCGGACCTGATCGAGGCCGCATGCCTCGGTTGATGCTCGATACGCCGCTTTTGGGCGTGCTAGCCCAGGGCATCGTGGGTCGCGGCTCTCTTCCCTATGAAGACTTTGTCACGCGATTGAGTGAGCGATTTGGACTAGTGACCGGCATTGGATCTGACGACACGATCGCCGATCGTGTGGGCGACCTGGGGTCAGAAGGCTACGACCCTTACGAAGTCCTTCAGCGCAACCAAGAACTCTTGCGCGAGCGAATGGTGCGTACGGGCCTGGCTCGAACTTATTCCGATTCACATACCGAGGTATTTGGGCATGCCTGACGTCTCGCTCGCTTCCGCCATCGCCAGCAGTCTGTCGACGCAGATGGATCGCACTTCTGACCGCATCTTACGTGTCGAGGCGTCGCGTGATTGGCCGATTGCGGCCGCTATGCACAAGTATGCAGAAGTTCATGATGAAGTGCGATTCCTTATTCGGCGTCCGTTCACCGCCGCGCTATTCAGCCCGCTGAAAGTAACCGACAACGCTGCGACTGCTACACGATGGCGCAACGAGCGGCGGCGGGGTTACGACATAGTCATCATAGGTGCTACGGGCGGATCGCTCGATGCAGGACTCCGCGATGTGCGAAGAGTCGACCGGCGCAAACTCATAACAGCGTGGCAAGGCACCGTGCTTGGTCAGCTTCCAGAACCACCATCCGAATTAAGTAAGCCGGAGTTTCGCCGCTTACTCGAGGAACTTTTCGAGATGGTCGCCAATGGTTCCGTACAAGCGTCGGGCCTTGAGCGGTATATTGCCGCGGTCCTTCGGCATGCGAACGTTGCCACTATATGTGACTCACTGTGGATGCTCGGACTTGTACCCGATGCTCGGGCCCTGGACGTGGGCGTTGCAAGGCGCCGGATACAGAGAAATCTTGACGTCGTCACCCAACTGCGAACAAGTGATGACGCGCGAATTGATCGCCAGCTCGACGCCGCAGCATCCAGCACGGACGAAGCCAAACGCAGGTCGGCGGCGGGCGTTCAGCAGTACCGGGAAACCGGAAGCAACGAGGACTTGCAACCCGTGCAGCTTCCGGCTGTGGAGGAAATTTTCACACCCGAATCCGTAACTGCGGGGCCGCGAGCGACCAACATACTTGACTTGCTCGACCGGTACACGGAGCACCCTGCCGACGTGGTTGCCGCGCTAAAAGCGTTAGCCCGGCAATGGGATTGCGAAGTCATTCAAGAGGCTCTTGAAACGACACTCACACTAGATGGCAAAGAGTGTCTCGTGCGTGTTGAACTGCATCCTGCTCAGCGGGATGTGCCTAATGCTGGCGAGGATGAGCCAACGACTACGCTGGATTATCCATGGACCCAGCTACCAACAGGTGAACAGATACTGGCTGCGACTTCGGCGGCCACGGAACCGGAACCGCTCAACGCGGGGCAACGGTTGTTTCGCGGTACGACGCTACACAATATGGGCTACTCCCAGAGTGTTGTTGAGCGGTTTCTAGAAAGCCGTAGCGAGTTGGGAAAATACGAACCATGGCTCGAGAAGGACTCCGTTGCATTGTTTCTGCTTAATGATGAAGCACTAGCGGCGGCGGAGGCATATCTTCGGGCATGGTCTGTTCTGGTTGAAGCCGCGATAGTCCAGCCAGACGCGCGGGCTCTTATTGAGGCGATGCAGGTATTGGAGACCGTGTCGGGGCCTGGCGATAACGCGGAATGGGTGCTATTAGGCCCGCTACACCCCTATCGGCTGGATCCAACGGTGCGCGCTGTCTCGCAGTGCCGTGCCTATATCTCAGGCCAGCACAATGTGCAGAAGGTTGGTTCAGCTCTCGAGTGGACGTTGGATCGATCGTATCCGGCTTACCCAACAATCCATCGGCGTGATCGCACTTTGTACACGACATCGTCTTCGGTAGGCGTCGTGTACTCAAAGACCGTAGACGCCCATATGCCTGCAGTTCGAGAAGCCGGCGGTTGTGGTCGGATACTCGCAGCCGTCGAACGGTTCTCGCCGTGGTTGTCGGATGGAGTCACGCTGCTTGTTATTGATCCGCCACCTGGCGGCGGTGTGGCAAAGTGCCTCGAAGCCATGCGCCGACATGTATCCGGGAGACCCATACGTGTCTACCATCTTGCCACGCACGACTATACCGACCCATTAGATGGGTTTGATGGGGAGATTCGCTATCTGCCCAAGGTCGCAAGTCTAGCTGCAGCTGGAAGCCTACCCCCGGTCAATATAATTATTCGTTTTGCGTCCGCGGCTTCTGCGAGCGGTGAACCTTATGCCGTAGATTGGCGGGCCACGAAGGGCTCCCATTTGGCGTTGTGTATTGAGGAGTCGTTGGACGGCCCTTTCGCTACTCGCCCGACCACTAAAATCAAGGTGGATCCGCGTGAAGGTAACGTGGTCGTACGGCTCGTACATCAATTGTATAAAGCGATCACCGGTGGACGGCCGATCCACGCAATACTTCGGCCCCTGCTGGAAACCGACGATGCGCCGTCCTTGAGCAAGATGGCCGCAAACACCGACTGGATTATTTTCGGTGCTCCTGGCCCTCTTGGGCTGGTGGCGCCTCGCACTATCAACAACACGCTTCGTTACGTCGGTCGGGCGGGGATGGGGTGTTACGGCCTATACGCCTACGTCGCGGACGACATGTTTCCTGTCAGGAAGCACTTCGAGGATTTCTTCCAGCGCACGCCAATGGCCGCCGTCTCGGCGGGCAGAATGGTTGATCTTCTCGTCCGCAAGGCCCAAGAGTCGTCCGATGCGGTGTTATTTGCTTCGCTATCGCGAGTGCCCGCCCAGATAGGTGCGCTGACCGCTGTCCATATCGCGAAGCAGCACGCGGACGACTCAGACATAATCTTTGTCGTCAGCCTTGACGAACTAGGGTGGACTCGGGTGTGGTTAAACAAAGACGACGGAGTACGTGCGGACTTTTTGGTAGTAACAATTCAACCGGACGAGAACGTCCGCTTTCAGGTTGTCGAAAGCAAAAGCGAGGAAAGCGGCAATAAACTGGAGTGCAACTCTTCTGTAAGGCAGTTCACAGAGGCGCTCGACCAGGTTGATCGCACGATACGGGCGCTGGACGAGATAACGACAGCAGCCGAGCCATCCCTTGACCAGGACCTCCGTTACACGAGTCTGATTGAGCAACTCATGGCAGCTGCGATGGCGGCCTCGTCTGACCTCGGTGACTCACGGCGGAAGCGGGCTATCGCGGCGATCAACAAGTTGTCTCGGCGGGAAGCCACGCCGGCCGTTAGCGGTTTGGTGGTACTGACGCAGGCAGGCATCAACGCACCGCGCGAGACAAAGCGGGTTAGTGACCGACTTTCAATAGTCTGGGCCGGGAACCCTGACGTGGAGCAGGCCTTTGAGTTGCCTCGCGGATTCGTGATGACGGCGCGAGGGGCGGAGGAACCCAGTGCATCGGACCGTTCGGTAACGTCTACGGAGGCGTGTGAACAACGTACTGGCCAGCGTCACGCAGCGATTGCCACCCCGACGCAGGAGTCCGAAACCGCGACAGACGCCGAGGACAGCGTCCAGGATTGCCCTAACGACGGTGACGTGACCGCCGGCGACGTTCATCGATTGGCCTCTGGGAGCGAAGTCGCCGACACGGCCCGGGCGTTTATTGCCGCTGCCCGTATTCACGGGGTACCTGTAAGTGATAACGAGCCAGTTTTCCTGCATGCGGGGCCAACCGTATTTGTCGCTGGTGTGCGATTGCGCGAGGGCGCGAAGGTGAGGGATCTTCAGGCTCGATTGCACGACATTGCCCGCGACGCAGGATTCGGCGAAAGAGCTGACCTGATCGAGGTGGAAAACGATAGTGCGCCTCGCACCGTTAGGGTTGTGATGCCGCGTCCCGATCGGGAGTTCCCGGCGCTCCCGTCCATCCGTCTGCCAGCGTTCACGGCAAGTGGATCATACTTACCACTGCTTGTTGGCCAGACCTTTGATGGTCGCGACCGCGAGTCGAGCGTTGAAGCTTGGCCGCATATGCTAATTGCTGGGACATCGGGCTCAGGAAAAACAACATTTGTTAAGACATTGTTAATGCAATGTGCAAGGCACGGTTCGGGGCGGTTGCAGACCCTTGTTGTCGACGGCAAAGGCGAAACTGATTACTTCGGGATCTTGCCCCACGAAATGTTTCCAGAGCGATTTCCCGAAATACAACTTGGCTGTGATGCAGCGATCGAGGCGCTGCGATGGACAGTTGAGGAGATGGAGGAGCGACGCAAACGAATCGTTGAACTCGCTAGGCGGACTCCATCCCCTCAGCCATTGAAAGCGTCTGATCTCTATAGGATGGCGATTGAGGAAAAGCGAGTTCCCGAGGTGGTGCCGCTACTTGTGATCATTGACGAATTTGCAGACATTATGATTGGCAACCGTCGCGATGCGGATGAGTTTGAGTCGCTTGTGCAGAGAGTGGCACAGGTTGGGCGATCGAAGCTCGTGCACATCGTGTTGGCAACGCAGCGCCCGGATCGCGAGACCGTTAGGGGCGCAATTAAGGCCAATCTCAATTGCCGCGCCGTGTTTCGCTTGCCTACGCAAGCAGATTCCGTGACAGTACTCGGGCATGCCGGTGCCGAGAAACTGCTCTTTCACGGCGACATGTTAGTTAAGTGCGGGACCAATGCGACTGAACGGCTTCAGGGTTATAGGGTGTGATTCACGATTCGTTTTATGAAGAAACGCGATGCTTACCACGTTGCGATAGGTCGACATCCGCTAGTTAGACCAGAAAGAAGTGTATGGCGAGGATAGCGAAGCGACGGGAGCACCTGCTGTATCTTGACGCCGCAATGTCGGCGGCCGAGCGAGCGATCGACTCATTCAACAGCGTGTGGCCCACGTACCGCAACCAGGCGACGCTTCTTCTCATGGCCAACGCTTGGGAACTTCTCGCCAAATCGGTGCTGCTGTCCAAGAAGGAGTCTATTGCGAAGGGTGCCAGCGGGGACACGATTTCGGGCGAGAATGCCGTCCTCCGGCTAACTCACAAGAAGATCCTCGCGACCGCACAGTGCGAAACCATCCAGCAGGTGATTTCGCTCCGCAACGCCATCTGCCATAGCGTGCCTCCTGCGGTTCCCGTGGAGATTGTCCAGCACCTACTTTTCTACTCACTCAAATTCTTTCGTGAGACTGTTCAGTCGCAATTCCCATCTCACGCTAAGAAGATGCCCGAGAACTACTTGTCCGCGGCGTTCTCGTCACTCACTACGTACGCCGACAAAGTACAGAAAGCTGTCGCCAAAGTGCGCACAAGCGCGAGTGATCGGCGACTGATTTGGCTTCTCGAACGAGGCGTCGCTTTTGACGGAAGTGCATACCTGACAGAGACGCAGTTGGAAAAGAAGTACCACAAGAAGCACAAAATTCTGCCGCACTTAGAACTGAGTGACTTCTTGAAGTCTGCGGATATGGTGCGGGTTGTTCCAGTCGAGGCTCCTAAGAACTTCACCGCCGACATTACCTTGCGCAAGGGAAAGCCGGGCGCGGCCTCACTCCCAATCCTTGTGCAAAAGACCGATGTCAACACCGACTATCCGCATTTGACCAAAGAACTGGGAGCCAAGGTCGGAAAAAACCAAAATTGGGCCGCACATGCTGTGGCCAAGCTTGGGCTCAAGGGGGACCCTCGGATGCACCAAGCGGTTCGAGCAGGCAAGACATCGTTCATTCATCGTTACTCAGACGCGGCCCTTTCTCGGCTCAGGGAGAAGCTTGCGACTGATCCGTCGTTCGATCCCTACAAGTAGCCGCTCCTGACCGAGAGTCTTGGTGGAAGGCGGGCCTAACCAGGCGTTGGAGCAGACTCGCGATAGCGTCCTGCGGCATGGTGAGTCTTTTGGCTGCGAGCTGCTCAACTTTGTCGTTGCACCTCCGCCACACCCATGCCCCTCAGATAGTCGTAGACCCCGTCGTAGAACCCCGGGCTCCGTGTCTTGTCGCGTTTCGCGCCCGGCGGGACGAAGATCACCATCCCCTGCCGGGCCCGCGTGAGCAACACGCGGTAGGCGTTCTTCAGATACTGCCGCCGCTCGGGCTTCTTCACGTCCGTCCACTTCGCCCCGCGAAAACTGTGATAGCTCCAGTCGTCGCCCGACCAGCGTAAGTCGGCGTCCCACGTGACGATCGTCCAGTCGAGCTCCAGCCCCTGCGCCTGAAACTCCGTCGCCGCGTCTTCGAGATAGAGCGACGAGCGGGTGTCTTTCGCGGGGCTCAGAAACCAGTGCACCGGGTCGATGTTCACCCGAATGTCGATCGCGTGGGGCTTGAGCCGCTCTCACGGAAGAGGAGGCCACAAGTCCGGCCTTCGAGCGTGGGGGCATCGACGCCGCCTGGATGTTCAAGGCCGCCTAGTCCGCCCACGCCAAAGCAGCCACGACCCGCTAAGATGAGGGGATGCCGGCAGTCGGCAGGAAGACCCAGCGGAGCCCGCGCATGAGGATGCCCATCTCGACAGAGGATCTCGACGCCCTTGCGATTCGATCGCTGCTCAACGATGAGCGGCGCGACGGAACCCTGACCGAAGCGTTTGTGGAGCGGCGTCGGATCGTCGCGCATGATTCGCCGGCCGCGAAGCAGTTTCACGACTACCTGATGGGCATCGCTTCAAGGCTGCGGCCCGAGCATTCGCATGAGCGACAGCCCGTGCGGTTTCTCGTCTCCGATCCCGAGAACCCCAACGTGCAGAATGCCTATGTCATACCCGCAGCCTCGCCCGTTATTGTTTGCTTCACGAGAGCAATGCTTTGCGACTTTCGTTCCGAAGACGAACTCGCATTCATCCTGGGCCACGAACTTGCACACCTGCATCTGACCAACGAGTTTGGCGACGGCCCGAACTCCAAGACGGAGGAATACGCCAGCGACCTTCTCCCGATCCAGTGGCTGCATGACGCCGGATACGCCCCACGAGCAGCGTTGGACGTGGCACAACGGCTCTTTGGGTCAGACAACGGCAATCCTGCCGAACGCCTCGCTGGTGCCGCACATGTCCATGGGTTGCCGGCGTTTCGCGTCGATGCGATTCGCGCCGCACTATTCGAGCTGTCGCGGCGGGTCGGCGAACTGAAGACCGAACCGACACCCATCGGCTGCGATTTCGCCGGGCTGCGCTATGAGTCGCGATGCGATCAGTTCCTCGCCCGCCATCCCGAATTCGAGAATTTGGAGCCCCGCGCGGCCTTGGAGGCTCTGATGCCAGAGTTCGGCTTGGTGCGCGAAGGCTGCCGGAAGCACTACTTCGAACTGGCCAATCTCCTCCGGGCGAAAATTGCCGGAGTACCTCCGGATGACCCCCTTCTTGTCGGAGTTCTCGATGCTGCGCTGAGCAGTTGGGGGCCTGCTTATGACGTTTTCTATGGAATCTTCGCCAATCGCCTGTACGCCCGCCGCCGTGACGCCACCCATCCACCGCTCGGGCGACTAGCACTCGTTGCGAAGTGGCTGCAACGGTTCATCGACAGCTCGCGCCCCGAATCGGCGAGGAAGGCCGCGAAGCGTGTCGTCTCTCTGCTGCGCGGGATCGACTATGGCGCCATGACGACGCTCCACCTGCTCGCCTGGCCTCGCTTTTCGCTTACGCCGCATTTGCGACGCTGCGACATTGACGAGGCCAAGAAGGAGTGCGAGGCGATCGCCCCTCCTTGGGAAACGCACGTCGCTGCGGCAAAAGCCGCTCTCGAGGAGAATGATTCCAGGCCGCTCAAGGTGCTCTGGTTGCTGGGCGTACGCGTGCAGTCGTTGATCGCGCAGGCAGATCGGCGAGTACTCGAGAGGCTTGCACTCATGCCGGCTCTGTCGACGCCGCGACCTCCGCAAACGAAGGCGGGCAGTGATGCCTACATCGCTGTTAAGCTCGATCGCGATGGATGGATCTTCGACTATCTGAGCCGCGATGACGCCGTTCGCGAAGATGCGCAGCGACTGCGTGGCTTTCTTAAACACCGCCTTGCCACTCTCACAAATAAAAAACCAGTTGCAGCGGGCCCGGCCGGCCTGACACCAACTCCGCCGCAGCCGCAGGCGACATCGCCTTCGGTTTCGCTGGCCATGACGTGGCCGAACGACATCCGTTCCATCCCCCCGGCGGTTTTCTTCGAGCAGTTCCCGCAGATATTCGACTACTTCGCGCGGCGTTTGCGATCCGTACCCATGATGTATCAAAAGGCCCTCGCTGCCGATTTTCCCGGCTGGGACTCGCTGCGTGACGAACAAATCCGTCACATTGAATGCGCTGGCGAACTAGTCCAATCTTTCCGTGCCTTGCTGCGGGCCGACGCGAATCCTGGGTTCGCTGTCGATCCAGAGAAGTATCGTGAGTTCGTGCGCGGCTTCTTCGTGGGCAGGGACGACGGGAGGGATGTCAACGCAATCCTCGAGCCGGCCAGGCTCGGCCTTTGGAAAGAGTCCGACGACGATGTGTTCGCATCAATGAGCGACTTAGCATCGCGCTTGCAGCAGCATCATCCTCTGCTGAATTACGCCGTTCTCCAGGACCTTGATCGTCTGCTGTCGCTTCGCGAAAAGATTGCGTTCATCGCCGGCGCAACGCATACACTCACCAAGAGTGAGTGGAAGCAGTTGCTTGTCACGGATGCCCCACGCACGTATGACGAACTGCGGCAGTGGTTGGATGCCTGCGAGCCGGGCGTAGAGAGCGTGCCGTACATCCAGCGGCGCGTGGGCCTGACGGTCGCGCGGTTTGCGGCGAAGATAGATCCTCTTGCTTGGGACATCGTCAGGCTCATCACCGAGTATCCCCTGGCTGTCCAGTACGCCGCCGATTTGACACGCACAGTCAGCGAAGCGGACCCAGTGACGGGCGCCCCGCGCAAGGTTGAGCGAAACGTTTGCCGCTCACGACTGACGCAACGTGTCCTAAACGCGACCACATGGACCGACGATCCTGCGACGCTCGTCTCAGCCTATCGGGTATTAGACCGTGCTCGGTTGTTCCCCAGCATCGAGTGGCGGACGGAGTTCGTTGATCGGATGATCCGTGCAATCCGTGCCGAAGGCGACGTCCATCGGCGGATCGCACTCGCCGAACAACTCTTGCTCGCGCCTGTGGAGCCGAGGCACACACTCCGCGACCTACGACGCTTGAAGACCGAGATGGATGAGGCGACGGACCTCGTGGAAATATGCCGTCGAGCGATCCTGCTGCGGGCCGCATCTACCCGCTGGCTCGACGACAACGGCATGAAGGCGGTCGTGAGGGATCGCGACGTCCGAGAGGCGGCGACCGCCGTGTGGCTCGACGACTGCGCCGTGTTGTTCGGCATCGACGACGGCACCCAAGCCTACCTCAAGCGAACCGAGGCCCCGTTTCGTGCCCTGATCGGGAGGGTTTGTCGGCGTGGCGACGTCGCCACTAGGGAGGAGCTTTTTTCGCGACTGGCAAACCGGCTGGAAACGCAGCAGCACCGCAGTTACGAACTGCGAGATGCGATCTTTGAGCGGAGCCGCGAGCAAATGCTCGACGCTCACCTGATGCTCGTGCTTGGGGAGCAGGCTCTAAGCGACATTCTCGACGACTCCGTGAAGCGGGATGCGACAGTCCGGTTGCTAGCCAAGCCTCTCACCGAAGAATCAAGCTTCGAATATGCGATGGTCACGCAGGCGATCGAGGAGGACCGCGTTATCGAAGCCATTCTTAAAGGACACAAACTCGACTACTACCGCCTGGAACCCGATTCCGAAGAGCAAGCCCCGGGGGCCGTGAACGACGCCATCGCGGGCGCTGAGCCGAAAGTCAAACGGCCGCGGCGCTTATCTCCAAACGACGTGCTGCAGGAAGCCCGTGGCTACGACCGGAAGACTATGCGGAAGCGGGCACGGTCGGCCACGACGAGGCTGGAAGTACAGCGGTTCTATGAGGGCTTTTGGCACGCACCCCTGTCGCTCAGGATTTTGGTCATGGATCAACTTCTGCGCGGGCGGGCCTCCGGCTCCAGCAGGCTGGTGAGATCGCTGCGTGGCAAGACAGCCGAGCATATACGGCTGGTCCGTGAACGGCGGCAGCAGAAACGAGAAGCCCGGCATTCCCGAGGGACCGGCGCGGGTCAGCGCACGGCAATCGCGGGCCCAGCACCAAACGCCTCGGTGACGGATGGGAGATCACTAAATCGAACAGGGCCGGATTTCGACGCGACACGCGTGTTCGAATTCGTTGTGGACAGAGTTTTTCCATTGGACATGGAGTATGCCGCGGAATCTCGGGGCTTCGTGCAGGCCTATCTCGACGTCGTGCCGGAATACGAACGTGGGCTTTTCCTGGCGGCGCTGTTGGCGGCTGGTCATCGCGCATCCGCCCATGGCGAACAAGCGAGCATCGGCAAGCGGCTGGCGATGCTTCTGGAATACCTTGGGCCGGCTGAACGTAAGTTGGGACAGGCGATCCACAGCCACCCGCAGACGCCAAACGCCATCCGAGAGGACATGGCGAGACTGAAGTCGCAGGCTGATCCCCCGACGCGTTGGCAACTTATTGAGCGGCTGCTTGCGGTCGTCCCAGAATCCGACCGCGGGACGCTTATGAGAATCGGCGAGTTGAAGGGAAGCGCCTCCTACTTCACGACCGTCGCTGTCGAGCGAGAAGTCGGCAAACGCACGGTGATGGTCGTTCAGCGTCAGCACGCGAGACAACAGGCCGTTAGCGGCTTTAGCCGTCTTCGCGCCTTCGTGCAGAGGCTGCGGGACACGCCGCCGACTGTGACTGAGAATCGTGCGGCCGAGCAGCGCCAGGATATGTGCGACACCATCCTGGAGATCGTCGAACACGCCGAGCATATGGCCGCACTGGAGACGGATTCCCGCCATGGATTCGAGCAGGTCGCATGCGCGCAACGAATTTACGACGGCGTGCGAGTTGAGGCGGACGGTATCGAATTCACCTGCCGCACTGCGGCATGGCGGGCGTTCGGCGATGAGTTTCGAGAGCAGGAGGAGATGCCGGGGGTGCATTTCAACGACCTGGGCGATGGCACTCCCAAGGAGATGCGATATAAGAAAGCGGCTGCGAAAGCGTGCATCGCCATCGAGCTGCGGAACATTTTCAGCGGGGGAGCGTTCGATCACGATCGTCATGGTGCGCAGTTGCGGATTGACACCAAGACGAACGCCATTGGTATGTTCGACCACGGAGCGATGCACCTCTTTCCGCTCGACATCGTGGAGAAGGCGGCGGTCGCGAGAGCGGTGGCCGTCGGCCTTGCTTGCATCATCCGCGGTGATCGGCTGCACGCGGCGATTCACGATGCTATGAAGGCAGGACGCTCGGCTGGCGATGTGGCAGGCGACTGTCTTGTGCGGGTGCAACGGGCGCTGCTCCAACTCACGGACTTCGTGGGCCCGCGAGGGCGATACGTTTCCACCCCCGACCTCGCCGGGATCGTCTTTTCGCTATGGCGGGACGGGCACTTCGACAGTGCCATCGTGAATCGCATCTTCGGGCTACGCAGCCTCCTCGCGATCGGAGCGGCGTCGTTCGCGGCCGGCGTTTGCAAGCCCGCGGGCTTAGCGGCGGCTTTGACGCTAATCTTTCCTGGACACGCAGCCAGGTCGGTCAGGCTCCGGGCTCCTGGCCCTCCGGCAAGATGCCCGACCTAAACGAAGCAACCTCGGGACTGGGAATCTAGTATGGGGGAGTGTTTCGACCGGAGATCACACCTCCGCCACGCCCATGCCCATTAGGTAGTCGTAGATCCCCTCGTAGAAGTCGGGACTCCGCGTCCGGTCCCGCTTTGCCCCCGGCGGGACGAAGATCACCATCCCCTGCCGGGCCCGCGTGAGCAACACGCGGTAGCCGTTCTTCAGATACTGGCGCCGCTCGGGCTTCTTCACGTCGGTCCACTTCGCCCCGCGAAAACTGTGATAACTCCAGTCGTCGCCCGACCAGCGTAAGTCGGCGTCCCACGTGACGATCGTCCAGTCGAGCTCCAGCCCCTGCACCTGAAACTCCGTCGCCGCGTCTTCCAGATAGAGCGACGAGCGGGTGTCGCACGGCGGGCTCAAAAACCAGTGCACCGGGTCGATGTTCACCCGGATGTCGATCGCGTGGGGCTTGAGCCGCTGAGTGGACGAGGAGGCCACGAGGCCGGCCCGCTCCGTGCCCCGCCGCTGCTTTCTGATCCACCGCCGGGCCGCCCGCATGCTCCGCGTGAGCACGATTGAATACTGCTCGCGAAAGGCGGCGAAGAGATCGCGGCCAAGATCGGCCTCGCCGTCGAGCAGGGCTTTGACGAAGCGGGAGACGTGTTCCGCGCGGAAGGAACGCATCGAGGTGGAGAGGTGGAGGG
>CAMAVC010000028.1 GCA_945861585.1 Planctomicrobium piriforme
TTCCGCAAGCGTTACCCGACTGCTGAGCGACTCGTGAGCCGGTTGCTCCCGCTGCCCGGGCTTGCCCCGGCCGAGAACGCGGGTCCCGGGGTCGGCCCCCTCCCCCCCTGCGTGGCGTTTTTCTTACCGTCACCGCAGAGTCTCTTCGAGTGGGGCCACCTGGCGGCTTCGTGGTGACCTCGCGTCCGGCAGCGGTCAGAGGCTGTGAATGTCGATCGCGGGTAGCTCGTCTATCCGTCCCTGGAAGACGTCGCGATCGTCATGGACCTGGATGAGTTCGCCCCAGTCGGTGGGCGGGCCCCGGGCCGGCGAGACGGGTGGCGGCTCGAGCGGTTCGCCAAGATGCGTGAGGATCTTCCGGATCGGCCTCGGCTCGCGGACAGGAAGTCCGCAGCAACCGGAGGTTGCCAAGAGTGCGAAGGCCAGGGATGGTTTCGCACTCGGAAAGCAGTCTGAACGCGATCAGCCGGATGTCACCGCCGCAGTTTGGGCACTCGAGCGGAAACTCCTCCCCCACCCGGGCCAGGAGTTTCGCCCAGGCAATCCGTGAGGTGTCGTGGGAGGGCGGTTTGTCGCATGAGTCGCAGCCATGGCCGGTGGCATCTCCGCGCGCCGACCTGGGTCACGATACGGCGAGGGGACCAGGGCATAGAGATCCTGCGCACTTTCGGCCGCTGCACGCTGCCCTTCAGAGCACTCGCCACCAGGGGGCGGCCAGGATGTCCGGGGCGAGCCATTCGAGAGTTTGCCCCGCGTGGAGCAGCAGCCCCGCCCGCGCTGTCTTGCCGTATTCCGCCCGAAACGCCCGCAGTCCGGCGGCGTCGGATAGTCGCGGCCGAGATGTCGACTTTACCTCGATCGGCAAGAGCCGCCCGCCTGATTCGATCACGAAATCGATCTCGTCGCCGGTGACCGTCCGCCAGTAGTGAAGATCGATCCTTTCCGCGCTCGCATCCCGCCACGCCAACAGGTCGTTGAGCACGATGTTTTCGAGATACGCCCCGCCGGGCTCATCCAGACCCGACAGGTACAGCGCGACACCGGTGTCGCCCCAGTAGAGCTTGGGCGTCTTGATGAGGCGCTTCGTGCGATTCGTGGCGAATGCCGAGATGCGCACGAGCAGGAAGGAGGTTTCCAGGAGGTTCAGGTATCTGTGCACCGTCGGCTGGGGCAGGCCCACATCGCGGCCGAGTTCCGTCTGGTTGAGCATCTGGCCGAGTCTGTGGCAGGCAGCCCGCATGAGCCGGCGAAAGTCGGGAAGCGCGGTGATCGACGAGAGGTCCTGCAGATCGCGCTCGAGGTAGGTGCGGATGTATCCGTCGAACCAGATGGCACGTTCCCGGTCGGTGCGGAGATGCAGGGCCGGCGTCGGAAAGCCGCCCCGCCGGGCCATCCGCCTCCAGTCCTCCTTGGATCCACCTCGATCCGCCAGCAGTTCGCGCCACGCTGTATCTTCCGCCGCCAACAGTTCCGGCCAGAGGCCAGCCCGGCCCTCGCCCGCCTGCTCGCGACGCGTCATGGGCCAGAGCGTCAGATAGCTGGCCCGCCCGGCCAGCGATTCGGAGACTCCCCGCATGAGCAGGAGGTTGGCCGACCCGGTGAGCAAGAACCGCCCGACCGCGCGGTCTTGGTCGATGGCTCGCTTGATCGACCGCAGGAGTGCGGGTTCTCGCTGGACCTCGTCGATCGTGATTCGGGCCTCGCCGCCCACGAGCGCCATGGGATCGCGACGGGCCACGTCGAATACATCCAGGTCGTCGAGCGTGGCGTAGATGCGCCGCCCCGCAACCTGCTCCTGCACGAGCGTGCTCTTACCCGCCTGCCGGGCGCCGCTCACGACAACGGCGGGCATCACCTGCAGCCGTTCGCGGAGCGCCGCAGCCGCGAGCCGCGGCAGTGTGGTTTCTTTCATCCCGTGAATGATAATCATTCACGGCGTGAATGACAATCACAAGCGGCTGCGCCGAAAGGATAGCCCGGCCAATGGCACGTCCGGAACCGATTCCCAGCTGATGAGCGGCTCGTGAGCTGAGGGCGGGGTCTTCCTGGCCCCAAAAGTCGTTCCAGGAACGCCTGACGTGCCCCCCTTAAACGAGGCCACTTCGGGAGCGAGAATCCTGGGTGGCCGCAACCGCGTGGCCGAGGCGAGGAGATCGGCGATGAGGGCGAGCGCCGTGGGAATGTAAAAAGTCTCCGCGGGGTCCATGCCGGCAATCCTGTTTGGCACGGCGATTGCCGACCTGTGGGGCAAGCGTCCCGCTTGCTGCTGTATGGCAGGCTTCAGCCTGTCATGCGTTTCCTCAACGGTCTCAATCCGGCACGAGCAGGCCGACGACGAGCCAGGCGGACCGAGGCGTTGGCCGCAAATGTCCGGGGGCGTTTGCTGGACGGGGGCAACCGTTCGTGGGAAGCAGCGGCTTCGCAACGTCGTCAGGGGGCCAGATAGGCGATCGGCTGCGCGGGCTTCAACTCGGCGGAGATGTCTCCGGAAAGCTGGTAGGCCTTCTCCCCCTCGAGCGCGACCGATCGGATGCCCGAACCCGGGGCGAAGTCGATCTTCGTCAGGTCCACGCCGACGACATACGGACTCAAGGCGCTCTCGAAATAGTAGCCCCGCCGCCCGTGGTCGAGCACCGTGCGCCAGTAGGTCGGAGCGATGTTCGGATGCTCGGGATCGGGCGCGCCCCAGGGCACCGACACGTTGCGCATCACGCTCATCACGCCGGCCACCTGCTTGCGGGGATCGGTCTCCGCGTCGCCGAGCCGCTTGAGGTAGTAGCTGGCCCGCACGAAGCGGTCTTCCGACTGATGCGAGCCGGGCAGCACCTTCGCTCCGTCCATCCGCTCCCAATAGCGATTGAGCGTGAGCTGCTGCTCGAAGACGGGGCTGTTGGTCATTACCTGGAAGCGGCGGTCGTGGTGGATCACGGGCTTGCCGGCGATGTATTCGATGATCGCCGAATCGCCAGAGGCATCGGTGACGGAGAGGTGGATCGTCGGATGCCCCGCACCGCCCGGGCCGAAGTTCGCGGGCACGATGTAAAGCGGGTCTTTCTGGAAGTCGGCCACCACCTCCGCGACCGTCGCATAGCGGCTGAGCACGTACGGCACCCACGCGCCCATCGAGATCTTCGGCTTGGGCGGGGAGGGCTCCTTCCCGAAATCGGCTTCGGCCAGATAGAGCAGGTTGGCCCCCAGCCCCTTCTCGTTGAGCCCGTCGAACGCGCCGTCGATCGGCCCGCCCGGGGTCATCGAGCCTGCGGCGACGACGGCGCCGTAGCGGCTCTCCCACTCCAGCCCGCCGCGGATGCCGACGTTCTTCGTGCCGCGCGGGATCACGTAGAAGTGCGTGTTGAAATCGTAGGGCCAGTCCATCGACCGCCCGGTGATCACGCTGCCGTCGCGGCCGATCCACGTGGCCCGGGAGCAGGCGGAAGCGGAGGGCGACCAGGCGGCCGCCATGAGCGTGGCGAGGAGGACCGATGCGATCGTGGACCGCGCGACCATGAATGACTCCTGATCCGGGGCTGAAGCCCGCGCAGAAACAAAACGCGCTGGCTGTGAGGCCATTATGGCCGGAGAGGTCCGTCCGGCTGAAGGGCGGGCGGATTGAGTGGGCGAATCTCTCACCCTCGCACCCATCTTTGGCGGCATCGCACACTGTGGTCTAGGATGCGAGAATTTTGCGGTCCTACCCGCTCTCTCACGAGGAACCGATGGCCCCGCTCCTGCAATCGATCCCGCTCCTGCAATCCAGGCTGTTCAGTCGTCGTCGGCGGACCAGGGGCGGAAGCCGAAAGCGCGGCGACCGTTCGGCAGGCAGGCATCCGGGCATCGAGGGCCTCGAGCCCCGGGCCATGCTGGCGGCCGACGACGTCCTCGTCGGCCTCGTGGGCAATCGGGTCGTGCTCACGCTCGACCCGGAAGGCGCGGCGATCACGAACCTTGCCACCTCGTACGACGCACGAACAGCCAGGCTGACGATCACCGCCGCAACGGCCGGCACGCTCGCCATGGCCGCTCCAGTCAATGGGCTCTCCGTCAATGCCGTGGCCGACACGATCACGGTGGACCTGAAAAAGATCACGAGGTTCGCGGGCCTTTCGATCGTGGGCGGAGCGGCCACGGATTCGATCGCGATCGGCCCCGGCGGTGTGAACCTCGCCGCCGTCGTCCGCGGGGCCATCGCGCAGGGCTTCACCATCGACACCGGCGCGGGGGCGAGCGACACGATCACCGTCGCCGGACGGATCGTGGCGAAGACCTCGGGCGCCGTGAACCTCGCGACGCAGGGCGAAGGCGTTGCCCATGGGATTCTCCTGGCGGCTGGCGTGACGACCCCCAGGGGTTCTCAGTCGTTTGGCGGTGGCGTGACGCTCCTCAACGGCGTGGCCCTTCAGGCCGGCGGCGACATCTCCTTCTCGTCCACGATCGATGGAACCGCCAGGTTGCAGCTCTCCGCCGGAGGAGCGATCACGATGGCCGGAGACGTCGGCAGCTGGCTGCCCCTGCAGGGCATCACGCTGGCGCAGGCCCGGAGCGTGCTCGTGGGCGGCGGGCTCACGCTCGACGGATCGGGCACCGCCCCCGGCACGAGCGGCTTCGTGATCGGGGCGAACGTGCACAACGTCGTGTTCTCACCCCTTGCCGAAGCCCGCACGATCAGCGGATTCGGCGGGGCCGGCATCCGCTTCGCCGGCGGGTCGAATGGATCGCGAATCACGGGCGTGACGAGCACGGGCAATGGCGTGGGGCTCTTCGTCGGCCCTGGGGGCTATGCGGGCACCGTGATCTCCGGGAGTTCCTTCAGCAGCAACGCTGGCAATGGCGTGTCGCTCGAGGCTGCGCGGGGCATCACGATCGGCGGTCAGGCCACAGGGGCCCGCAATGAGATCA
This sequence comes from Planctomicrobium piriforme, assembly GCA_945861585.1. Lineage (GTDB taxonomy): Bacteria > Planctomycetota > Planctomycetia > Pirellulales > UBA1268 > RGVT01. The sequence goes on from CAMAVC010000028.1 coordinate 4,897, forward strand.
TCTCCAACGGCGGATTCGGCGTCGCGGCGACGGGGGCATGCAGCGGTTCGCTCGTGCTGGGCAGCGAGATTGGCGACAACGCCCTCGGCCAGATCGAGAACTATCTTGACGGCACCATTTCGGGAAGCCGGCTCATCCAGACCGCCACGGGCCTGATGCTCGAACTGAACGAGGTGGGGCGGGCGGCCTTTCGGGCGCAGAAGGCCGGCAGCTATTCGTTCGACGTCGGAGTCGAGGCCTTCGTGGTGTCGGCCTATTCGACCGGGTGGCTCGACACCCGCACGGCAGTGCTCGACATCGATGCCTCCCTCGCATTCATGGTGCCTCCGCCGGGGGTTGTGCCTCCGCCGGGCCTGCACCGCACTGTGCTCGGAGGGAACCTCCTGGCCACGTCGCTGACGCCCGTGCAGACGCTTCCGGGGCTCGAGTTTGCGAAGAGCTCGCAGTACCTGGGCATCGACTCGTACGGCCGGCGTTATCGGGCCGTCGTCGGGGTCTCCACCTTCGCAGGCATGATCCCGCTCGCAGGCCTGCAGGCCGCCCCGACGATCGGCCGCGACACGAGCCCCGTTCCGGTGGACGTGTGGGTGAACTCCCAGGGACGCGTGAGCCGGATTGCCGGATCGTTTACGGGCGGGGCGTTCGTGATGTCGCTTCGCGGGCAGGGCTGGGCAGAGTTTGTGCCGGCGCCGGCCGGAATGCAGGCCGCGGTGGCCAGCGTGCCCACGACCGACTCGACGCCGGACATTGCGGCCATTCTCGATGCGGGAGCCCCACACCTGCCCGGGACGACCAACGGCGTCAGCGGCGTGCAGGTGGGCAGTTCCACGCTTGCGATCCCCTTTGGCAGCGGTGTGGTAGCGCCTGCCGACTGGTATTTCCCGACGCAAGTCGACGGCACCGTCGACGCTCAGGGCGTGATCTGGCTGCAGCATGCCTCCGGCGCCGCCGGGAGCTCCCTCGCCGCCCTGGCCGTCGAGCTCGCGCGGCAGACCAACAGCATCGTGGTCACACCGTCACTGCCGACCAGCATGAACTGGTCGCTCGCTGACGCTGCGACCACGCGGGCCCTGGCGGCGTTGTTCGAGGGCGACCGATCCGCGCTCATCGCCAGCGCGGTGGCGGCCGGCTATGCCGGGGAGGCTTCTGAACTCACGGGGAAGTTCGTGCTTGCCGGTCATTCCGCGGGCGGCGGGTTCATGACCGCGGTCGCGGCCGACTACGCCGCGCAGAACGTCGTGTCGAGCGACCTCGCGGGCGTGGTCATGTACGACGGCGTCTCCGGCGGCGCTTTCGACGACAGCGGCAGTTTCGCCACGCAGGTGGCCGCGCTCGATTCCCGCTCCATCCCGGTCTACCAGCTCGCGGCGCCCGCGCAGCTCTGGAACGCGTATGGTGCGACCACGAATGCGCTCCTGGCGGTCGATCCCGGCCGGTTCCGCGGCGTGGTGCTCACCGGCGGTTCGCACGTCGATGCCATTGCGGGCAGCAGCGTCGCCGACGATATCGTGACCCAGCGAGTGACCACGCGGTCGCTGCCCGGCAATGCGGCAGCCGCCCGCTTCCTGACCGCCGGCTGGATCAACGACATGTATTCCGGCAGCACGCCGAATGCGCCTTTCTACGGTTCCTATGCTCCGGCAGATCTGGCGATTGTGCTGGGCGAGACCGCGGCAACGGCACTGCCCAGCCCGATCGCAAATGTGTTGTCGGCGGAAGATCGAAGGATCGATGCAGAGCTGGCGGATATTGGCGAGCTGGTCGGATTTGCACCAGGGCCTGCGGTCAACACCGGCGGCAACGGCCTGCCTGCGACCATCGCTCCGCCGTTCGGCAACGGCGTGACCGGCGTGACAGCCGGCAGCTCGTCGCTCACCATCCCGTATAGCCCCGGGGGCTACGTGACGTCGGCGGACTGGTACTTCCCGACCCAGGCCGACGGCAGGGTCTCGGCCAACGGCGTCGTCTGGCTCCAACGCGGCGACACAGCGGCTTTGGCCGCGCTGGCGGCCCAGATCGCGGGCCAGACCAACAGCATCGTCGTGGTGCCTGTGATCAGCTCCTTCGAGATCCCGACCCAGCCGGGGCGATATCTCGGCAGCGCGGCCATGCAGCAGGCGGTCGCCGACATGATGCTCGGTGACCGTGTGGCGCTCGCCACGAGCGCGACCGCCGCCGGCTATCAGGGCGTGCTGCCCGAGCGGATCCTGTTTGCCGGGCAGCTCACGGGAGGCGGCTTCGCCGCCGAGGTGGCGGGCCGCACCGTCGACAACGGCGCCGCCGAAAACCTGCTGGGCGTGGTGATGTTCGACGGCGTTGCCGGCGTGGACGAGTTCGCCGCATCGTTCGAGAAGCTCAATGACGCGGGCATCCCGCTCTACCAGATCGCCTCACCGCCGCAGGCCGCGAATAACTGGGGCCGCACCACGGAGCAGCTTGCGGCACTGAGTCCCGACCAGTTCGTCGGCGTCCAGTTTGACGACGGCAGCGCCCTGAGCGCCGCGATCACGCTCGCCACCGGCTGGATCAACGACATCTATGAAGGGCGCGGGCCCACTGATCCCTTCTACGGCATCTACGGCAATCCCAACGATGGCACCTACGTCCAAAACCAGCCGATCGTGATGGGCGAGACGGGGGTCACCGTGCTGCCCGCGCCGCCGCCAGTTGATATCAATCAGTACGCAGGCCGCTGGTATGAACAGGGCAGCGTGAAGCAAGACCCATCCGTCGTGCTCGTCAACGTCAAAGCGGACTTCACGCCCCAGGCAGACAGCACCATTGAGTTGAAGAATTCCGGCAACTACGACCCCGACGGCTCAGCGTGGGAAACCACCGGGTCAGCGGTGCCGGTCAACGCCGCCATCACCCGCCTCAACGTGAGCTTCTCCGGCGCGCCCAACCGGAACGAGCCGGGCAACTACTGGATCCTCGACTACGCCCCGGACTACAGATGGGCGATCGTCAGCGACGCAAGCGGAACGTCGGGCACCATCCTGACCCGTGACCAGGTCGCCTCTGAGGCCGAGTACAACGCGCTCGTAGCCCGGGCCTATCAACTGGGCGTGCGAGGCACCATCACTCCGACAGCGCAGTACCCCATCTAAAGGGACCCCGGGGGCCGGACGGCCTCCATGAACAGGGAGTCGGGCTTGTGCACCCGCCCCCCGGCGTCGGCGAGCCGCCTCCCCCTCGCATCAAGTGCTGCACGACGGCCTCGTCCATCCGGAGCAGCACGATCAGCAGACCCTCAACGTCCTGCCCAACCGGCTCACTGGAGGGCGGGCCCGAAAGCAAGCAAGCCCGGGCCATGGATGGCCGGGCTTGCGTGAAGTGGCGGGGGTAGGATTCGAACCTACGACCTCGAGGTTATGAGCCTCGCGAGCTACCGGGCTGCTCCACCCCGCGTCATTTGGGTGTGCCGGAAGAATAGCCCACGGTCGCGCGAAAATGAAGGGTCGCTGCAAAACGGGCCCGAATTCGCGGCGAGCGTTCGCAGGGAGCGGTGAAGTCGAGGTGGACTCGCCGTGGCCTGCGGCACGACACTGCGGGCATGCCGCAGTCAGAGCGCCCTGTCTTTCCCGATCCTGGCCCGCCGTCACAGTCGACGTCGGTCGTGGGCGGTCTGCCCTGGGAGCCGACGCCGGGGGCACGGGCGCCGTTCAAGACACGGATCGACGGAACTGAGCCGCCGCGTCGGCGCGACGAGCCCGCCGGGTTCTCGTGGGCGATGCTTCGCGAACGGTGGAACACGGCCGTGGCAAAGAGCCCGGCCTTCACCGCGAGCCTCGCGGTGCACGTGCTGCTCTTGCTCGTGCTCGCCGTGATCGGCGTCCGCGAGCGCGTGCAAGAGAGGCTGCGGCTCGAACTGTCGTTCGGTTCGGCCGACGCCGAACCTGGCGGAAAGAAGGAAGCCGAGGAGGATGAGGCGGTACCGCCGGCCGTCGTCATCAAGCCCGAGGTGGCGAAGGTCGAGCCGGCCGCGCAACCCGAGCAACGCGACATGCAGCGGAGCACCCCGCAGACCCCGCCGGAGCCCGAACCGATCGCCCCGGTCGCCGCCGTGCCTCCAGGGCTGCCCGCCGCACCGCCACCGACCGCGCTGGCGGCTGGTCTTTCGGGCCGGAGTGCCGAGCAGCGGCAGCAGCTGCTCGGGGCGGGCGGTGGCACGGCCGAGACCGAGTCAGCCGTGGGGCTCGCGCTCGAATGGATCGTGCGGCAGCAGCGAAAGGACGGCCTGTGGAGTCTGCAAGGGCCATATATGGATGGCAGCAGGCAGGAGAATCGGCTGGCCGCGTCTGCACTCGCGATCCTCGCGCTCCAGGGAGCTGGAAACACGCCGGCCGCAGGGGAGTATCGCGCGGCGGTGGCGAAGGCCTGGAAAGCGCTCCTTCGCACGCAGGCTGCCGACGGCACGTTCGACGTGGGCACGATGATCGAACAGCACCAGATGTATGCCCACGGGCAGATCACGATCGCGCTCTGCGAAGCGTTTGGCATGACGCAGGATCCGCAGTTTGCGGAGCCGGCCCGGCGCGCGCTCGAATATGCAGTCGCCGCGCAGATGCCCGACGGCGGCTGGCGGTATCAACCGCCGCGGCCCGGAGGCGACAACCGCGGCGACATGTCGGTGACGGGCTGGTTTCTGATGGCGCTCAAGAGTGGCGAGATGGCCGGGCTTGCGGTGCCCGCGGAAACGTTCGAGCGGCTGACGAGGTTTCTCGACGGCGTGTTCGTGTCGCCCGAGAAGGGCTATGGCTACCAGATCAGCCCCGGGCAAAAAAACTTCGACTTCCGTCCGGCGCTCACCGCCGAGGCGCTGCTCTGCCGGCTCTATCTGGGCTGGAAGCCCGACGACCCGCGGATCACGTCGGGCGTCGCCCTGCTCCTGCGCGAAGCGCCGATCGATTTCGACTACCGGCGCAAGAACGCGTATGCGTGGTACTACGAAACGCAGGTCTGCCACCATGTCGGCGGCGGGGCGTGGGACGCGTGGAACCGGCGCATGCAGGAGCAGCTCGTGCCCGCCCAAGTGACGAGCGGCCGCGAGAAAGGAAGCTGGGATCCGGCCAACGACCAGTGGGGCTACGTGGGCGGCCGGCTCTTCATGACGAGCCTCTGTGCCTGCATGCTCGAGGTCTACTACCGGCATTTACCGCTCTACGGGGGACTGGGCATGTAGGACAGGCTTCAGCCTGTCGTCCCCTTGTTGAGCCATCCCGCGTTATGCTATTTCGCGGATTCATTCACCCAGTTCTGAGACGAGGTTCGTTCATGCCCAACTCTCGCCGCGGTTTTCTCTCCACGTGTGCCACGGGAGCGGCCGTCGCGGCCGTGCCGTATTTTCACTGGACGCAGCGGACGCTCGCCGACGAGACGAAGGCGAAGAACGACCGCGTGGCGCTCGGCCTGATCGGCTCCGGTGACATCGCCAACGCCAACATCGGGGCCGCCAAGGACTGGATCGACATCGTGGCGATCGCCGATGTGGATGCGAATCGGGCCGCGGGCTTCAACGCCAAGCATGCAGGCGGCAAGGCCGCCGTGTTCGAGGACTACCGGAAGGTGCTCGAGCGCAAGGACGTGGACGTGATCCACGTGGCCACGCCGGACCACTGGCACACGAAGCCGGTCGTCGAGGCGATGCTCGCCGGCAAGGACGTGTATTGCGAAAAGCCGCTCACGCTCACGATCGATGAAGGCAAGCTCATTCGAAAGGTTCAAAAGGAGACCGGGCGCATCGTGCAGGTGGGCACGCAGCAGCGCAGTGCGTTCAAACTGTTCGTGACTGCGATGGCGCTCGTCGCCGAAGGGCGGCTCGGCCGGATCAAGCGGGTGCAGGCGGCGATCGGCCCAGCGTCGTCGAGCCCTGTGATCCCCGTCGCCGCCGTGCCCGCGGGGCTGAACTGGGACCGCTGGCAGGGCCAGGTGCCGGCGACGGACTTCCGGTTTTTGCAGGGGCCGGCCACGAAAGACAAGGACGGCAAGGAGAAGCTGCCACGGCCGAACACAAACTGCCACTACGAGTTTCGTTGGTGGTACGAATATTCGGGCGGCAAGCTCACTGACTGGGGCGCGCACCATGTCGACATCGCCACCTGGGCCCTCATGCTCAATGGTCAGACGGCAGGCCCGACCGCGATCGGCGGCACGGCGAAGCATCCGGTGGCGTTCAAGGACGGCATGCCGGTGGAGCGCGACCGCTACAACACGGCGACGGAATTTCACTTCACCGTCGACTTCCCGGGCGGCACCCAGATGGTGATCCGCCACGACACCGACAACGGCGTGCTCATCGAAGGGGAGAAGGGGCGAATCTTCGTGAGCCGCGGCAAGCTCTCGGGCGAGCCGGTCGAGGCCTTGAAGGACGACCCGCTGCCGGAAGGGGCGCTCGCGAAGGTCTACAAAAACCTGCCGATGGAGCACGACGAGCGCAAGGGGCACTGGGCCAACTTTTTGTATTGCGCGAAGAACCAGAAGGAGCCGATCTCCGACGTCCACTCCCACATGAGGATGCTCAACATCTGCCATCTGGCGGGCATCAGCGCCCGGCTCGGACGGTCGCTGAAGTGGGACGATGCCGCCGAGCAGATCGTGGGCGACGACCAGGCCAACGCGATGCTCTCACGGCCCGTCCGCAAGGGCTACGAAATAGAGACTTGACTTCACGCGTCGGCTCGGCATCGTGCCGACCGCCGCTTGGCCGACCTCCGTCGGCTGGTGCACACCCGGCCCTCCGGGCCTGAAGCGGGAAAGTAGGACAGGCTTTAGCCTGTCGGCGATCGAGACAGGCTGAAGCCTGTCCTACTTCACACCGCCCCACTGCCGCACGGCCTCGTAGGCGACGAGCGCCACGCAGTTGGCGAGGTTCAGGCTCCGCACCTGCGGCCGCGACGGAATTGAGAGGTGCTTTTCCGGGCTGGCCGTCAGCAGGTCGCGGGGCAGCCCCGTCGACTCGCGGCCAAACACGAGCACGTCGCCTCTCGTGAACGTCACGTCGGTGTACTGCCGTGGCCCGTCCACTTCGAGCAGCCAGTTCGGCTCGCGGCCCACGCGGGCGAGCCGGGCCACGAGGTCGGCCCACGAGTCGGCCACCTCCCACTCGAGTTCGTCCCAGTAGTCGAGGCCGGCCCGGCGGAGGTAGTAATCGTCGAGTTTGAAACCCAGCGGCCGCACGAGCCACATCTTGGCCCCGATCGCCACGCAGGTCCGGCCCACGTTCCCGGCATTGGGCGGGATTTCCGGCTCGTGAAGGACGATATGGAGGGCAGGTTCGTAGCGCATGGGCACTCCGCCCGCAGGCGGCTGTCTGCTATGGTTGGGGCAGGAAAAGTGTCACCGGAGACGACTGGTTTGGTCGAGATCACACGAAATCCCACGCGGCCGGTGAAGATCGGCTCGATCACGATCGGAGCCGGCCACCCGATCGCCGCGCAGAGCATGACGGCCACCCACACGCAGGACGTGGAGGCCACGCTCGCCCAGGTCGAAGACCTGCGGAAGGCGGGGGCGGGCGTGGTGCGCATCGCCGTCGATTCGAAGAAAGACGCCGCGGCGCTGCCCGCCATCCGGGCCGGCACGCCGGCGAACCTGGCCATCGACCTGCAGGAAAATTATCGCCTCGCCCTCGAGGTGGCCCCGCATGTCGACAAGCTCCGCTACAACCCCGGCCATCTCTACCACCACGAGCCCACGAAGCCGTGGCAGGACAAGGTGAAGTTCATCGCCGACGTGGCCGCCGCCAACGACTGCGCACTGCGGGTGGGCGTGAACTGCGGCAGCGTGGATCCGGCCAAGAAGGAACAGTTCGCGGAGGACGACTCGATCGGCCCGATGCTCGCCAGCGCCCTCGAACACTGCGCGCTGCTCGATTCGCTCGGGTTCACGCGATATGCGGTGTCGCTCAAAGACTCCGATCCGCGGAAGGTGATCGACGTCAATAAGCGATTTGCGGAGGCCCGTCCCGACGTGCCCCTGCACCTCGGCGTGACGGAGGCGGGGATGCCGCCCGACGGGATCATCAAGACGCGGATCGCCTTCGAGCAGCTGATCTCGCGGGGGATCGGCGACACCGTGCGGGTGTCGCTCACGGTGCCGAACTCCCGCAAGGGGGAGGAGATCGCAGCGGCAGAGGCGATTCTCGCCGACATCGCGGCTGGCCGCGTGCGGAGCGTGGTCGACTACGGCCTCGCCTCGCTCAATATCATCTCCTGCCCGAGCTGCTCGCGCGTGGAAAACGAGGCCTTCATCGAGCTCGCCAGCCAGGTCAAGGAGATGACGACCTACGCCAAGGAGCACGCGATCACGATCGCCGTGATGGGATGCCGCGTGAACGGGCCGGGCGAGACCGACGACGCCGACCTGGGCCTGTGGTGCGGCCCTACGCACGTGAACCTCAAGCGCAAGAGCGCCGAGCTCGGCGCCTTTCCCTACGACGCGATCCTGCCGAAGCTCCGCGAGGAGCTCGACAAGCTGATCGCCTCCCGCGCATGAGCACGCTGCCGATCGTCGATCCCGCGGCCACCGCCACCTGCGGCGCCGGCTCGAGCGTGCTGCCCGCCGTGCAGGCGATCGATCCGGCCACCTGCCGCGGCACGTTCGCCGTCGTGAGCCTCGGCTGCCCCAAAAATCTCGTCGACACTGAGCGAATGCTCGGCCTGTTGCGGGATGACGGCTGGCAGCTCGTGGGCGAGCCGACGGGGTCGGACCTCGTGATCGTGAACACCTGCGCCTTCATCGACGCCTCGCGGGCCGAGTCGTATGCGGCCGTGAACGAGATGCTCGATCTCAAGAAGGCCGGCAAGACCCGCGGCGTGATCGTGGCTGGCTGCCTCGCGGAGCGGCAGAAGGAGAAGCTCTTCGACGAACTGCCGGGCGTGGATGCCGTGATCGGCGTGTTCTCCCGCGACGAGGTGGCGCGGACGGCCGAGCGGCTCGTCGGCCGGCTCGGAGAGCAGCGGAGCGTGTTCAAGCCGGCGCCGGCCCGGGCCCTCGACGATTCGGGGCGGATGCGGGTCACGCCCCGGCACATGGCTTACCTCAAGATCTCGGAAGGCTGCGATCGCACGTGCACGTTTTGCGCGATCCCCAAGATGCGTGGCAAACACGCCACGAAGCCGATCGAGGAGGTGCTGCGCGAGGCGCGGGAGCTCGCGGCCGACGGCACGAAGGAGCTCGTGATCGTCGCCCAAGACACGACGTATTACGGGATGGACCACTACGGCGAGCCCCGGCTCGTGGAATTGCTCGCCGAGCTGGAGCAGGTGGATGGGCTGGAGTGGATCCGGCTGATGTATCTCTACCCGATGTACTTCAGCGACCGGCTGATCGACGCGATCGCCGGTAGCAAGAAGATCGTGCCCTATCTCGACATGCCGCTCCAGCACGCGAGCGATCCAGTGCTCAAGCGGATGCAACGCCGCGTGGCCCGCGGGCCGACGGAGGAGCTGCTCGGCAAGCTGCGGGAGCGGATTCCGGGACTCGTGCTGCGGACGACGTTCATCACGGGATTTCCGGGGGAGACGCGGCCGCAGTTCGAGGAACTGCTCGACTTCGCCCGCACGTGGAAGTTCGAGCGCGCCGGCGTGTTCACCTACTCGCTCGAGCCCGACACGCCGGCCGCCAAGCTCGACGGCCACATGGACGAGGCGGAGAAGATCGCCCGCCGCGACGAACTGATGCGGATGCAGCAGCCGATCGCCCACGCCCACGCCCGCAGCCAGATCGGCCGCACGCTCGACGTGATCATCGACAGCCAGAGCACGGAGCGCGAGGACGTGTGGATCGGCCGGTCGTATGCCGACGCGCCCGACATCGACTGCGTGGTGTATGTGACTGCCCCCGGCACGTCAGCCAAGCAGCCACTGACGGGGAAGATTCTGCCCGTCGAGATCGTCGCGTCGAGCGGCTACGACCTCGCGGGCGTGGTGGTATGAGAAAAAAGGTGACTGCCTCCATCTGCCGCCTTCCCGTAGGACAGGCTTTCGCCTGCCCGGCTTGCGGGACTCAGTCGGCGTTCTTGACAGGCTGAAGCCTGTCCTACGGGTGTTATGGCAACGAGCGCAGACCTCGACCGCATGTGGACGGTGCCGAACGTGCTGTCGGCGGCGCGGCTCGTGATCGCGATCGCGTGCTTCGTGGCGATCGAGCGGGCGGCGTGGGCTAACGCCCTCGGGCTGTTTCTTCTGGCGGCCTCGACCGACTGGGTCGACGGCTGGTGGGCCCGACGCTTCGGGCAGATCAGCCGCCTCGGCCGGATCTTCGACCCGCTCGTCGACAAGGTGCTCGTGTGCGGCGCGTTCGTGCTGCTCGCCGCCCGCGGCGAGGCATCGGCGATCGCCCCCTGGATGGCCGTCGTCGTGGTGGTGCGTGAGCTCGTCGTGACGGCGGTGCGGGCCGAGATGGAGCGGATGGGCCAAGACTTTTCCGCAGGGCTCTCCGGCAAGCTCAAGATGGTGCTGCAGTGCGCCGCCGTCGCGCTCGAGCTCGCGGCCCGCACCTGGCCCGAGGCGGCGATTGCCGGTGTCGAACTCCGCACAGCCGCGACGGGCGCGGCGTGGGCGGCAGTGATCACGACAGCCTGGTCGGGAGTGGAATACCTCGCGAAGGCAGGCGCGCTCGTGGCCGGAAAGCCGGGGTGAGCCGTGCAGGACGCCGCAGCGGACGGCCTCGTGTCTGACCTCCTCGCGGCGCCGACGATAGGCCTCGGCGCAGCGGCAGTCGCAATTCTGAGCAGCCTCTCAATGATGGGGCTGCTCGCCGCGCGTTTCCAGCGTGGTGAGCCGATCGTACGGCCGGGAGCGAATGCGCCCGTCGCCTGGGACGGCATGGACGTGCTGTGGATCGTGGTGGTGGCGATCCTCTTGCAGTCGGTCGCGGCTTCGCTTGGCACGAGGCCGCCGCCCGTGCGGCAGCAACTCATCTCCGGCATGCTCGCGACGGGCGCCGCCGCCGCGCTCGCGATCCTGCACCTCCGCCGGCGCGGGGCATCGTGGCAGGGGCTCGGGCTTCACGTGGCCGATTGGCCGGCGGCTGTTCGGCAGGCCGTGGGCACGGTGGCCCTCGTGCTCGCGCCGCTTCTCGGCCTGGCCGCGATCCTTGATCGAATCGTGTCGTATCGCCATCCGATCGTCGACTTTCTCACCGACCATCGCGACGCAGCATCCGTGGCGCTCGTGTGGCTGGCCGCCTGCGTCGTGGCGCCGATCGTCGAAGAGCTGTTCTTTCGACGCATTCTCCAGGGCTGGCTCGAGCGGCGGCTCACGCTCAGCTTCGGAGTGGCCCAGGCCGGCGGGCTCGCGATCGCCGGCGCGGCCGTGCTCTTTGCCGCCGCGCACGTCGGCCAAGGGCTCGCCTGGGTGCCGCTGGTGGGGCTGGGCATCGTGCTCGGCCTGCTTGCCCGCCAGACCGGCTCGATCGTCCCCGGCATCCTGGCCCACGCCCTCTTCAACGCCGTGAGCGTCGTGCTCGTGCTCGTGCAGCCGGCGACATGACGCGGCGCTTTGAACGTGGGGCGCGCCGGCTTCGGACTCCCCATATCCCGTCGCCGGACGTTCATTCCGGCCCTCCAGGCCTCCACTCACTCGGACCTGCCTGCGCTCCGGCATCCATGCCTACGCTGGTCAGCTACGCCGGCTCCCGGGACACGGGGAGCCCGAAGCCTCCTCAACGAAAGCCCGAGGCGTAAGCCGAGAGGATGCCCCGGTGGCGAAACACGACGCGTATTCCCTTCGGCTCACGCCTCGGGCTTCCAGACGGGAGGCTCGGGGTTGCCTCTACCATTGAGACGGCGTATGCGACCAGCGCAGGCAGGATGCCGGAGCGCAGGCACATCCGAGCGAGTGAAGCCCAGGATGGGCGCAGCGAGCGTCCGGCGAGATGGTATGGGGCAGCCTCGAGCCGGATTGGGCGCGTTGATGGGAAGCAGACACGCTGAAGGCGATTCGATGAATACGCCTCAAACAGCACGCCCTCCCGTTGCTTGGAGAGCGATGTATTATTGAAGAGTTCTGTAGTTCCCGAGTCATACCCATGCTCACCCCCTCCCAAGTCGTCGAGACCTACTTTCTCGAGTCGCGGCACCAGCTGCTCGAAATCGCCGCGTATCTCGACCGCTATGACGCCGCCGTGGCCCGGGCTGGCGATCGCAACGGTCAGGCGGCCACGGATGAAAAGAGGCTGGCCGTGATCCGCCGGGCGCTCGAGATCGTCGCTGAGCAAAAGCCGTCCCAGGAGCGCACCGTCGCGCTTCTCGAACTGTTCGCCACCGTCTAGCACCGCCCGCCCGCCGGGACGACACCCATGCAGATCATCCAGCCGCACTACCACGCGATCGCCCGCACCGCGCAAGACTACGAGCGGATGGCGATGAGCGGCGTCGTGGCCGTGGCCGAGCCGGCGTTCTGGGCGGGGTTCGACCGGAAGTATCCCGAGACGTTCATCGACTACTTCCGGCAGATCAGCGAGTTCGAGCCGACGCGGGCGGCGCAGTACGGCATCCGGCATTTTTCGTGGGTGGCCGTGAACCCGAAGGAGGCCGAAAACCCCGTGCTCACGCGCGAGGTGCTGAAGCACTTTCCGGAGTTCTTCGCCAAGCCGACGGTGCTCGGGGTGGGCGAGACGGGGCTGCACAAGTCGACTCGAAATGAGTGCGAGTCGCTCGAGGCGCACGTCGAGATCGCGATGCGGCACGGCCAGCTCGTCTTGATCCACACGCCGCACCTGGCCGACAAGGCCCATGGCACGAAGCGGGTGCTCGAAGTGCTCGCGGGGATGAACGTCGATCGCGAGCGGATCTGGATCGACCACGTCGAGGAGCAGACGATCCGCCCCTGCCTTGATGCGGGCTACTGGGTCGGTTTCACGCTCTATCCGATCACGAAGTGCTCGCCCAAGCGGGCGGTGGACATGCTGGAGAAGTACGGCACGGAGCGGATTCTCGTGAACTCGTCGGCCGACTGGGGTCCGAGCGATCCCTTCACGCTCCAGGAGTGCATTCTCGAGTTTCGCCGGCGGGGGCACTCGTTGCAGGAAGCCATCGAGGTGTTCCACAACAATCCCTGCCGGTTCCTCGGGCAAAACCCGAAATTCGACATCCAGCCGATCCGGATCGAGCCCGCGACGGGAGCGGCCGTCTCCGCCTGACGGCCCCAGAGCAGGACGCCTTCGCCATGCCCGCCTCCGGCTCGACGCAGCTTTCGATCATGCGGCAGTTGTCGTTCTGCGCGGGGCACCGGCTCCTCGGCCACGAGGGGAAGTGCGCATTCTTCCATGGCCACAACTACAAGGTGGACGTCGAGGTGGCTTCGCGGGACGGCGGCGCCGTGCTCGACGAGGTCGGCCGGATCGTGGACTTCGCCGTGATCAAGCGGCGGCTCCTCGGCTGGATCGACGAGCACTGGGACCACGGCTTCATCGTGTCGGCTGACGACACGAACGGCATTTCGGCGCTCGCGCTCGTCGAACCCAGCAAGACCTTCGTGCTGCCGTACAACCCGACCGCCGAGAACATGGCCCGCTATCTGCTCGACGTGGTGGCTCCCACGGTGCTCGGCGATCTGCCGGTCGTCGTGCAGCGAATCGTCGTCTGGGAAACAGATACTTCCTGCGCCATCGCCACGCGGTAACACCGTCCCATGCCCCATCATCCCGGCCGCTATCCCACGACCCGCCTCCGCCGCACGCGTCAGCACGACTGGCTGCGCCGGATGGTCGCCGAGACGGCTCTTGCGCCGGCCGACCTCATCTGGCCGCTGTTCGTCCACGAGCACGAGGCGAGCCACCCGGTGGCGAGCATGCCGGGCGTGGAGCGGCTCTCGATCGACGGCATCGTGAAGGCGGCAGCCGAGGCCGCCACCCTCGGCATTCCGGCAATCGCACTCTTTCCGGTGCTCGACGCCCGCCACAAGACCGACGACGGTCGCCTCGCTCTCGATGCCGACAACCTGCTCTGCCGCGCGGTGCGGGCGGTGCGCAAGGAGACGGGCGATGCGGTGGGCATCATCTGCGACGTGGCGCTCGACCCCTACACGACGCACGGCCACGACGGCCTCCTCCGCGACGGCAGGATTCTCAACGACGAGACGGTGGATGTGCTCCGCCGGCAGGCGGTCGTGTTGGCCGAGGCCGGCTGCCACGTCGTGGCGCCGAGCGACATGATGGATGGCCGGGTCGGGGCGATCCGCGCGGCGCTCGATGCGGCAGGTCGGCACGACGTGTGCATCCTGTCGTACGCGGCGAAGTACGCGTCGGCGTTCTACGGGCCATTTCGCGACGCGCTCGGCAGCCATGCCGCCCTTGCCACCGCGGCGGCGCTCGGCGTGGCCGACAAGAAGACCTACCAGATGGATCCTGCCAACACCGACGAGGCCCTGCGCGAGGTTGCCCTCGACCTCGCCGAAGGGGCCGACATGGTGATGGTGAAGCCGGCCGGCACCGCGCTCGACGTGATCTGGCGGGTGAAGCAGGCCTTCGGCGTGCCCACGCTCGCCTACCAGGTGAGCGGGGAATACGCGATGATCCAGGCCGCGGCCGTCAACGGCTGGCTCGACGGGCGGAAGGCAGCCGTCGAGAGCGTGCTTGTGATGAAGCGGGCGGGCGCCGATTGCATTCTCACCTACTTCGCCCCCGAGATCGCCCGCACGCTCCGCCCGTAGGGCCGGCTCATTTCGGCATGCCAAGGGCGGAGCGGAGCACTGGTTCGAACGCATCGGCCTGGCGCACGAACCCGAGGTCGGTGGGATGCGAACCATCGACCGTGGCGTCGCTATCGTCGCCGAGCAGGGTGTCGCCCGGGATGTACCACAGGCCCTGCACGCCCTCCCGGCGCAGCGTGTCGAATGCCTCCTTGAGCGCGGCGTGGTTGGCGTCGTGGAACGCCTCCTTGCCCGCCGTGATCCAGGCATTCGTGAACCGGCGGTCCTCCACCAGGATGATCGGCGTGTCCGGCCGGGCCGCGCGCAGCCGCTTCACGAGCGGGAGGCACCGCTCGCGCACCATCTCGGCGTTCATGTTGGGCAGGCAGTCGATCACGTAGCAGGCGGCATCGACGCGGGCGAGGAGGTCTCCCACCCCCGGATCCATCCGGCCGTTGCCGGAGAAGCCGAGGTTGGCAACGGGCCGGTCGAGCCGCCTGCCAAGGATCGCCACATGCGCCATGCCAGGGCGGCTCGCACAGGCACCGTGCGTGATCGACGTGCCGTAGAATACGATCGGCTTGTCGCGTGGGGCGAGCCACGTGAAAGCCGAACTCTCGGGCACGCCGACGGCGAGTGACTCGACGCCGTTGAAGAGCGGCAGCCACAGGGCGTATTCGCGCGTGCCGGGAACGAGGCCGGCGAGGAGCGGCAATTCGAGCGACTGTTTCTCAGGCTTGATGGCGGCGACCCAGCGCCAGCGATCGTCGGCGTCGCGGGCGTAGAGGTCGACGCCACTCATGCCGCTGGCAGGCATATGCGGCTTGTCGAGCACATCGCTGCGGAGGGTCATCCGCACGTGGAGTGCCGTGGCATCGGTCCGAAACCGAACCATCATGCCGGCGGACTCGCGGCTCAGGTTCCACACCGGCTTCGGCACCGTCGCCTCGGCAGCCGCCGGAAACCGGTCGAAGGGCCGCAGTCGCTCCTCGTCGGTCCAGAGTCGGCCTTCGACCTGCCCGGCAGATACGTCGTGCCATGTGAGCGGCGCCTGCGGAGGTGCGGGATCGGCGGCAGCACCGTCGATGGATGGAAGGCAGGCACCTCCGGCGACGACACACGTCACGAGGATTCGCTGCAGGATGGTCATGGCGGAAAGCGCTCCTCAGGGGGGACTGCGGCCGGGCGTCACGCTTTTGGCCTGAAGGCCACGATCCGCTCCGGCTTCGTTTCGAGCCGCGGGGCGTCGGCGACGCCCGTGTGGATCAGGTCGATGCAGTACGGGATGGCGGGGAACACGGCGTCGAGGCATTCTCGGATGCTCTTCGGCCGCCCGGGCAGGTTCACCACGAGGGCCCGGCCGCAGACGCCGGCCGTCTGCCGCGAGAGGATCGCCGTGGGCACTTTTTCGAGCGACACCTTCCGCATCAGTTCGCCGAACCCCGGGAGGAGTTTCGTGCACACGCGCTCGGTGGCCTCGGGCGTCACGTCCCGCGGGGCAGGGCCCGTGCCGCCGGTCGTGACGACGAGGCAGCAGCCGGCGTCGGCGAGGTCCTGGATGGCCCCGGCGATCGTCGCGAGGTCGTCGGGCACGATCCGTTCCTGGGCTTCCCAGGCGCTCTCAAGCACTTCGGCCAGGTAGGCGCGGATTGCCGGCCCGCCCTCGTCGGCATACTCGCCGCGGCTGGCGCGGTCGGAGACGGTGAGGATGCCGATCCGAACTGTCATGGAAAAGGCTTTCGCCGGTCGTGCAGGCTGAATGGTTCGCCTGACAGGCTGAAGCCTGTCCTACATCGTGCCGCGGGATTCAAGCAGCTGCACGAGCGCGTCCACGCACCGGCTCACCGGCCACTCGTGCGTGGGCAGCACGAGATCGGGCTGTGAGGGTGGCTCGTAGGGGGCCGTGACGCCGGGGAAGTTCGCGAACTCGCCCGTGTCGGCGAGCGCATAGTGGCCGTCGGTATCGCGCTGCCGGCAGACCTCGATCGGTGCCGCGAGATGCACGACGAGGAAGCGGTCGGCGCCGATCCGTTCCGCGGCCTTCTGTCGTACCTCCTCGTCGGGCGCGACGAACGCACCGATGCAGATGATGCCGGCGTCGTTGAAAAGCCTGGCGACTTCGACGCTTCGGCGCAGATTTTCGCTCCGTTCTCCGGCCGAGAAGCCGAGATCCTTGCTGATGCCGAGCCGCATGTTCTGCCCGTCGAGCACGGCGACGGCGCGCCCGAGGTCGAAGAGCCGCCGTTCGAGCGCCCGGGCGAGCGTGGATTTTCCGGAGCCCGTGAGCCCCGTGAGGAGGAGGGTGACGGGCTTCTGGCCGAACCTGGCCTCGCGCTCCTCGGCCGTCACGCCGCTCAGCTGCCCGTGGAGGTGCGGCTCGGCAGCGTCGCCCCAGTGGTCGGATGCCGCCTCGTTGGGCTCGCGATCAAGGATCATGCCGGCGCCGACGGTGGCGTTGGTCACCCGGTCGATCATGATGAACGCGCCCGTGGCCCGGTTGCGCCGGTAGGCGTCGAACGCGATCGGGCTCGTGAGCGTGATGGCGCAGCGGCCGATCTCGTTGAGGCCGAGCGACGGCGCCGGCTGCCGGTGGAGCGTGTTGACGTCGATCCGATAGCGCAATGTGCTCACGGCGCCGGTCGTCACCTTGCTCGTCTGCTTGAAGAGATACTGCTTGCCCGGCACGAGCGGCTCGTCGCTCATCCACACGATCGAGGCCTCGAACTTGTGGTCGACCTTCGGCACGTTGCCGGGCCGCACCAGCATGTCGCCGCGGCTCGAATCGATTTCGTCTTCGAGCGTGAGCGTCACCGACTGTGGGGCGAAGGCCTCCTCGAGCTCGCCGTCGAAGGTCACGATCGACTGCACGCGGCTTTTCTTGCGCGAGGGGAGCGACATGATTTCGTCCCCCCGGCGGATGATGCCCGAGGCGATCGTGCCGGCGAACCCGCGGAAGTTCAGGTTTGGCCGCAGCACGAGCTGCACCGGAAACCGGAAGTCCTCGAGGTTGCGGTCGGAGCCGATATAGACCGTCTCCAGGAGCGGCATCAGCGGGGAGCCTGTGTACCACGGCATGTTCGGGCTCGAGGTCACGACGTTGTCGCCCTTGAGCGCCGAGATCGGCATGAAGTGCACGTCGGGCAGTTCGAGCCGCGAAGCAAAATCGACGTAGTCGGCCTTGATCTCCTCGAACACGGCCTGGTCGTAGCCCACGATGTCCATCTTGTTGATCGCGACCACGATGTGCTTGATGCCGAGCAGCGACACGATGAACGAATGCCGCTTCGTCTGCGTGAGCACGCCGTGCCGGGCGTCGACGAGGATGATCGCGAGGTCGGCCGTCGAGGCGCCCGTCGCCATGTTCCGCGTGTACTGCTCGTGGCCGGGCGTGTCGGCGATGATGAATTTTCGCTTGTCGGTCGAAAAATACCGATACGCCACGTCGATCGTGATCCCCTGCTGCCGCTCGTCCTCGAGGCCGTCGGTGAACAGCGCGAGATCGACCTCGTCGCCCGTCGTGCCATACCGCGACGTGTCCTTCTTGATGGCGGCGAGTTGATCCTCGTAGATCATCTTCGACTCGTAGAACAGCCGGCCGATGAGCGTGCTCTTGCCGTCGTCGACGCTCCCGCAGGTGATGAACCGCAGGAGCTCCTTGCGCTCGTGCTGCGCGAGGTAGGTGTCGATGTCGGTGGCGATCAGAGATGACTGGTGTGACATACGTGCTGTGATCGAAACGGTCGCAAGAGCCGTTCAGCGGCCGCAGGTCCGCTGCAACGGCTGAAGTGGGCGCCGCTTCAAAAATAGCCCTCCTTCTTTTTGCGCTCCATGCTGCCCGCCTCGTCGGAGTCGATCAGCCGGCCCTGTCGCTCCGAGAACGTGGTGAGCAGCATCTCCTGAATGATCTCGGGGAGCGTCGTGGCGGCGGAATCGACGGCGCCCGAGAGCGGGTAGCAGCCGAGCGTGCGAAACCGCACGCGGCGCAACTCCGGCTTCTCGCCCGGATGCAGGGGCAGCCGCTCGTCGTCCACCATGATCATCACGCCGTCGCGCCACACGATCGGCCGCTCCTTCGCGAAATACAGCGGCACGATCGGGATCTTCTCGAGGTGGATGTATTGCCAGACGTCGAGTTCGGTCCAGTTGGAGAGGGGGAACACGCGAATGCTCTCCCCCTTCCGCACCTTCGTGTTGTAGAGGCTCCACAGCTCAGGCCGCTGGTTTTTTGGATCCCAGCGGTGGAACTCGTCGCGAAAGGAAAACACCCGCTCCTTGGCCCGCGATTTCTCCTCGTCGCGGCGGGCTCCGCCGAAGGCGGCGTCGAACCGGTGCTTGTCGAGCGCCTGCCGAAGGGCCTGTGTCTTCATGATGTCGGTGTGCACCTTGCTGCCGTGCGTGATCGGATTGATCCCCTGCTTCCGCCCCTCCTCGTTGGTGTACACGAGCAACTTGAAGCCGAGTTCCTTGGCGACATACTCGTCGCGCAGCCGGTACATCTCCTGGAACTTCCAGGTGGTGTCGATGTGCATCAGCGGAAAGGGCGGCTTCGCCGGATAAAACGCCTTTTCCGCGAGCCGCACCATCACGGCCGAATCCTTCCCGATCGAATAGAGCATCACCGGGTTTTCAAACTCGGCCGCGACTTCGCGGATGATGTGGATGCTCTCGGCTTCGAGCTGGCGAAGGTGGGTGAGGTTGTAGGTCGTCATCGGGCGCGCAGGGTGATCGAGGATGCCCGTACTCTAGGGCACCACGTTTCCAGCGACAATCGCGGGTTTTTGTAGCTTCGCGAAGCCGCGCACCCGGCTTGGATTCGCTGCGCATTTTCGCGGCACGGCAGGGCGAAGCGCACAGAACAGGCGGGCTCGGATCAGTCATCCACGATCCTCCGCGGGACCTTTGCTCGGCAAAGACAGCCTGCCGCCGACGCTCCTGGGGCAGCTTCCGCACCAACCGGGCAGATTTCCCAGCATCGGCATGGCGATGCATATATGATACTCTTGCAACTACATTGCAAGACGAGCCTTGGTGGCTGGAGTCTCGGGAGCAGAAATAGTGCACGCTCACGAAGTGATGCGAACCAGACTACAAACCGTCGAGGGAGTGGAGCGGATACTTCGGCATCCGGCCTGTCCCCTCGTCGGCGCCGCGGCCGTCGCGGGACTCGCGTTGGTGCTCGTGTCGGCGCGGGTGCTGCCGCTCCTGGGCGGAATCATCGCCACGCTCGTGATTGGCTGCGTCGGCCCCTGGATCGCCGTATGCGGCGCGACCATGACGATCACCTGGGATCGCCGCCGCGTACGGGTCGGCGACACGCTCACCGCGACGCTCGCCCGGCGCTCGTTCCTGCCATGGTGGCGACCGCAGGTCGCGGTGCGTTGGCCCGTTGGCGAACAGGGCGCCACGGCGAACGACGCCGCGGTGGCAGATGGACGGGCCGAGCGGGTCGCCGTCGTACCGCATCGGCGGGGGCGATTTCCGCGGTCCGTGCCGGCCCTCGAGAGCAGCCAGCCGTTGGGCGTCGTCACGGCCCGGCGGGTGATCCCGATGCCCGAGCAGGTGATCGTCTGGCCCGCGTCAGCCGCCGTGCGGATGCCCGCCGGCCTCGTGGCCGCGGCCGGCACAGGCCGCGAGACGAGCGAGCGGATCACCGGCCACTCCGGCGATGCGATCGGTGCCCGCGACTACCGCGCGGGCGATTCCATGCGATCAATCCACTGGGCCCACACCGCCCGCCGCGATGCGCTCGTCGTTCGCGAGCGGCCCGGCACGGCGGCGGCCGCCGTGCGGCTCGTGATCGATCACCGCACGCTGCCAGGATGCCAGGCCGCCGCAGATGCCCGGCAGGACCATACGCTCGATGCCCTCGTCGGCATCGCCTTCGCGATCATCGAGCCATGGCTCATGCGCGGCGTGACGTTTGAGATCAGCTGGCCGGGACGCGAGACATCTTCCCCCCGCACACCGTCCGATGTCGCGCAGTTGCTGGACGAGCTTGCCTGCCTCGAGCCGACGCCGCTCGTGGATACGCCCGCACCCGCCGAGCGCGGTCGGCCAGCGGCCGTCGATCTCGAGATTCTGCTCACGACGCCGCAGGGCCGCGAGACCATCGCCGCCGCGGTCAGCGGCCCAGCGTCGCATCCGCGGCGAAAGAGGCTCTGGATCGTCGTGGGCGATCACGCGTCGCCGCCCGGTCTGCCGGCTGGCCGAGGGTGGCCTGAGCTTGTGCTGCACGTGTCGCCCGAGCCCGATCCGATTGCCGCCCTCGACGAGCTCCTGGCGCGCGTGAGCCACGACCCGGACACCCGGCGCGCCTCTGCCGCAGGAGCCACCTGCTGACATGACCATCATCGACTGGCTCACCATCGCCGCCGCATTCATCGCCGAGCAGTTGGTCGACGTGCCGGCCGATGCCTCGGCCTGGTGGGCTGTGCTCGGCGGCGTGGGCTGGACGCTGTGGGCGGTCGCGCTGCGGTGGGCGGGCTCTCGGCTTCCTGCCACGTGGCCGGCCATGCCGCGCGGCGCGGCGGGCGCATCGATCGCGATCCTGGCGGCGGTGCCGCCGCCGGCGATTGCCGCCATCGCCGCCTGGCACGGGCTGCCGACGGCCTGCGGCGGCGAGGGCTCGAGCCCCGAAGGACAACTCCTGGCGTGTTTCCGCGGGGTGCTGATCGCCATCCTCGCCATTGGCACCTCGGCGAGCGAGACCCGATTCGCCCTGGCGACGACGCTCTTCATGGTGGTGCTCGCGGCGATCGTCAACGACCACCCGGCGACGGCCGCGGTCAATGCCGGATATGCCGCCGTCGCAGTCGCTGGCCTGATGGCCCGAACGGTGAACCGCGCTGGCGGCTGGTCACTGCCCGGGCCCGTGGGGCTCGCCGCGTGCCTCGTCGTGGCGGCAACCGTGGCGCTGCTCGGAGGCCAACGCGACGCCTGCGGCCGCGCGCTCGTCGGCTGGCTGCCGCTCTCCGGCGGTGATTCGTTTGCATTTCCCTGGGCCCGCGACGGCGTCGGCGACGGCGAAGACCTCATGGCGGCGGAGAAAAATCCTCAGGCCACCGGGCCGGTGAGCTCGGGAGTCTTCGTCGCCAGCCACAAGCCGTCGCTCTACGACCTGTTCAACGATCTCTACGGCGAGCCGCCCAAGCCAAAGAACGAGGAACGGCAGCGGGCGTTTGGTCTCGGGCCCCAGGAGCTTCCGCCCACCGACCAGCATCTGGCCGACAGCGAGCATGCCGGCCGGGAGTTTTCCACGGTGCGGAAGGCCCGGTCAGCATCGCGACGGCCCACGAGCGAACTCATCGCGCGGGCGCTCGTGACGCTGACGGGCCCCGCCCCGGCCCATCTCAGGCTGGCCGTCTACGACACGTTTGACGGCCGCACATGGCGAGAGGAGGCCTTGCCAGTGACCACCGGGGCCGACTGCAGGCTCGAGCATGCCGGCGGCGATTGGATGCGCTGGCAGGGCGCGCCGGCCGCGTCTGCATCGCCGGCCGTCGCCGCCGACGTCCACGCGATCACCATCGGTACGGTGCGGACGAACGTCCTGCCGCTGCCGGCGCGGGCCGACGCCTTACGGATCGACAAGATCGACCGGGCCGACTTCTTCCGCACGCCCGCTGCCGACATCGTCACACTCGACGGCATCGAGGCGACGGCCGGCACCGTCGTGCATGCCCGGAGCCAGCCAGGGGGCGTCGATGCCACGGGGGTGATCGCGGTCACCGTGCCGCCGGCGGTGGATGCCGCGTGCCGCGATGGCTCGCCGGCCTGGGCGGGCGACGTGCTCGATGCCTGGCAGATCGAGCGCGATCCCGCGGCGGTGGGCTGGCCGCACGTGGCACGGGTCGTGGCCGAGCTCCATCGGCGGATCATCCGCGACGACGCGGCCAGCCCGCCCGACGACTGCCCCGACACGCTGCACCACGTGCTCACCGTGTCGCACCGCGGACGCACCTACGACTTTGCGGGCGCCGCGGCGATCCTGCTGCGGTCGTGCGGCTATGCCACGAGGCTCGTCGGCGGATTGCATGTGTCGGGCTACCGCCGCGACGTCCGGTCGCGCCGGCTCGTCGCCACCGCGGATGACGCCCACGTGTGGGTGGAGCTCCGCGACGCATCGGGCTGCTGGATCCCGCTCGAGCCCACCCCGGGCTATCGACTGCGGCCGCCGACGGTGCCGTGGACGACCCGGGTTGTGAATGGCCTGGGCGCGGTGGCCGAGTGGGCCCGCGCATGGGCGTGGTCGCTCGTGGCGGCTTGCACGGTGCTCGCGCTCCTGGTCACTGCCATCCGCGTGGGGTGGCGGGCATGCGTCGATGCCGCGACGACCGCCTGGTGGCGACGGGAGCTTCGCCACGGTGGCTGCCCGATGCTGAAGACCTGGCAGCTGCTCGCCTGGCGGGCATGGCTTGCAGGCTGCCCGAAGCGAGCGCACGAGACGCTTCGCGACTGGCATCGACGGACGCTCGAGCCAGCCGTGCACACAACCACGCTGCGAGCGTTTCTCACCTGCTTCGAGCGGGCCGCCTACGGGCCGGCGACGCCCGCCGACCGCTCGCACCACCACTACCGCATCGCCGAGGCCACAGCCGCCGTCGTCACCGTCGACCGACTCCGCGGCCCCGCGCACGGCAGTCGTTCAGCCACCCAGGAGGCCCGCCGATGGCCACCGTCATGATCAGACCGGAACGATCCGACATCGACCACGCATCCGCACAGGTCGACACGATGCGGCTCAGGCTGCGGGAAACGCTCCGCGGCAAAGACGAGGTTTGTGATCTGGCGCTCGCCTGCCTGCTCGCCCGGGGCCACCTGCTCATCGAGGATCCGCCCGGCCTCGGCAAGACGACACTTGCCAAGGGGTTGGCGGCGCTCATCGGGGGCCGATTCGCGCGGATCCAGTGCACGCCCGATCTGCTGCCCACCGACATCACCGGCTTCACGCTCTTCGACCAGCAGAAGCGGCAGTTCGAGTTTCGCGCCGGGCCGGTGTTCGCCGACGTGCTCCTGGCCGACGAGATCAATCGGGCCACGCCGCGGACGCAGAGCGCCCTCCTGGAAGCGATGGCCGAGCGGCAGGTCACGACCGACGACGCATGCCGCCCTCTGCCCTCCGGGTTTTTCGTCGTCGCCACGCAGAATCCGCTCGAACATCTCGGCACCTATCCGCTGCCCGAGGCCCAGCTCGACCGGTTCGCGATGCGACTTTCGATCGGAGTGCCCGACCGGGCCACGGAGCTTGCGCTTCTGCAGGCGGCGCGGACGACGAGCGAGCGGGACGACGCCCCCGAGGCGGTCGTCGACCTGCCCGCACTCGAGCGGCTGCAGGAGACGACGGCCACCGTGCTCGTGAGCGATGGGGTGGCCGGGTATCTGGTGGACGTGGGCCGGACGTGCCGTGAACTGCGGGGCGGGATCGGCGGCCCGAGCCCCCGCGGTCTGCTCATCTGGCAGCGGGTGGCGCAGGCCTGGGCGGTCATCCAGGGTCGGAACCACGTCATTCCCGACGACGTTCGTCATGTCGCCGGGCCTGTGCTCGGCGTGCGGCTCGACCTGGCGCCAGTAGAGAGCGACAGGCTGGTGAGCGAGGCCCTGTCCCGGGTGGCCGTACCGATGGGCCGGTCGAGCCGATAAGCAGGTCTGCATCTTCAAAAGGAGAAAGCGATGGAAGCGAACGAGTGGCTGGTGCCGGCCATTGGAGCCGCGTGTCGGGCCGTGGCGGCGGCGGCGAATGCCGCGCCGACGGTGCTCTGCGGGCTCATCGTGGCGGCCGTCATCCGACAGCTCTTCGGTCCGGCGCTCACGCAGCGGCTCCTGGCCGCCGGTTCGTGGCGGTCGCTCGTGCGGGCCTGGCTGCTCGGCATGCTTCTTCCCGTCTGCTCGATCGGCGCGATTCCCGTGGCGCGGGAACTCCGCCGGGCCGGCTTGGCCGGCGGCGCGGTGCTGGCATTCGCCGTCTCGGCGCCGCTCTTCAATCCGATCTCGCTGCTCTACGGTCTCACGCTCTCACATCCGCTCGTGATCGTCGGCTTCGCCCTGGCGTCGATGGTGGTCGTGACCGTCGTAGGACTCGCCTGGGAACGGTTGGGCGGTGCGGAGGAGCTTCCGGCCGCGGCCGGCGAGCCGACGATCCCGCCCGGCTGGCGGCGGGCGGCCGCCCTCGGGCTGACAGCAGCCCGCGACGCGGCGGGGCCGACCGCCGGCTACGCCGCGATCGCACTCGTCGGGGTCGGCATCCTTGCGGCGTGCCTGCCCTATGGCAGCCTGCAGCGGTCGATGAAGGCGTTCGATCCCTGGGCGCCGCCCCTGATGGCGGCGGTCGGCACGCCGGCCTTTCTCACGCCGACCGACGCGATGATGCAGGTCGGGTCGATGTTCGACCACGGCAACTCGGTCGGCGCAGCCTACGTGCTCCTGTCGGTGGGGGCGGGCTTGAATCTCGGCCTCATCGCCTGGGCGTGGCGGTCGTGGGGCGGGCAGCGGACGCTCCGCTGGCTCGGACTCTTCTTCGGCACGGTGCTGCTCGTGGCCGCGGCGATCGAACGGCCGCTGTCGTTTCGGGATTCACCCCCTGAAGACCACACGCATGCCTTCGACGTATTCTGTATGCCGTTTCCGCCCGAGACGGCCGACCCGGTGGGCCGCAGCATCACCCTGCTTGCCGACCGTGTCCCGGCGCACGCGTGGGCCGCCCTCGGCCTGCTTGGCGGCTTGGCGGCTGCTGGGGCCGCACTCGCGATCTTCGATCCGCAGCGCAGGCTCGAATCGCGGCTCGAGCGGGTGGCCACGGCCAACGGGCCCGCGCGTGGCCGCTCGCTCGACGTGACGGTGCCGGCGCCGGTGCTTGGCGCCGTGCTCCTCGCCGGGCTCGTCGCGCTCAGCGGCGCGGCGGCCTATCTGTACTATCCGGATCTGCCCACCTGCCTCGAGGATCTGCGGACGGTCGAGATGGAGACCCACTCGGCCGCCCTCGCCGGCGACAAGCGCCGCACGCAGGTCTGGATCGCGGCCTGGGAGGATCTCGTGCGGCGCACGGAGGTGGGCCTCTGGATCCGCCGTGGTTCCGTCAGCCGCGAGATGACGGCCGCCGCCGAGACGCTCCGCGAACGGATCGAGGCGTTGGAGCACGCCGTGCTCGATCCGGAGGAGATCGACCGCGAGCACGTGGCCGCGGAGCTCAAGCAGGTGCTCGCCGCCGGCCGCGCCCACCGAGCGGCCCTGCAGGCGGCGTGTGCGGCGGGCTGCCCTTCGGGGGGCTGATCGTCAGCGAGAGCGATCGTCCTCGACCACCGTGTCGTCATCGCCGTCGTCGGCGATCCGCCAGGCAGGGAACGGATCGTCGAACTCGAGCCAGCCATCGGGGCCGAGGGCCATTTCGGCGTCGGTGAGGCAGCAGCCTTCCAACCGCGCGAGCAGATCCGGCGCGAGCTTGGCCCCGATCACGACCAGCTCCTGCTGCCGATCCCCCCAGGGCTCCTCCCAGATCGCCTCGATGTCGTCGGCGTCGAGGTCCTCGGGCCACTCCTCCTCGGGTGCCGTCGCGAGCCAGGATCCGCCCGGCTGGAGGCTCGATACGACGCCCGCGCTCGACCAAATCCCGGCCCAGGCGTGGCGGGTGGCGAGCCAGAGAAAGCCCTTGGAGCGGATCACACCTTTGAAGGCCGACCCGGTGACGAGATCCCAGAAGCGCTGGGGATGGAGCGGCCGCCGCGATTGGAACACGCAGCTCGAGAGCCCGTATTCCTCCGTCTCCGGAATGTGCGTGCCCGGAGCCTCGGCGAGCCATCCCGGGTGGCTCGCGGCATGTTCCATGTCGAACGCCTTTGTGCCGAGCACCGTCGTCAGCGGCACCGTGCCATGCGCGGCGCGGAGGATCGTCGCGGCCGGGTTGAGTTTCTTGAGGATCGCCTCGAGATAGGCGACGTCGTCGGCCGCGACGAGATCCGTCTTGTTGATCACGAGGACGTTCGCGAATTCAACCTGATCGACCAGCAATTGCACGAGGTCGCGCGAGTCATTGTCGTCGAGGCCGACGCCACGGTCGCGCAGTTCGTCGCGTGAGCAGTAGTCGTCGAGAAAGTTGCGGGCATCGACGACGGTCACGAGCGTATCGAGCCGGGCGAGCGCCGACAGGCTCTCCCCCTGCTCATCGGTGAAGGTGAAGGTTTCGGCGACAGGCAGCGGTTCGGAGATGCCCGTGCTCTCCACGAGCAGGTAGTCGAATCGCCCCTCCCGCGCGATCCGGGCCACCTCCTCGAGCAGGTCTTCGCGCAGCGTGCAGCAGATGCAACCGTTGGAGAACTCGACGAGTTTTTCCTCGGTGCGGCTGAGCTTCGCAGCCGGCGTGGCGAGCGGGCTGCCCACGAGTTGGGCGTCGATGTTCACCTCGCTCATGTCGTTGACGATCACCGCGACCCGCAGCCCCTCGCGGTTGGCGAGGATGTGGTTCAAGAGCGTGGTCTTGCCGGCCCCGAGGAAGCCGGAGAGGACGGTGACGGGGAGGCGGCGGTCGGCAGTGGCCTGCGGAACGGCGGGGCTGGGATCGCTGGCGGGTTCGTGCGACATGGCCAAAGCTCCTGAGGAGATGCGGCGGGATTGCCGCAGACTTCGGGATGCTGCCATAGATGCAACAGAGTTGCAAGTAGGTGGGCCTATGCCAGGCCGTCTCGAAGCGTGTCCGCTTGGCGGCGGATCGCCTTGAGGTCGGCGGCCGGCTTGCGGTCGAGATTCTTGAGCTGCATCGTCATCCGCTGATTTTTCCGCAGGAGCTTTTCGTGGCGGGCGAGGAAGTCCCAGTAGAGCGTCGTGAAGGGGCAGGCGTCGGGGCCGCTTGCGACCTTCGGCTTGTAGCGGCAGCCTGTGCAAGCGTTGCTCATCCGGTCGAGGTAGGCGCCGGTCGCGCAGTAGGGTTTCGAGGCCATCACGCCGCCGTCGGCGAACTGGCTCATGCCGAGCGTGTTCGGCAGTTCCACCCACTCGACGGCGTCGACGTACACGGCGAGATACCAGCGGTGCACGTCCTCGGGCTTGATGCCCGCGAGGAGCGCGAAGAGCCCGGTCACCATGAGCCGCTGGATATGGTGGGCATAGCCGTATTCGAGCGTCTGGGTGAGGGCGTCCTGGAGGCAGTTCATGTCCGTCGCGCCCGTCCAGTAGAAGTTCGGCAGCGGCCGATCGGCGCCGAGGGCGTTGCGGCGTTCATACTCCGGCATGAAGTGCCAGTAGACGCCACGGACATACTCGCGCCAGCCGATGACCTGGCGAATGAAGCCCTCCACAGCCTCGAGCGGGGCCTGGCCGGCACGGTACGCCCGCTCAGCACCCGCCACGACGTCGCGTGGATCGAGCAGCTTCATGTTCAGCGCCTGTGCGAGCCGCGAGTGGTAGAGCCACGGCTCGCCGGTCCAGATCGCGTCTTGATACCGGCCGAAGTTCGCGAGCCGGTGCGTCAGAAAATCATCGAGGGCTTGGCGGGCATCGGCGGGCGTCACGGGCCAGTCGAAGTTCGCGAGGCTGCCGGGGTGCGATGCAAACCGGGTGTTCACGAGATCGATGACGCCGCGCGTGATCGCGTCGGGCGTGAATCGCGTCGGCTGCGGGAGGCGGCCCGGGCCCGACTTCGGAAATGCTCCGCGGTTGTCGGCATCGAAGTTCCATTGGCCGCCCGCCGGCTCGCCGTCGTCCATGAGCACGCCGAATTTTTCCCGCAGCGGCCGGTAGAAGTATTCGAGCCGCAGTTGCTTGCGGCCCTTTGCATGGGCGGCGAATGCGTCGCGCGACGAGAAGAAGTGACGATCGGGCCGGATCTCGAGCGGCAGGCCGGCAGCCTGGGCCGTGGCCTCGAGGGCGTGCTGCACCCGCCACTCACCTGGCTCGGTGACGACGAGCCTGGCGGGGGAGCGGCCGGCTGTGCGGGCCGCGGCGAGGCTGGCCGCGAGCGCGGCGGCGAGCGAGGCGGGCTCGCGAGCGGTGGCCGTGGCGGGAAGTTCGCGGTAGTCGAGGGCCACGCCGTCGGCCGTGAGGCGGTCGCGAAAATGCCGCATCCCCGCGAGAAACACGGTGATCCGGGCCTTGTGGGTCCAGACGTGGGTCGATTCCTCGGCCACCTCGGCCATCCAAACACGGTCGCGGGAGCGGTCGAAGCCGTCGAAGGCGCTGCTCCCCCGGTCCAGCTGGTCGCCAAGCACGAGGATGAGATTGCCAGTCATGGGCGTTACCCTACCCGAAGGACATGCGTTCTCCAGACCGCCAAGAGCCAGAACACCCCCGGTTCGAGGGGATTTTGGACACGGCTCCCGTTTGTTGACCCGGCTTGCGGACCGGGTATCATCATGCAATCGGAATGCAGGTGACGATCGCCGCGGGCGAACCCTCCGTTCCATCCATCGAGAAACGCTCGTGATGGCCTGCTGAATCGGTCGCGGACACCCCCGGTGCTGCTGGGAGGTTGTCGTCGCGAACTACTCGATTCAGCGTCTTTCGCCGTCATGTCTCCCCTGCTGCCGCCGGGCTTCCGGCGGCGTGTGTCGTGGGGCAGGAATAACGGCATCGATGTCCCGGGCCCATCACATGACTTGACACCAGACGCAACACGAGTACTCTTGCAATGAAGTTGCACATGCACTCCAATCGCAGATCTATGGCGGCCCCCGCATTCACCCTCGTCGAGTTGCTCGTCGTGATCGCCATCATTGGTGTCCTCGTCGGCCTCCTGCTGCCCGCCGTGCAAGCGGCCCGGGCGTCGGCCCGGCGATCGCAGTGCGCCAACAACATGCGGCAGGTGGGCTTGGCGATGGGGCTGTTTTGCGAAGCCCACAAAGGCCGCTTCCCCGAGACGTCGCACAACGACGCGAACGACGAGCAGCTCTCCTGGATCTACACCGTTGCGCCGTTCATGGAAAGCGTTGACGCGGTCCGGATTTGCCCTGATGACGCGAAGGGTGCGGAGCGCCTGCGGGCACGGCTCTCCAGCTACGTCATGAACGTCTATCTCACCGATGAGGGCGGCCCAGGATTGGTGACGAATCGAAATAAATTACAGGCCACCTCGAAGACGCTTGCGTTGTTCGAGATCGCCGACTCGAAGGCGGCGATCATCGAAAACGACCATGTCCACAACCAGGCGTGGTTCACGCTGTCGAACATCGCTGCGAGACGCGTGTTTCAGTGGATCGAAGGGGACATGGCGACACGGCGGCATGCCGAGGGAACGCACCTGCTGTACGCCGACTGGAGAGTGGAGTTCGTGCCCGCGACGACGATCGAGTCATGGGCCACCACGCAGTCCCAAACCGACAATTTCTGCCTGCCCAAGTGATGCAATGACCATTCTTTCTCGTGGAGAAGCAACCATGTTCCGCATCGTTCAGCGACCCATGTTGGCAACGTGTTTCTTGGCATGTGTCGCTGCGAGCGCACGTGCGGAGGAGATTCATTACGACGTCTTTGTCACCTCCAGCGGCACCAGCCTCGTGATCGGTGGTTATGACGACGTCAACACCGTCGCCGTGATCCCGGCAGAGCAGCTGCGGGTCTTCGGTGGGGAGGTCGTCGGATCCGGTACCGCGGGTCCGTACGTCAGCGATGCGCCTGGCGAACCTGGCTTTCGAGCCAGTCCCCAAGCGTCCCTGAACAACCCTTCGCTTACGACGCCGGCGAACACCTACACCGCGCTCACTGGTTCGGCAGCGTTGACCTTCACCTTCGAGCCGATGACGATCGGCGCGCAGACCAAGAATCTTTTCTTTTGGGACGGGGCGGATGCTGTGTCGTTTGCTCCGGTGGCATCAGGCGTCTCGCTATCACTTGTAAAACAGGGTGGCAGTGGGTGGACAGCCTCGATCAATGGCGATTCGGCAGGGGTAATTGCTGGAAACACGATTCAGGTGACCGGATCCACCACGGGGAGTGTCCACACGCATCTCTTCACGTCGATCGACGATGCGGGCGCCGCGCCCGCGCAGGGCTTTTACCTCTACTCGCTCCAAATGCACATGAACGGCTACGCCTCGTCCGACCCGCTGTACTTCGTGTTCGGGGCGCTCGACCCGCTGAGCCTGCCGCCGCAGTTCGCCGACCTTGCCGCCTTCGAGGAAGCGCACGGGCTGGCGGAGGGCTGGGTCGAAACCAACCTCGTGGCCCCGGTGCCCGAGCCTTCGGCGCTGGCGTTGGCGGGCATCGGTCTGGCGGCGGTCGGAGTTGGGGCCCTGCGTCGCCGGGCCCGGTCGAGTGGCAAAACCGGCTGAGTTTTTGGTTTTTTCGGCACGGTTAGCGCAGCCCGCCACGTGCGGTTCTCTTTGGTAGAGAGGCACTTGCCCAAATGCTTGGCGGGCCTCTCGGCAGTCATGCCAGGAGGCAGCCGTGATCGCGACTCTTCGCTCCGCCCCACGCCGTGCACGCCGCAGCACCGTCACCACGAAGCCGAACGCCCGCCAGGCTGAGCGGGCTCGGGCCGAGCTCCGTGAGCACCGGGAGCGGTTCTTCGCCCGCGCGATCGACTACATCCCCTGCCGCGAGTTCTTGAAGAAGGACGCCGCGGCACTCGCGACGACGCCGCCCTCCGACGCAGCAGTCCCGCTCGATCGCGATGCCGCAGACCGAGCGTCCGCCAAGGGGCTCTCTCCGTATCTCGCGAGTCTCTACCAGACCCGTCTGCTCACGAAAAACGAGGAGCAGTATTACTTCCGCCGGATGAACTGGCTCAAGTTTCGGGCAGCGACTGCGCGGGGCCGGCTCGACAAGAAACGGGCCACCCGGCGGCAGATGGAGGAGATCGAGGGCTGGCTCGCCGAGTCGGAAACCGTGAAGTCGATCATCATCACGTCGAACCTGCGGCTCGTCGTCTCCATCGCCAAGAAGTTTATCGATGCGAGCAATTCGTTCGAAGAACTTGTGAGCGACGGCAACGTGGCCCTGATGCGGGCGGTCGAGAAGTTCAACTTCGCCCTCGGCAATAGGTTCAGCACCTACGCCACCTACGCCATCCAGCGGCACTTCTTCCGGATGTCGCACAAGGGGCGGCAGCAGCGGAGCCGGTTCGTGTCGAGCGACGAGTGTCTCAAGGATCGTGCCGAAGAGGCGGCGACGACCGACTATTGCTCCGCGGAGCAGATCGGTGTCTTGAAGGAACTGTTCGGTGGCTTTCTCGGCGATCTCGAGCCCCGCGAACGGCAGATCGTCGTGGCCCGGTTCGGGTTCGACGGCAAGCCGCCGCGGACGTTCCGGGAGCTTGGTTCCGCGATGGGCGTGTGCAAGGAGCGGATCCGGCAGATCCAGACGCGGGCGCTCGACAAGCTCCGCGGCATGGCCGCCGAGGCCAAGCTCGAGCAGACTGTGGGCAACTGGCTGTGAAGACCCTCGGCACCGTGATTCAGCGCGTGTTGATCCTGGGCGGCAGCGGCGGGAGCGCGTAGGCCGCCTGGCCCGTCGCTGCTATCCTCTGCGGCATGAGCAACCCCTCAGCATCCGCCGCGCCGGCGCCCACGTTTCGCCTCTGGCTGATGATGGTGCTCGAGTTCGCCATCTGGGGCTCGTGGCTGCCGCTCATCTGGGGCTACATGGGCAAGGACGGCCTGGCCTTCAGCGACGCCGAGATCGCCTGGGTCGGCAGTGCGTTCGCGATCGCCTCGATCGTCGGCATCTTTTTTTCGAGCCAGTTCGCCGACCGCACGTTTGCCGCCGAAAAATTCATGGCGGCCAGCCACCTGATCGGCGGCGTGGCGATCCTGGCGATGTACTGGGCCCGGGAGATCGCAGCGGCGACGGGGCTCGGCGTGTTTGCGGTGTTCTTCGGGCTGATGCTCGTGCACGCGCTCCTCTACGTGCCCACGATCTCGGTCTCCAACTCGATCGCCTTCACGCACATGCAGAACGCCCGCAAGGAGTTCGGCCTGGTGCGGATGGGCGGCACGATCGGCTGGATTCTCGCCGCCTGGCCGCTGTACTTCGTGCTCCAGGGCAAGGAGGGGGCCGAGGCCGTGGCGGCCAGCCGCAACATCTTCCTCGTTGCCGGCATCACGTCGCTGGTGCTCGCCGCGTTCAGCCTCTGCCTGCCTCACACGCCGCCCAAGCGGTCGGCGGCGAGCGGCCTGGCGGGCATCGCCTGGCTCAAAGCGGTGGGCTATCTGTCGTATCCGTATTTGCTTGTGCTGTTCGCCGTCACGTTCATCGACGCCGTGATCCACAACGGCTACTTCGTGATGGCCGGCGGATTTCTCGGCAGTAAGACGGTCGGCATCAAGCCGGAATGGATCATGCCGGTGATGAGCATCGGTCAGGTGGCCGAGATCGTCACGATGGCGGTGCTCGGGGGCGTACTCGCCCGGCTCGGCTGGAAGACGACGATGATCCTGGGCATTCTCGGCCACGCCGTCCGGTTCGCAGTGTTCGCGTTCATGCCCCAGAACCAGGCCCTGATCATCGCCGTGCAGGTGCTTCATGGCATCTGCTACGCATTCTTCTTCGCGACTCTCTACATCTTCATCGATGCGGCCTTCCCCAAGGACGTGCGGAGTAGCGCCCAAAGTCTGTTCAACCTGCTCGTCCTGGGCCTCGGCGATTTGGCCGCCAAGTGGCTCTTCATCCCGCTCCAGACGCGGCTCACCGCCGCCGACGGTGCGGTGGACTACCGGCAGCTGTTTCTCGTGCCGGCGTGCATGGCGCTGGC
>CAMAVC010000029.1 GCA_945861585.1 Planctomicrobium piriforme
AAGGAGGCGATCGCGACCATGATCCGCGCCCTCAAGGAGCTGCGGATCGAGGGCATCAAGACGACGGTGCCCCTGCATCTCGACGTTCTTTCCAACACCGCCTTCCACGACGCCCAGATCGACACCACGTTCGTGGAGCGGATGCTCGCCGGCTGATCCCCAGGAGTCTTCGATGTTCGAGTCGCTCTCCCGTCCCGACCGCGCCACCCACCACTTCCGCCGCGTCGCGATCCTGTTCGCCGGCGGCCCCGCCCCAGGGGCCAACGCGGTGATCTCGACCGCCGCCACGTCGTTCATGCGCGAGGGCACGGAGGTGATCGGCATGAAGCACGGCTATTCGTCGCTCGCCGACTACTCCCCCGCGAAGCCGCTCGTCGAGGGCCGCGACTACATCAAGATCACCCCCGAGTTCCTCAAGCGGACGCGGAGCGGCCAGGGGATCATGATCGGCACCGCCCGCACCAACCCCGGCAAGCACGTCTCGCATCCGAGCCACCTCGACGACGCGGAGCGGGTGCAGCCGCTCAAGAACGCCTACGAGGGGCTGCGGTCGCTCGGCGTGGAGGCGCTGATCTCGATCGGCGGCGACGACACACTCAAGACGGCCAACAAGTTCAAGCTCTACCAGGACCGCCTCCCGGCCGACGCCAAGCGGATCCCCGTCGTGCACCTCCCGAAGACGATCGACAACGACTACATGGGGATCGACTTCACGTTCGGCTACTTCACCGCGGTCGACACGCTCGGCGGTGAGATCCGCAACCTGCTCTACGACGCGGAGGCGAGCCGCTCGTACTTCCTCTGTGAGACGATGGGCCGCAGCGCCGGCTGGCTCTCCTACGGGGCCGCGATCGCCGGCGAGGCGAGCCTCGTGATCAGCGTGGAAGACGTCCACGGGAAGTTCCGCGGCGAGGAGACCGTCGCCGGCCCCAACGGCGAGACGAAGATCAAGCCGGTGATGAACATCGACGAGGTCGTGGGCCGGATCGTGAAGACGATGCGGGTTCGCGAGGAGCAGGAGGGGAAGCAGTACGGCGTGATCGTGATGGCCGAAGGGCTCGCCGAGTATCTCCCCGCCAAGGCCCTCGAGGGGATCCCCCGCGACGACCATGGCCACATCTCGATCTCGCACGTGCAGCTCGGCAAGATGTTCGCCAAACTGGTCGGCGACGAGTTCAAGAAGCAGACGGGACGATCGCGGAAGGTGGTGGGCCTGCAGCTCGGCTACGAGGCCCGCTGCGCCAAGCCGCACGCCTTCGACGTGATGCTCGGCAGCCAGCTCGGCGTGGGCGGCTACCGGGCGCTGGCGGAGCGGGGGCTCAACGGCGTGATGGTGAGCGTGTCGGGCCAGCTCGACCTCAACTACGTGCCCTTCGAGGAGCTCGTCGATCCCAATACGCTCGTCACGGTGGTACGCTACGTCGAACGGGGTAGCGACTTCCACAGCCTGGCCCGGTTTTTGGAAACCTACGTCAACGAGTAAGCCACCCGTAGG
Organism: Planctomicrobium piriforme; assembly: GCA_945861585.1. Taxonomy (GTDB): domain Bacteria; phylum Planctomycetota; class Planctomycetia; order Pirellulales; family UBA1268; genus RGVT01. The sequence goes on from CAMAVC010000029.1 coordinate 1,496, forward strand.
ACAGGCTTCAGCCTGTCGCCTGCCATGCGGACGAAACCGATCGCGGGCTTCACCCTGATCGAACTGCTCGTCGTGGTGGCGATCATCGGGGTGCTCGTAGGCCTGCTGCTGCCGGCCGTCCAATCGGGCCGCGAGGCGGCCCGGCGCACTCAGTGCCAAAACAATCTCCGCCAGGTGGGCATCGGGCTCCACAATCACCACGCGGCGCGGGATTGCTTTCCTTCAACTGTCTCGACAGGGAGCGTGCGGCACTACTGGTGCGCCCAGATGCTTCCCTACATGGACAACAACCCGCTCGCCGGGCTCTACGACTACACCGTTCTCTGGAACCACGTGAACAACCGCGAGGCGGTGCAGGTGCCGCTGTCGTTCATGACGTGCCCATCGACTCCGGGCGGCCCGCTCCAGCATCCACGGTTCAAGACAGTCGCGCCCGCGTGGGGCGCTGCGGCGGCTGATTACATGGGCTCGAGCGGGCCGAATCCTGAGCTCTGGTCGAGCACGCCGCCCGTCGTGACCTATCCGAACCCGCCCATTGGCCGCGGATTTTTTGCCGGCACATCGCTGCCCGGCCGCAAAGGCCGACAGGCGCGGCACATGACCGATGGCCTGTCGCAGAGCATCGCCATCGTCGAGTCGGCCGGACGGCCCCAGGTGTGGGCGTTCGGCCGGATGGTGCCGAACTCAGGGCTGTCGTCGAGTCCTACGGGAACGAAGTACTACGTCAGCCTGTGCGGTTGGGCGGACCCGAACATCAAAGACTGCACGGGATTCCGCTTCGACCCGAGCCAAGCAGACCCGGCGAACCAGTCGGTGGCGCCCGGGCCGCAGCTCATCAACGGCAGCAACACCGGCGGCATCTACGCGTTTCACCCCGGCGGTGCGAATGCGCTGTTTGCGGATGCCTCCGTTCGCTTCCTCGCCGAAGGCGCGTCGCCCGATGTCATCGCCGCGATGCTCACCGTCCAGGCGGGCGACACCGTTCCCGCACCGTGATCCGATCTGCCATGCATCATTCGTCGCGTCACGGCATGGCCCTCCTGCTTGCCTACGCGATCGCCTTCTTCGGCGTGCCGCGGGTCGCGGCCGAGCAGCCGGCAGACACCGGGAAGATTCCGCCGCGTGCCGAGCGGACGACGGCCGAGCGCACCGCCCTCGCCCTGCGCCTGCGGCAGACCTATGCCGGCCCACCCGCAGCGTGGCCCGCGCCACACGTCGATCCGGGAATCGAGTGGCGCGAACTGGGGCTTCTGCCGGCGGTCGAGCATCCGCCGGGGAATCCCTACGGCACATCCAAGGCCGCGCTCGGGCGGGCCTTGTTCTTCGACCCGCGGCTGTCCGCGAACGGCCAGATGGCATGCGCCACCTGCCACGAACCCGACCGCGGGTGGGCCGAGAATCGCGCGGTCAGCATCGCCCACGGCCTGGTTCCCGCCCGCAACACGCCCACCGTCCGCAACGCCGCGTTCCAGAGATCATTCTTCTGGGATGGTCGGGCCGCGAGTCTCGAGGACCAGGCCGCCGAAGCGCTCGCGAATCCACACGAGATGGCAGCGACCCCCGAGCACGTGATCGACACGATCGCTTCGAACCCTCGCTATCGTGAATGGTACACCGAGGCGTTTCCCGGTCGGCCGCTCGAATTCGCAGCGGTGGTCGAGGCGATCGCCTGCTTCGAGCGGACGCTCGTGGGGGGCCGCTCGCGATTCGACGCCCTCCTGCGGGGCGACGCCGCCGCCCTCACCGACGCGGAGGTGCTCGGCCTCGATATCTTCCGCCGCGAGGGCCGCTGCCTCACCTGCCATCACGGCCCTACGCTGAGCGACGGCCGCTTTCACGACCTCGGCCTCAGCTTTCACGGCCGCAGCAACGAGGATCTCGGCCGCTTTTGTGTCACGCACGATGCTGCCGACAAGGGCCGCTTCCGGACGCCGTCGCTTCGCGATGTCACGAATACGGCCCCTTACATGCACACGGGCATGTTTCAGCTGCGCGGCGTGCTCAACATGTACAACGCCGGGATGGCGACGCTCAAGCGGCAGCCGTTCGAGCGCGACGATCCGACGTTTCCGGTGAAGTCGCCGCTGTTGAAGCCGCTCGGGCTCAACCGGCAGGACCTGGCCGATCTGGAGGCGTTTCTCGGGACGCTGGCGGAGCCGGCGACGCCGGGGCCCCAGCCGCAGCTTCCGCCCGGACTCGAGTGACGTCGGCGTTCGACAGCCCATGAATGCAGGTCGGGCCTCCGGCTGCGGCGGCCACGAGCAGCGTGCCGTCGGGGCTCATGGCCACCGCTCGCGGCCGTTCCGGCTGACCCGGCAGCCGACACACTTCCGGGCCCTCGGCATCCCAGATGCGCACCGTGCCATCCCGGGAGGCCGTCACGATCCGCCGGGCGTCGGGAGTGATAAACACCTCCTCCACTGGAGCTTCATGACCGTGGAACACCCGGATCTCTCTCGCCCCACGCACGTCCCAGAGCCTCGCGGTGCCGTCGGTCGATGCCGTGGCGAACCGAGTGCCATCGGCGCTGAATGCCGCCGCACGCACGGCCAGTGAATGCCCGGCGAGCCTCGCCACAAGTCTGCCAGTCGCGAAATCGTTGACGTACACCGTGCCATTCGCCACACCGCTTGCCAGCAACTCGCCGTCCGGGCTGACTGCCACGGCCGTCAGGTTGCCCTGAGATGGCCGTTCCCCAACGGTCGCGCCCGTCTCCGCATCCAAGAGTTTCCGCGTTGGCGACGCGATGCGCGTGCCATCGAATCCGAGCACCGCCCCCACCTCCACCCGCTGGAGCGCAATCTCCGGGGGAATTTCCAGCAGCCGCCGCCCCGAGCCCGCCTCCCAGAGCCGTACTGTGCCCTCCCCCGACGTGGTCAGCAGCGTTGCACCATCAGGGCTGAACGCGAGCCCGACGGCCCCCCGCTCGTGCCGTGCCAGCACCGCCTCGGTCTTACCATCTACCACACCCCACACGCGCACGCCGCCATCCTCTGCGGACGATTCGAGGCTTGCGGCAACCCGCCTGCCATCAGGCGCGAAGACGATCCGGTGCACGACGGCCCCCGCGGCATCGAGCACCCGCAGCCGCTCGACGGTGCGGGGATTCCAGAGTTCGATCGTGCCGGCTCCCTGCGGCGCGATCGCCAGCCAGCGGCCGTCGGGGCTGAATGCCGCCGCCGTCATGCCACGTATTCCCGCGAGCTCGGCCAGCGGCCCTGCCTGGGTGCGCGACCAAATCCGCACCGTGCCGTCGTGGGAGCCCGAGGCGAGTGTCTCGTCGTCCGGTCGAAACGCCAGTGCCGTGACGGCGCCGTCGTGGGCCAGAAGTTCCCGTTGCGCCGTGAGCGTGCGGGCGTCCCACAGGCGGACAGCGCCGTTCGCAGCACCGCTGGCGATGTGCGCACCATCGGAACTGAAGGCGACGGTGGTCAAGGGTGCTGTGTGGCCCTGCAGAGAGGCTGACACTGCTCCACTCACCAGATTCAAGACGTGCAGATCGTTGTCCGCCGCTGCCGCCACGATCCGGGTGCCGTCCGGGCTGAGGGCCACGGTCACGCCCACCATCGGCTGCGTCTCGCGAATCGGGATGCTCGCCAGCTCCCGGCCGTCGGCGGTGGCATACGCCCGGACCATCTTGCCGGCGCCGTTCTGCGTGGCTGAGACGACAACGCACCGGGCGCCGTTCGCGCTGACGACAAACGCCTCGACGTTTCGTCCATCCGACTTCCAACGTTCGATCAGGCTGCCGTCTGCGGTGTTCCAAAGGCCGAGGATGGCAGTCGAGGTCTGCATGATCAAGCGGCTCCCGTCGGCTATGAACTCGGCCCGCATGAGACGCCCCAGATGTCCCGCGAGCACGGCAGCGGCCACCCCGGTCTCCGTGTCGATGATCCGCACGCTGCCGTCCACCGCGTGCACGGCCAGCCGCCTGCCGTCTGCCGTCACGGCCAGCGGCACGCCCCGCCCGTTCGCAGCCTCTTCGAAGCCCGACATGTCATCGTGCGCCGCCCGCCACAGCCGCACCCAGTCGGCGTCGCATGACGGCCGCTGCTCATAGCGTCCCGCCGCCAAGACATCGAAGAACACCGTTTTCTCATTCCGAAAGTCGTTGCCCCAGAACGCGTTGCCGAGAAGAGCCTGGTGGAATACCGGCGTGATCTCCTTCTTGAAAGTTTCAGGGAACTCGCGCGCGATGGCGGCGAGCATGCCGCCGTCGGGGGCGTAGGCAATGCGAGCCACCGGCCCGGTGCCGACCGGAAGCACGGCGAGCGCGTCGTCGAGCTTGGCCCCGAGCACCCGCATCTCGAGCGGCAGGGGATGTCCGACAATCGTGAGATTGTCGGCATACAGCCGTCGCGCGAGGCGGATGTTCCTGGCATCGAGTGCTGCCTGCAGCGACTGCATGTTCGCCACGTAGAGCTGGCGAGTCGCCTCACGGGTCGCGTCATCGGCCCGCTGCCGCTGGGCATTGGAGGCTTTTCGTTCGCGTTCAGCCTGGACGGCGAACATCGAGACGCCGATGACGGCGGCCACGAGTGCCGTCAGGCTCGCGGCAGCCGCAGCAGCGGCCACGCGGTGGCGGCGAGCCAGACGCAGAAGCCCGTCGACGAGCCCCGGGGGGCTGGCCGTGATCGGCTCGCCTCGCAGGTAGCGGCCCAGGTCGGCTTCGAGCTCCGCGGCGCTCGAGTACCGCCGCCCGCGATCCTTCTCCAGGCATTTGGCCACGATTGTGGCCAGATCGCCGCGGAGCTTCGGATTCACGGTGGCGAGCGACCGCGGCTCCGCCTCGTGCACGATCCGCGCCGCCTCATACACCGGCCGCTTCGCGATGTCGTAGGGAGGCCTCCCGGCGAGCAGTTCGTAGAGCACCACGCCGAGGGCGTAGACATCGGCCCGCACGTCGATTTCGTCCACCTCGCCGTCGAACTGCTCGGGGCTCATGTATTGCAGCGTGCCGACCAGCTGGCCCACGTCCGTGAGCATCGTCGTGCGGGCCACGTCGGCGTCGGTGCTGCGGGCCACGCCGAAGTCGATCACCTTCGGATGCCCCGCCGCGTCGACGAGGATGTTGCCGGGCTTGAGGTCGCGATGGATCACGCCCTTCTGATGGCCATGGGCGACCGCGCGGCAGGCCTCGCGGAACAGAGTGACGCGGTCGCGTGTGCCAAGGTCTCGCGCCGTGGCGAAGTCGGTGATGGATCTCGCCTCTTCGACATACTCCATCACGAAGTAGGGCACCGTCCCGCCGGCGAGCGGCTGCATGCCGACGGAATAGATGCGGGCGATCCCGGGATGCGTGAGCCTGCCGAGAATCTGCGCCTCGTGCTCGAACCGGCGGGCGGCTGCGGGCGAGAGCACGCCGGGGCGGATCATCTTCACGGCCACGGTTCGGCAGGGCATCCCCTGCAGGCCCTCGTACACGCGGCCCATGCCCCCTTCGCCCACGAGCCGCACGATCGTCACGTCGCCGAGCCGCGCGCCCGGCTGGAGATCGGCGCCAGTGGGCACGGGGCTGGCCAGGAATTCCGTCAGCCCCGCGACATGCAGACCGGAATCGAGCGGTTCCATGCCTGGAGTAGCACAGGCGTTAGCCTGCCCTCCTCAATGTAGGACAGGCTTCAGCCTGTCAGCCCAAGCGGCCCTGCCAAGTCTAGCCTACGGTGACAGCGACAGGCTGAAGCCTGTCCTACAGCGTCAACGATCCCTTCGTGCTCGGGATGCCGGGCTGGCGGGGATCGGCTTCCACCGCGGCCCGCAGGGCCCGGGCCGCCGCCTTGAAGACGGCCTCGGCGATGTGGTGGCCGTTGCGGCCGTGGTGCAGGATGGCGTGGAAGTTCATTCCGGCCGTGGCCGCGACGCTCTCCCAAAACACCTCGACGAGTTGTGCATCGAATGTGCCGATCGTGGGCACCGGGAAGTCCACGGCAAACACGCAGGCTGCGCGTCCGCCGAGATCCACGGCCACGGTCGCGAGCGACTCGTCCATCGGGATGATCGCATGGCCGTAGCGGCGGATCCCGCGTCGGTCGCCGAGGCAGTCCTTGAGCGCGAGGCCGAGCGCCCGGCCGACATCCTCCACCGTGTGGTGGCCGTCCACGTGCAGATCTCCCGTGCAGCGCACCGTAAGATCAAACAGCGAGTGGCCTGCGAGCAGCGTGAGCATGTGGTCGAAGAAGCCGACGCCCGTCTCGATGTCGGCCTTGCCGGTGCCGTCGAGGCCGAGCGCGAGCGTGATCTGCGTCTCGGCGGTATTGCGGGTGACGGAGGCGGTGCGGTTCATGATGGGCTCAAATGCCTCGGGTGACTCGTTCAGATGGTCTTCATCACGCTGAGAAAGGCGTCGATCTCGTCGTCGGTGCCGACGGTGATCCTGAGGCCGTCGCCCCAGCCTAAGTAGTTCATGAAACGGATCAGGATGCCCTGCTTTTTGAGCGCTTCGTACACCGGCTTGTGCGGCCGCTCGGGGTGCGTGCACCACACGAAGTTGGCCTGGCTGTCGAGCGCGTCGTAGCCGAGCCCCCGCATCGCGTCGGTGAGCCGCTGCCGCGTGGCGACGATCTTCGCCCGGTTGTCGGCGAGCCAGGCCTGGTCGTCGATGGCGGCGGTGGCCGCGGCGATCGAGAGGGCGTCGCAGTTGTAGGAGTCCTTCACCTTGAGCAGCTGCTCGACCACGTGCGGCTGGGCCACGGCGAACCCGAACCGCAGGCCGGCCAACGCATACGACTTGCTAAACGACCGCGTCACGATCACCCGCTCGTTCTCCTTCACGAGATCGAGGCAATTCGTGTCGGAGAAGTCACCGTAGGCTTCGTCGACGACGAGGGCGCAGGGGAGACGGTCGGCGAGCTCGCGAATCCGCGGTGGCGACAGCAGCGTGCCCGAAGGGCTATTGGGGTTGGCGATGATCGCGAGCTTCACATCGGCCCCGGACGCCGTCCGCGGTGCCGCGAATCCGTCGGCCAGCGACCAATCGCGCTCGTAGTGAAACTCGTCGCACACCGCGGCCTGAATCCCGGCGAGCGTCCGATAGAGGATGTAGCTCGGATACGGCATCCGCAGGCACTCCCCTGCCCCCACGAACGTGCGCACGAGGATCGTGAGCAGGTCATCGCTGCCATTGCCGCAGAGGATCCAGTCGGGATCGACGCCGAGCACCTCGGCGGCCCGCAGCCGAAACACGGTCGCGAGCGGATCGGGATACTTGGCGAGCGTGCGGCCGGCAGCCGTGGCGGCGAGGGCCCGGGCCACGGCGGGCGAGGGCGCGTAGGGATTTTCGTTCGTATTGAGCTTGATCCACTTGCCCCCCTGCGGCTGCTCACCGGGCACGTAGCCCGCGAGCGCGGCGATGTCGGGGCGAACGAACGGCTGCGTGGTGGACCGAGTCGGACTCATGCCTCGAAGTCTACCTTACGGCTCCGTGACTCTCCGCACCCGCCCGCACAACCGGCACGACCGCTTCGTACCTCAACGCGCCCAACACGGCTTCGGACTCCCCATATCCCATCGCCGGACGTTCGCCTCCGCCCTCCAGGCTACGGCTCACTCGGATTTGCCTGCGCTGCGCCATCCATGGCTTCGCTGGTCAAATACGCCGGCTCCCGGGACACGGGGAGCCCGAAGCCTCCTCGACTGAAAACGGTGAGGCTCGGGGTTGCCCCTACCGTCTCGCCTTCCTCTCTCCGGAAGCCCGAGGCGTGAGCCGAAGGGAAAACGCGTGGAAGTACCCAGCCGGGGCATCCTCTCGGCTCGCGCCTCGGGCTTTCAGTTGAGGAGGGTCGGGGTTGCCCCTACCGTTGAGACGGCGTATTTGACCAGCGGAGCCATGGATGGCGCAGCGCAGGCAAATCCGAGTGAGCCGGAGCCTGGAGGGCGAAGGCGAACGTCCGGCGAGACGGTACGGGGTAACCCCGAGCCGGATTGGGCGCGTTGCGGGTCTTAACCGAGAGCTTGCCCAGGCTAAAGTCTCTCGTACGTCACCCCGTCCGGGCCTCGACGCTGCGTCGGTGCGCCGTGAGGCCCTCGACGTTGGCGAGCGTGGCGATGTCGGCGGCGATGTCGGCGAGGTCTTGCGGCGCAAGTTTGATCACGCTGCCGCCGCGGAGAAACGAGTTTGCCGACAGGCCTTCCGCGAACCGGGCGGTGCCGCCGGTGGGCAGCACGTGCGACGGCCCGGCGGCGTAGTCGCCCGCAGCCACAGGGCTCGAGGGTCCAAGAAACGCGGCGCCCGCGTGGCGAATCGTCGCGAGGGTTGCCTCCGGATCGGCAGTGTCGATCGAGAGATGCTCGGCGGCCAGTTCGTCGGCAAGGGCGGCTGATTCCTCGTCGCTGCGCGTGACCACGATCGCGCCAAACCGCTCCAGGCTGTCGCGGGTGAGATCGCCGCGTTCGAGTGTGGCCAGTCGCTGGTGGAGGGCGACGGCCACGCGGTCGGCGAGCCCGGCGTCGGCCGTGAGCAGGATCGCAGAGCCGGGGGAGTGCTCGGCCTGCGCGAGCATGTCGGCGGCGATGCCCTCGGCGTTGCCGCGACCGTCGGCCACGATCACGATCTCGCTCGGGCCGGCGATCGAGTCGATCGACACGTCGCCAAACACGTGTTCCTTCGCGAGGGCCACGAACAGGTTGCCTGGGCCCACGATCTTGTCGACCCGCGGCAGGCCCTCGATGCCGTAGGCGAGCGCCGCCACGGCCTGCGCTCCGCCTGCCCGGAGCACGTTCGTGATGCCGAGTTCGTGGCAGGTGGCGAGCACGTGGTCGTTGTCGGAGCCGAACTTCGTGGGGGGCGCCACCACCACGATCTCGCGCACGCCCGCCACCTGGGCCGGCACGACGGTCATGAGGAGCGTGGATGGATACGCCGCCGCGCCACCGGGCACGCACACGCCCACGCGGTCGAGCGGCAGATACCGCTGCCTGAGCACGCCGCCGCCGGGAAGCTTCACCTCCACGTCACGAATGAGCACGGCCTGCTGAAACCGCGTCACGCGCTCGCGAATCCGCCGCACCGCCGCGAGAAACTCCGGCTCCGCGGCCGCATGAGCGGCGGCGAGCCGTGCGGCAGGCACGCGGAGCGTGTCACGCGAGACGTCGGCCCGATCGATCCGCCGCGTGTAGTCGAGCAGCGCGTCGAGCCCACGGTCCCGCACGTCGGTGCAGATTTTCTCGACCACCTGCCGCGGCGTGAGCGGAGCGCCGAAGACGTCGATCGTCCGTTGCCGTCCCGCGGGGCTCACCATCTCGCCCTGCGACACGAGCGTGCGGCGCAGAGCGTCGAGCCGCCCGCGGCCGTCGGCGGAGGCGAGGTCGATCCGGGGGCAGAGCGCGGGGGTGGTAAGCGTGGTCATGCGGACAAGAATACCCGCCGCCAGCGTGGAGGACAGGCTTCAGCCTGTCACTGATTCGACAGGCTGAAGCCTGTCCTACAACCGGCCCACGTTCCGTCCTACTTCGCGGCGATCAAACGGCGGCCGTCCTGCCATTGCCGCGACCAGCGGTCGGCGATCCAGTTGGGGCCCTCGGCTGGCCCGGCATCGCCGTGGAAGATCCCCCAGATGAGGCCGGTGCTGCGCTCGGCCAAGAGCGATGGCCCACCGAGCGGCCGATCGCCGAACACCGGATCGGGGGGCAGACGCTCGCCTCCCGCGCCGACCGGCGCCGGAGCCTCGGCGAGCCGCCCGTCGATCGCGATCGCCCTGTCCACGGCCGCCTTCGCGTCATCGGCCCGATCGAGGGCGGTGAGCACGATCGCCTGGCGCAGAAACGTGTCGGGCTGATCGGCCGCAATCTTTTCGGCACGGCGGTAGGCATCGAGCGCCCGTGGCAGCGTGGCGCGATCGGCGAGCGCGGCGCGGAGATGACGATCACCTGTGGCCACGAGCTTGGCGGCCCGCTCCCGCGCCGCGGGATTGCTCGGCCGCACGGCATCGGGGGTGGCTGCGGCAAACCGTCTGACGTGCACCGCGGGGCCACGGCCGATCTGCATGATGGTCGTGCCGCCGCGAGCGCCGAATCCCCAGCCCAGGAACGGATACACGCCCACCGGCCCGAAGGCCGGCACGAAGTTTCCTGGGTAGCACACGACCGGAGGCACCCACACGCGCGGCAGGAACGGATTGCAGCCCCAGCCATAGGCCTGCGTGACGCAGGGAGACGACCAGCCGCACCACAAGCCGGGGGTGGCATACGCGAAACTGCGATACCGACTGATCCCGAAGCCGCAGCCGTCGAAGCTCCAGCCCGTGGCACAGAACGCTTGCGGCGCACACGACGTGGGCCACGCCCCGACGCACGGATTCATTGCCACTGGGCAACACACCGGCTGGGCCGCATGACAGGGGTCTGCATCGGCGTGATGCGGCACGAGCAGCACCACGAGCGCCACGATTCCGCCGACTGCCACCCGAAGACTCATGCGCGGCGACATCCGATTCCGTCTCCTGTAGAGTTGCCGTCTTCTCGCCCCCGAATTGTATCCCTTGACCCGTCTTCCCTGCGAGGATTCGGCACCCATGCCCCGCCCGGCTTCCGCCACTTCCGGCCCCGGCCTGCCCGGCCTCGAACGGCGTGTGGCCGCCCGCCTCGCCGGGCTGAAAACACCGGACAGGATCCAGGATTTCGTGAACGCGCTCCGCTGGAACGCCGAGCCAGCGGGCCCGACGGCCCGCAGCGTGGCCGAGTCACTGCGGCACGGCGAGGCCCACTGTGTGGAGGGGGCGTTCGTGGCGGCTGCTGCCCTCTGGATCGCCGGCGAGCCGCCGCTCGTGATGGACATGGGGGCGGCCCGCGGTGACGTCGACCATGTCGTCGCGCTCTTCCGCCGCGGCGGCGCGTGGGGCGCGATCTCCAAGAGCAACAGCCCGTTCCTGCGCTACCGCGACCCAATCTACCGCTCGCTCCGCGAGCTGTGCCTTTCGTACTTTCCGCAGTACGTCAAGAAGCGGCGTAAGACGCTCCGCACCTACTCCGTGGCGGTCGATCTGCGCCGCTACGATCCTGCCCTGTGGCTGACGCACCCTGGCTTCTGCCACAAGGTGATCGATGCCCTCACGGGTGCCCGCCACTTCTCGATCCTCGCGCCCGGTGCCGAAAAACATCTGCGGCCGATCGACGAAATCGAAGCCCGCAGCAATCTGCTCAAAGAGTATGAGATGTAGGACAGGCTTCAGCCTGTCATGAAGTCCGACGAGAGGTAGGACAGGCTTCAGCCTGTCATGAATTCCGACAGGCTCAAGCCTGTCCTACGTATGCGCGACAGGCTGAAGCCTGTCCTACGTGCCCGCGACCCCGAGCAGCTTCCGCAGCGCCGTCATGGCGATCTCGCCGAACTGCCGCGGGGGCACGCGCCACAGCGCGGGATTGTGCAGCTCGACGGCCACCGCGCCCTGATAGCCGATCTCCGCGAGCCGGCGGAGCAGGTCGTCGGGCGGCGACGCACCCTCGCCGGGCAGGATGCGATCGGCATCGCTCGCCATCTCCCGCGGCACGTCGGCGATGTCTGAGAGCTGCACGTGGGCGAGGTTGTCGCGCGAGAGCAGGCCGAGATCGAGCGGCTTGCTCGGGCCCACGGTGTAGTGGAACCAGTCGAGGCAGATGCCGAGCGCCGGCGAGCCGACCTCTTCGACGAGGGCCACGGCCGACTGGATGTTGTTGGGGAAGCTCGCCCGGGCATCGAACTCGAGGGCGAGTTTCACGCCGGCGTCGGCGGCCCGCTTCGCCGCTTCGGCCAGGCTCATCGACAGCCGGCCGAGATCCTGCGGCGAGAGTGGTCCAAACGCATCGCCGGCGATCACGAGCACGGGGATGCCGAGGTCGCGGAGGACGGGCAGCCGCGCTTCAAAATGCTTCCAGTGCTCGAGCCGGGCCTCACCCTGGCTCGTGAGCAGGCCGCCCTGAAAGCTGGCCGCCACCGGGGCGATCCCGTGCCGCTCGAACCGCTCCTTCAGGGCCGCAACGCCGTGCTTCTGGAGAAATCCTTCCGCGTGCCCCAGCCAGAGGTCGATCGCCTCGCAGTGGCCCGCCGCATAGTCCTCGAGAATCGTCTCGAGCGACGCGTCGAGCGAACACACGGTCGCAAGCGCTGGTATCAACGAAGTTTGTCCTGCAGCATCTCGACCACGTCGGCGAGCGGCACCCGCGTCTGCACGAGTGAGTCGCGGTCGCGGAGCGTGATGGTCTGGTCGGAGAGCGTCTGGCCGTCGATCGTCAGGCACCACGGTGTGCCGGCCTCGTCCTGCCGGGCGTAGCGGCGGCCAACGGATCCCTTCTCGTCGTACATGCAGGGCATGTGTCGCTTGAGCTGGCGGTAGAGGTCGATCGCCACCTCGGGCATGCCATCCTTTTTCACGAGCGGCAGGATCGCCGCCTTGAGCGGCGCCAGCCGCGGATGGAGCTTGAGCACGGTGCGGCTTCGCGGCTTGCCGTCTTCGTCGGGCACCTCGTCCTCGTGGTAGGCGTCGCAGAGGAACGCGAGTACGGCCCGGTCGGCGCCGGCCGACGGCTCGATCACGTGGGGCACGTAGCGTTCGCGGGTGATGTCGTCGAAATACGAGAGATCCTTGCCGCTCCCCTTGTGCCGCGGCTTGCCGTCCGGGCCCATCTCGAGCACGAGCGCGCCATCCTGGCGCACGAGCTTGCCCTCCGAGTGGCTGCGGAGGTCGAAGTCGCCGCGGTGGGCGATCCCCTCGAGCTCGCCGAATTCGCCCGGGGCGAGAAAGGGAAACGCATACTCGATGTCGGCCGTGCCCACGGAGTAGTGCGAGAGCTCGTCTTTGTCGTGCTCGCGGAGCTGGAGCTTGCCTGCGGTGAGCCCGAGATCGAGGTACCACTTCCAGCGCCGGTCGCGCCAGTAGCGATACCACGCCGCCGAGTCGGTGGGCTTACAGAAAAACTCGATCTCCATCTGCTCGAACTCGCGCGAGCGAAACGTGAAGTTTCGCGGCGTGATCTCGTTGCGGAAGCTCTTGCCGATCTGGGCGATCCCGAACGGCACCCGCACCCGCGACGTGTCGAGCACGTTCTTGAAGTTCATGAAGATGCCCTGCGCCGTCTCGGGCCGCAGAAACGCCCGGTCGTCGTCGCCGGCCATCGCCCCGATCCGCGTCTCGAACATGAGGTTGAATTCGCGCGGGTCGGTGAGCGTGCCGGGCTCGGAGGCATCCGGCCCGAGCACGGCGGCGAGCGTCGTGCTGCCAGCCGCGACGGCCGCCGACAGGCCCGTGAGGCCGCTCGCCCACTCGATCTCCTCGATCTGCTTGGCCCGGAGTCCGAAGAACTTTTGCGCCTTGGCGGTGAGCGCGGGCTGCGCCTCGTCGCCCGACGCGTCGGTGACCACGAACACCTGCTTGCCGCGGTGCGAAGCAAACCGGCCGCTCAAGTGGTCGTAGCGGTAGCGCTTCTTCGACTCGCGGCAGTCGATCATCCAGTCGTGGAAGAGATCGAAGTGGCCGGAGCACTTCCAGACCTGCGGGTGCATGATGATCGTGCAGTCGAGGCCGGCCATCTCGTAGGCCTCGGGGGCGCCGGCGGGCGCGGCCAGCTCGTCATGGCCGGCCACCATGTCGTGCCACCAAGCGTCCTTGAGATTGCGCTTGAGGGCCACGCCGAGGGGGCCGTAATCCCAGAAGCCGTTGAGGCCGCCGTAGATCTCGCTCGACTGAAAGATGAAGCCGCGCCGCTTCGCCAGCGACACGATCCGGTCCATCCGCGATTGGTCAGTGGGTTTGTCCATGAGCGGGAGTGTAGCAAAGGCTGCCCGAGGCGTAGTCGAACCGGGGCACGAGGGGGAGCGAGTCGATGGCGGCGGCGGCTGGGAGATCGGCCTGCATGCCGAGGTCGACGAGATTCGCGCCGCCGGGTGAGCGGCCAAACTCGGCAACGAGTGCGGCCGGCACATCGCCGTTCGCCGCGACGTGACGGAACGCGACGAGCGCTTCGCGGGCGGCTGCATCCAATCGGTCTCCGTTGCGATCGGCCCCCGCAGCGTCGAGAATCGCCCCGGCGGCGAGCACGTCTTCGGCCGACACGAGGCCGTCAGTCCCGGCGCAGACGAGGTGCACGTGCTCGTTGGGGCCCGCGAGCCGGCGGATCGCGTCCGCCACGGCGGAGCGATTCACGATCGTGCCGACAAGGATCTCCCGGGCCCCACGCGCCGCGGCGAGCGCCGCCGTACCGTTGGTGGTCGTGATCACGACGGTTTTCCCGGCCACGCGGGCGGCGGAATACTCGTGCGGCGAGTTGCCGAAATCGAAGCCGGGGATGCGCACGCCCCCGCGCTCACCCCCGAGCAGGGCGGTCGGGCGGCACTCGGCGGCCAGCCGACGGGCCTCATCGACGTCGGCAACGGGCACCACGCGGGTCGCCCCCTGGGCGAGCGCCGCGACCATCGTGGTCGACGCTCGCAGGACGTCGATCACGACGGCGATTCCGCCCGTGCAGCCGCCGGAAGGCAGCCGCTGATACAGGTCGTGACAGTGCCAGTGGGTCATGATGCTCGTCCGCGTAGCGTTGATACCATCCCTGTGCCGCTTCCTGCCACTCGCCGCCAGGCTCTCCCGTGGCGTATCCTCCCGGTCACGAATGCCATCGTCCGTGATCGGCACGGTCTCACGAACGATTTTTACCATTCCAACGATAGCCACCCTTCCGATGCCCTCGCGAATCTGGATCATGATCGCCGTGGTAGTCGCGATGGCCATCGCCGTACTCCGCGCGAGACCCACGGGACGCAAGGCACGTTCTTCGGAGGCCTGGCGAGGCCGGATCAAGCCGCCCCCGCCGCCCCCGTAGGCCGCCTTCCCTCCCGTGGCCGCACCCTTTTGCCTACGATAGTTCGGTGGAACCGGTCCAGTTCTTGAAGTTCGTCCGCGCATGACACCCCCCGCCGCCACGATCGAGCCCGCCGCAGCCGCCGTCGACAAGAGCGGGGCGAAAGTGCGCGGCATGTTCGCCGAAATCGCCCCGCGCTACGACCTCGTCAACCGGCTGCTCTCGGGCGGAATCGACGTCTGGTGGCGGCACGTCACGGTCTCGCGGGCTCCGCCGCCGGCTGCCGGGGCGATCCTCGACTGCTGCACCGGCACGGGCGACCTCGCGCTCGCCTACGCCGCCAAGGCCGGCCCGGGCGTGCGCATCGTGGCGAGCGACTTCTGCCGGCCGATGCTCGACCGCGGCGCCGAGAAGTCCGCCCGAGCCGGCCGCGCGATCGAATGGATCGAGGCCGACGCGATGGCCCTCCCCTTCCCGGACCGGTCGTTCGACCTCGTTACGGTGGCCTTCGGCCTGCGCAACATCGCCGACACTTCCCGCGGCTTAGCCGACATGGCCCGCGTGCTCGTGCCCGGCGGCCGGCTCGCGATCCTCGAATTCTCGCTGCCCGCGAATCGGCTCGTGCGCGGCTTCTATCTCTGGTATTTCCGCCGCATCCTGCCGCTCGTCGGCAACGCCGTGGCCCGCAACGCGTCTGACGCCTACACGTATCTCAACAAGAGCGTCGAGGAGTTTCCGTCGGGCGGCGCGCTCGCGGCGCTCGTGCGAACCGCCGGCTTCGACCGCGTCGAGCAGATCCCGCTCACGTTTGGCATCGCCACGCTCTCGATCGCGACGCGTGCCGGGAGCGATTGCGCATGACGCTCGCCCAGGCCCCGCTCGTCGTCGGCATCACGGGTGCATCGGGCGCCCCCTACGCCGCCCGGCTCCTCGAAGTGCTGCTCGCAGCCGATCGGGAGATTCATCTGGCGATCAGCCCGTCGGGGCAGGCCGTGATCGAGCAGGAACTCGGCCGGCGCATCGACCTCGACACGTTCCGCCTCGACGTGCTGCTCGGCAAGGCGCCGCCGACCGCGGGCACGCTCCATTACCACCACTACAAAAATCTCATGGCCCCGATCGCGAGCGGCTCGTTTTTGACCGCCGCGATGGTGATCTGCCCGTGCAGCGGCAGCACGCTCGGGGCGCTCGCGCACTCGGTCGGCGAAAACCTCATCCATCGCGCCGCCGAGGTGCATCTCAAGGAGCGTCGCAAGCTCGTCGTCGTGCCGCGTGAGACGCCGCTCTCACTCCCGCAGCTCAAGAACATGCAGGCCGTCCACGAAGCGGGGGCCGTCGTGCTGCCCGCGTCGCCGGGCTTCTATCACGGCGCCGAGAGCGTGGCCGACCTCGTCGATTTCGTGGTGGCGAGAATCTGCGACCAGCTCGGCGTGGCCAACTCGCTCATGACGCGCTGGGGGGCCTCGTCATGATCGCCGCGACGGTGCGCACCTATCTCGAGCTCGTCCGGTTCAGCCACACGATCTTCGCCCTGCCGTTCGCGCTCATGGCGACGCTGATCGCGCTCAAGTTCCAGGCCGATGGCGGCCCGGCGATCCACTGGCCGCGGGCGCTCGCCGGGATCCTGCTCTGCATGGTCACGGCCCGGACCGCGGCGATGGCGTTCAACCGGCTCGTCGATCGGACGATCGATGCGGAAAACCCGCGCACGGCCGGGCGTCACCTGCCGCGGGGCGCCGTGGGCACCGGCGAGGTGCTCGCGCTCGTGGCCGGCTCGTCGGCGGCGTTCATCGCGTCTACGCTCCTCTTCCTGCCCAACTGGCTGCCGCTCGTGCTCTCTGCGCCCGTGCTCGCCTGGCTGCTGGGCTACAGTTTCGCGAAGCGGTTCACGATGCTCGCGCACGTGTGGCTCGGGGTGGCGCTCGGCCTTGCGCCGGTCGCGGCCTGGATCGCCATTCGAGGGAGCGTGCTCATCGAGTGCCCCGCCGACATCCTCCCGGCTGCGATCCTCGGCCTCGCCGTCACGCTCTGGGTGGCCGGCTTCGACGTGATCTACGCCTGCCAAGACGCGCAGTTCGACGCCGGCCATGGCCTCGAGAGCATTCCGGCCCGGCTCGGCGTGCCGCGGGCGCTCGACCTCGCGAAGTGGCTGCACGCCGCCACCGTGCTCTGTTTGGCAACGCTCCCGCTGGTCGTGCCCGAACTCGGGGCGATCTACTGGGCGGCAATCGCGGCGATCGTGGCACTCCTGGCGTGGGAGCACTCGCTCGTTCGGCCCGACGATCTCTCGCGTGTCAACGACGCCTTCTTCACGGCCAACGCCGTGATCGGCCTCGTGCTGCTCGTCGCGATCACGGTCGACCTGTGGTGGTGACTCCCCGGCCCGTCACTGCTCCTTGTCGCCGCCGAGAATCTCCCGCAGCCGCGTGGCCGGCAGCCGCCCGAGCGAAAGCGGCTCCACGCCGGCGCCAAACGTGACCACCGTCTCGTCGCGCGACTTCCACTCGATCTGCTCCACCGCCGCGAGTTGAACGATGTACGACCGCCCCACCCGTGCGAATGGTCCGCCGGGCAGAGCCTTGTCCCATTCACTCAAGCGACGCCGGAAGAGCGTGAGCCTCGCGGGGTTCTTGAGAGCCACCCGCGTGTAGTTGCGAAACGACTCGATCCAGCAGATGTCGCCGACGGTCACCACCGCCGCCGTGGTCTTCCCGGCCAACGTCACGCTGATCATGTCGTCGAGCCCGACGCCGGCGGGCGCCGCGGTGGAATCGGCATCGTCGGCGCCGTCCTGCTGGGAACCGCCGTCCGCACTCGACCGCATGACCCCTGCCATCGTTTCGATGCGGGCGATCGTGTCGGCCAGCCGCTCCGGATCGACCGGCTTCACGAGATAGTCGAGCGCCGAGGTGGCGAACGCCTGCACCGCATACTTTTCGCGGGCCGTGACAAACACCACCTGTGTGCCTGCGGGCACGCTCGCGAGCACGTCGAAGCCGCTGCCCCCGGGCATTTCGATGTCGAGGAACACGACGTCCGGCGGGCGGGCCTCGAGAAACGAGCGGGCCTCCGCGACGCCTTGCGCCTCGCCCACGACGGTGATTTCCGGGTGCGCGGCCAGCAGTTCGCGCATCCGCTCCCGGGCCGGCGGTTCATCGTCGACGACCAGGGCGGTGAACATGGCTTGCTTCCTGGGGCGGGGCCCGCGCGGGGGGAAAAAGAGTCAGGCGGATTCCGGCGCCAGGCCAGGTTCGCTGGCCGTCACAGGCCGCCGCTGCGACGTCGGATCCGGAGACGCTGGCGGCTGGGTCATCGTCGCCGGCATCCGGATGACCACGCGCACCCAGCCGCCGTCGCGGTCTGGATCGATCACGGTGTCGACGGTGGCGTCTTCGTCGATGAGAAGTGCCAGCCGCTTCCGCAGCGAGCGGATCCCGGTGGAGGGCGACCGCGTCTTGTCCGGCGTCACCCAGCGGCCCGAGTTGGCGACCACCACCTCGAGCCAGCCGTCGGTCAACTTGGCCGTCACCTCCACCTTCAGCGGCATGCTGCTCGTCTTGCTGCCGTAATGCAGCGCGTTCTCGAGGATCGGCTGGATCAGCATCGGCGGCACCAGCACGGCATGGGCCGCGCGGTCGCAGGCGACGCGGCAGACGAGATTCGCGCCGAACCGCGCCTGTTGCACGGCGAGGTATTTCTCCAGGGCCTGCAGTTCCCGCGAGAGCGGCTCGAACGGGCGGGCCTCTCCGAGCGTAAACCGCAGGTAGTCGGCGAGATCGCGGGTCACGTTCTCCACGGCGTCGGGATCGTGCTTGCTGGCCACCACGGCATTGAGCGCGTTGAACAGGAAGTGGGGGTTCATCTGCTCCTGAAGCTGCCGCACCTCGAACTTCCGGGCCACAGCCTCCGCCTTGAGCATCCGCAGTTCCACGTCGATCGAGGCCGACTCCGCCTCCGCGAGCTGAATCTCGGCCTTGTAGAGATCCTCGATCATCTCCAGGCCGAAGACGATCGCACACCAGAACCCCGCCGCGATGAGCCGCGGCATGAGCGGGCCGAGCGTCGTCTCGCGGGTCCAGTTGGAGGGCCCGCCCACGCCGGCGGCGAAGAGCAGCAGCATCGATGCTGCGAGGGCTGTCATCGAGACCAGCACCATCAGCGGCCATCGCACCCGCCGCGGCAGCCCGCGGAGCCGCGGCGCCTCGAACAGCAGATACACAAGGCTTGAAACCACGAAGCCGGTGCCCACCCGCACCGCCATCGCCAGCCACGGCATCGGCTCGTCGGGCTTCAGGGCGATGCTCATCCCCAACACAGCCGCGCCGATCGCCAGCCAGAACACAACCTGGAACGACCAGAAGATCCGCACCCGCCACCGCGGGAGCGCGTCGCGCAGCGCCGTGATGTGCGGCGGCGCGACCCCAGTCGCGCTGGCTCTGTATGCGTGGCCGAAGGGAACCGGATCCATGGAACTTTCAAAACGCAGAGCGTGGCTTGGTCAACCGTGGGCAGCGCTGCTCGAGCGGCGACCCCACCATCAGTATGACCGCAAACCGCGGCAGCGGCACCACCGCTTCCGCGTCAATTCGTGCGCGCCGGCGCGCCAGTTCGTGCACGATTTTCCCGATTCGTGCGCGCCATGCCCGATTCGGCATTTTGCCCGGGATAGAGCGTTGACGAAGTGGTTCCGCCCCGTTGGAATGCGATCCGACTTCGGTTGATCTGCTTCAGCCTGTCTGCCCGCCCAACTTTCATTTTGACCAGCTTGATCCCACCAAAAGAGAGTCGCTCATGAAAAGGTTTTTGAGTTCGTGCGCCCGTCTGCCCCGCGTTGTCACTGCCATCGCAGCTCTTATCGCCGGAGCAGGGTTTCTGTCGCTTGGGAACGAGGCCACGGCAGGCATCGTCTACAACGGCAGCCCCGGTTTTAGTCAGACCGGCAGTTTCTTCGGCACCTACAACATGCTGCCGAATCCCTCTCCCAACGAAGGAGGTTTCTTCCTGATCCAGAATGCGGTGCAGCCAGGACCCCCACAGCCGTTCCCTCCTTTCACCCCAGGGCCCAGCCAGCCGACCTCCTCAGGGCTTTCATCGTACAGTGACAGTCATTTTTCCTTCGCCGCTTTCGACCAAGTCGTGAACTCCTCTTTGATCTCTCCATCCAACACGGGGATCAACCTCGTCAATGGATCGTACTACGTCGCCTTTGATGTCGTGGACCAGGCAAATGCAAACGCCGTCTATTACGGCTGGATGAATGTGACGGCCAGCGGGATCAACACCCTGAGCACCGTGACATTCACCCTCAACGAATGGGCCTACGACAACACCGGGGCCTCGATCAAGGTTGGCCAAGTCAGCGCCGTCCCCGAGCCATCCACCTGCGCCATGGCCCTTGCTGGGCTAGCCTGCGGCGGCTACTCGCTCTTCCGCCGTCGCCGCGCTTGCTGACCTGAGCGACGAGTGTCACGACTCGCTCGCTACGCCGGGCAGGGCATCGCACGATGCTCTGCCCGGCGGTGTTTCTGGGCCGGTACCTCCACCCCTGCCGGTGGCGTGAACCAACGAGGGCCGCGATATACTCACGGTAAGCCTTCTGGAGCAGGGAACCGTCACCCATGCCACGAAAGATCCGTGAACTCATTGCCGATTTGCTGGCCAATGGCTTCGCCGAAATTGCCGGCGGCAAGGGTTCGCACCGCAAGTTCGTTCATGACCGATATCGCGGGGCATTGACGCTGAGCGGATAATCGGGCGACGACGCCAAGCCTTACCAGGAAAAATAGATCCGGAAAGCGATGGAGGCCATTCATGAAGACGACTGACGCTTACCACAAATGGGTCGAATGGAGCGACGAAGACGGAGCCTACATCGGAAAATGCCCCGACCTCATCTCCGGTATTCACGGCGATGATCCGGTGCGTGTGTACGCGGATCTCGCCCGAGTCATCGAGGAGGTTGTCGCCCATTTCGAGCAGTCTGGCCGGCAACTACCGCCGCCTCGGGTGCGGCCCATGCAGGAGGTTGTGTGAGCCGGTCATCGGGGACGGGAGCGAATTTCGCTTGCATCCGACGCAAAAGGTGACAGCCACCAAATCTGGGCAAGATGTCAACTTCACCAATTTTGGTGGCTGTCACCTTGTAGTCGAGCGTCAGGGGGCGGGTGCCGCGTCGGGCCACTGGAAGTCGGCCCGCACGTCGAGCATCGTCTTGTCGAAGTTGTCGACCCTGATCAGCCCGTAGCGCGGCATCTCCAGGTCGTAGATCACCCAGATCGTGAGCGACACCACGCCGGCGAATACGACCACGTGCAGCCGGTTGAAGGTGCCCTGGCAGCCCATGTCGTGGCCGGCGAGCAGGGCGGAGAGGATGCCGACCGCCAGGAGGAGCACGAGGATGGCCGTCGGCGTGTGCGCGTCGGACGCGGCCTGGTGACGGGTGCCGGCGTCGAACATCCCGTTGAGCGACTCGAGCAGGATGGCGGCCGCCTGATCGCTCGTGCTCCGGGGGGCCGCCGCCACGGCCCGGCCCCAGATGGCATGGCGGAGTTCGGTGAGCCGGCGGTCGAGCGGCTCCTGCGGCCCGGGCCGGCCCACTTCGGTGGTCTGTGCCAGCCGCACGTCGACGTAGTGCCGAAACAGGTCGCGCACCTGCACCTCCATGTCCTCCGGCAGCAGGTCGAGCCTCAGCCACGCGGTGCCGATCGAGTTGGCCTCCTCCACGATCAGGCTGCGGCGGATGTCGAGCCTGGTGCCGGCCGAGCTGAACCAGAAGGCGACGAGCAGGCCCAGGAGGCCGAGCACGGCCGCATCGATGGCGCTCGTGCCCACCGTCGCCTCGGTATCCAGCCGTTGCCGTCGGGCCACCGCCAGGCGATGCCCCGCCACCGCCGCCACGATCATGCCGCCGCACAGGCCCAGCGGCATCAGGATCAGGAGCAGATTCACGCTGTTCATGCCGTTCATGCCGTTGGTGCCGCATTCCTCGCAGCTCGACATGCGGCGGGGGACGCCTTTGACGGAAACGCCTCAGGCACTGTTCGGTGCGGGTTGAGTATCGCACAGCGGCGGTATCCGCGTCACTCGATCAAGCCGTCCACAGCGGCACAAGCACGGCCACCTCCCCCAGACTGATGTCGCAGATCACGGGCCGGCTGTTGCCTTTTCCCCGGTGAATGGGGCGTTTTTTCGGGAGCGGTTGCGAAAATCGATCCGCTGCGGTTCTGGTAGTAGCGAAGCCGTCGCCCACCACAGCCCCGCCGAGGACCCCTCATGATTCGTGCCGTAACACCGTCTCTCGACGCGATCCGCGAGAAGGTGGAGGCCGGAGAGCGGCTTGATGCGGCCGAGGCCGAATCGCTGTGGGACGAGCGGATCGACCTCCACGAACTCGGCGAACTCGCGAACCTCGTCCGCGAGCGGAAAAACGGCGACGTCGGCTACTACAACATCAACACGCACCTGAACCCCACGAACGTGTGCGTCTACCGCTGCACGTTCTGCGCCTTCCGGGCCGACCTGCGCGACAAGCGTGGCTACGTGATGAGCGACGAGCAGATTCTGGCCCGGGGTCGCGAGGCAGTGGAGTCGGGCTCCACCGAGATGCACATCGTGGGCGGCCTCCACCATCAGAAAGACTACGACTGGTATCTGAACATCGTCCGGATCCTCCACGACGCCTACCCCACGCTCCATCTCAAGGCCTGGACGCCGGTCGAGATCAACTGGTTTTGTCACCTCACGAAGCGGTCGATCCGCGACATCCTCGTGGAGATGAAAGAGGCCGGCTTGGGCAGCCTGCCCGGCGGCGGTGCCGAGATCTTCCATCCGGAGGTTCGCGACAAGATCTGCGAGCACAAAGCCGACACGAAGGAGTGGTTCGCAGTCCACCGCACGGCCCACTCGCTCGGCCTGCGAAGCAACGCCACGATGCTCTACGGCCACATCGAAAATGCGTTTCATCGCACCGACCATCTGCTCCGGCTGCGCGAGCTTCAGGACGAGACGGGCGGCTTCCAGACGTTCATCCCGCTGGCCTTCCACCCTGAAAACACACGGCTCTCCCACATTGCGAAGCCGACGCCGGCGATGGACCTGCGCACGATGGCTGTCGCGCGGCTCGTGCTCGACAACTTCGACCACATGAAGGCCTACTGGATCATGCTCGGCATCGGCACGGCCCAGACGGCGCTGGCCTACGGCGCCGACGACATCGACGGCACGGTGCGGCACGAGCTCATCTACCACGACGCCGGGGCGACCACGCCCGAGGTGCTCTCCGTGGAGTACATCCAGCGGCTGATCCGCGAGGCGGGCCGCGAACCCGTCGAGCGCGACACGCTCTACCACCGCGTGGAGCGAGACGGCACCGCATGGCGATCGGCCGAGGCCCTCACGGCCCGCTAGCGTCGGCGCTTCCAGGCCATCCAGCCGGCGAGGCCGACGCCCATGCTGGCCAGCGTGATCGTCCTCGGCTCGGGCACGACGACCACTTGGGTGTTGATCGTGAGGCTCCGAACCGACGTTGCACCGGCGAGGTTGCGATTGTCGGAGAAAGAGAGCGTAAACGCCTTGGAGAACGTCCCCTGGCCGCCCGGCGTGAACGATGCCGTGAACAGGCTGCTCGTGCCGCCGGCGGTCAGGTCGTTGAACGTCGAAAGGCCGGACGCGAAGCCGTCACCATCCGGCGTGAACGCGGTGAGGTCGAGGCCGGCCGTCAGCCCCGAACTGTACAGCAGGCTCGCGAGGTTCGTGAGCGAGTACGTGAGCGTCTGGGTGCCGGCAGACTCGTCCACGGAGCCGAAGTCGAGGTTCAGGGTAGTTTGCGCATAAGGATTTGTGATCCCTACGCCCACGAAGCCCGGCAGGGCATGGTCGAGCACGGTGCCATACACGTTCACCGTCTGCGGGGAGAGCGCCTCGGCGCCCAGGCCGCTCGTACCCTGGCCGTCGGTGGCGAAGAGGATCTGGGCTGAGCCCGCCTGGTTGCCCACGGAGCCGGTGGCGAGGCCAACCGTTAGCGCCGCGGTATTCGTGGAGCCCGCGGCCAAGAGATTGAATGAACCGGAATTCGTGGTCACGCCGGATAGCGTGCCGAACGATGCGTTGAGGCTTTCGGAGAACCCGTCGTTCGGGGCCGAGTTCGTGACCGAAAGGGCCTGGATCCACGCCGAGGTCGAGCCCACGATCACGCTACCGAGGTTCACACTGCCCGACGTGGTCGCCGCGGCGGGGTTCCACACAGTCACTGTCACACCCGAGATCGTGCCGGCGTTTGCGCTGGTGGCAAGGTTGACGTTCGTCGCGGACGTCACGGACGGATTGAACGTGAACGAGCCGCTGCCCACGGACGTAAACGCCACGTTGCCGCTGCTCGCACTGCCCGGGGCGAGCGTGCCGCTCGTACTCGAGAGCGTTCCCACGCCGCCCGAGAGGGCGAGGCCGGTATACGACATCGTGTCGGGATTCGTGAGCGCGGCCGTGCTGCTCGTCACGGTGGCCGTGATCGTGGAGGTGCCGCCGACACGGATCGCCGTAGCCGTGGCGGCCGCCGAGAGGTTGTATGTGGCCGACGGGGCGTAGTTGAGGATCAGGCTCGTGCTGCCACCGTTGGTCGAGAGCCAGAACCCGGCGTTCGTCGGCAGCGTGTTGACGTTGCCGAACGCCGTCGTCGAGTCGATCGTGAACTTGCTCTTGTCGAACCCGGTCATCGCCGGCGACGACGTGGCGATCGTGAAGGCCGTGCTGGTCGTCCCCACAAAGCCGGGCACGGCGCCGGCCGTGTTCGAGCCGGTGAGGCTCGTAACCAGGATCTTGAACGTGCTGCCGCTCGTGGCCGTGACGTTGAGGGCGCTGCCCGACACCGCGAGCTGGTCATAGCCAATGCCGGCCGCGCCTGCCCAGGTGTTGATCTCCCAGGTGTATTGGCCGCCCTGGCCAAACGTGAGGCCCTGGGAGAACGACTGGCTGCCTGGCGAGTTGCCCGGCGAGAGGATCGCACTCGAGCCAACCGTCACGGCCGTGCTGATCGCGCCGGTGCCGGAGAGCGTGCCCTGGGCGATCGTGAGCGGCTTATTGAGGGCCGTGGCGGAGTTGTATTTGAACTCGGCCGTGGCACCGTTGACCGTGATGCCACTCGACGAATTGATGCTGCCGGCCGAGATCTGCAGTTGGCCTGCGGAGACAGTTGTCGTGCCCGTGTAGGTGTTAACGCCTGTAAGCGTCTGGGTGCCGGAGCCACCCTTCGTGAGGCCGCCAGAGCCGCTGATCACGCCGGCGAAGGTGGTGCTCGTGTTGTTGCCGCCCGTGGTCAGCACGCTGCTGGCGAGCGTGCCCGTGGTAACGCTCCCGCCCGTCGAGCCGCCGCCGGCCAGCGACCCGATTGTCTGGCTGAAGCTGTTCAAGTCGAGTGTGACGCCGGACGTGTTGGCAAGCGACACAGCGGAGAGATTGCCGAAGGCCTGCCCCCCCGCTGCGGCTCCGGCTCGCAGCGTGCCCGCGGTGATGGACGTCGTGCCGGTGTAGGTGCTCGTGCCATTGAGAATCTGGACTTGGCCGGCGCTGTTGATCACGAGCGAGATTTTGCGGGTCGGGCCATCCTTGATCACGCCATTGAACGTTCGGTTCGCCGTCAAGCCGCTGAACGTGAGCGTGGAGTCAGTGGTGGCGCTGTTATTGGTGATGGAAAAACCTGCTGGCCCACCCATCCCTGGCAGGGTTTGGTTGAAGCCATTCATGTTAAGAAAGCCAGTCGCACCGTTATTTGGGCTAAAAAATACAGTTGTGACCAACGCGTCATTGACGCCGAGGCTGACGTTGCCACTGACTCCCTGCCAAGAAAAATTCGTGTAACTGCTGCCCGCCGTGTTGAGCGTCCAGGCCCCGGGACCGTTAAAGTCGAGGCCACCATTCGGGATGTTCACGGCACCGTTCAAGACACCCGTTCCGGTTCCGCGGAGTGACGGACTGCCGGTAAAGCTCGTGCCAGTGAGCCCGCCAGAGATGGTAAACGTGCCCGATCCGTTGGCATTGATGGTCGGAAACAGCGCGGCCGTTCCGGTGAAGGTGATCCCTCCGGAGAGCCCGCTATTGCCGCCACCGACGGCGGTGATGGTCGTGCGATCAGCGTCGATATCCATCCGGATCGGATTGGCGACGGTGATGCCGGGATTGATGTTGAGAGTGCCGTTGCCAACGAGCGAGATCGTGCCTGAGCCCGCGGCATTGGCATGGTTGAGAGTGAGGCTGCCCCGCCCGAGCGTCAGGCCGCCCGTGAAGCTGTTGCTGCCGGAGAGCGTCGTGGTGTTCGAGCCCACCACCGTCAGCGACGAGGCGCCGCCGGCATTGTCGCCGATCGCGCTCGAGATCGTGATGCCGTTGTTGGCGGCGTTGACGACCAGTTCCCTCGTGGAGCCAATCGTGATCGGATTGGTGCCGATCGTCCACACACCGGAACCCGCGTTCAGCAGGCCGTTGACCGAGAACGAGGTGGCTCCGGGGGCAGTGGTCGCGGCGCCGCCGGTGTAGCGGACCGTGTTGGCGGAAAAGTTCGCGGCGCCGATCGCGCCCGTACCGCTGGCGAGATCGTAGTTCACCGCTCCCGTGATGTCGGTCAGATTGGTCGCGTTCGCCGCCGCGGTGCCTGCCAGGCCGGTGATCGTGCCGGTGGTGTTGGTCGCGTATCGCGTGTTCGCACCGGTGCCGAAGAATGCCCACGGCCCGAGGATGCCGTTGACGGTGGGGGCGACGGTGGTGGACATCGCGAACACGCCGGTGCTCGCCTGGTTGAACGTGAGCGTGGCACCGGTCGCGCGAGTGAAAGTGGCCGCGGTGTTGTTGATGGTGAACGCATTCGCGGAGTTGTTGGTCCACGTCTGCCCGCCGGCTCCAAGAGAGACGAGCACGTTGTTGCCCGCCGAGCCGTCGCCGAGCCTGACCGCGCCGGCAGTGGACGACATGGTGATCCCGCCGATGCCGAGCGTGAGCGTGCGGGCCGTGCCGCCGGCCAGCAGCGTGGAGCTACCGGACGTATTGAACGTGAGCGACCGCGCGGCCTGGTTGGTGCTGCCGAGCGTGATCGTGGACGAGGCATTGTTGGCCGTCGTGATGTTGAAAATCACATCATCCGCGAGACCAGGCACGGCACTCGGATTGGGCGTGGTTGCCGCCGAACCGGTGGACCAGGCGGAGAGCGTGCTCCACGTGGCGGAGGTACCGTCCCAGTAGATCGTGGCCGCCCGCGCCTCATGAACGGCGAGCATGACGATCGCGGCCACGGCGGCACG
Organism: Planctomicrobium piriforme; assembly: GCA_945861585.1. Taxonomy (GTDB): domain Bacteria; phylum Planctomycetota; class Planctomycetia; order Pirellulales; family UBA1268; genus RGVT01. The sequence continues at coordinate 28,543 of CAMAVC010000029.1, forward strand.
AAGCACCGCGTGCGACCGACCGCCGACGTTCGATACCCATTCGCTGAACGAGCTCATGGTTCTGTTCCCACGACTCACCTGACCCAGAATCTTTTTGAGACTAGGTCGCCGTTCGTGGGCCCGCTATTGTCGATTTCGACAATACGCCTGTTTTTAAGGGCTTTTTCGGACCCGCGGACCGGGCCTGGCGGATCACCGTGTGCTTGGAAGCCTCGTGCATCTCCGTCACCCGTCCAGATGCCCAGCATCCTGTAGGCAACACTTCCGGCGGCCGCCCAACCGTCCGCCTCACCGATCAGGAATGTCTTCGAAGTGCCAGCGGTAAAGTCCCTGAAGGCCGCGGCCTTGGATTTCTGCACGCTGCCGGCCGAAGCCCGCACCTGTTGATCAACGCTACTGCTCCAATTCGGCCTGTAGACGCCGTTGGCAAGATAGTTCACCTTGCTCGAAACATCCGTGCCGCTCGCGCATCGGCCATTGTCGATTTCGACGATGTCCTCGGCACAAGCTGCCCATCACACACGCACGAGCCCCTCGACGACGCCCGTGCTGTCGCCGAACGCCGCCACGTCGATGCCCGAGCCACGGAGCAACGTGAGCCACGCGTTGCACAGCGGCGTGCCCTTGGTCACCACGATGTTCTCCCCGAGCCGGAGTCCCGCGCCACGGCCGGCGACGAGCGTCGGGCAATTATCGAGGCTGTGGCCGGTGCGGATGTTGCTGCCGTAGACGACGGTCGTGTGGTCGAAGAGCGTGCTGCCGTCCGGCTCGCGGACCGCCTTGAGCCGGTCGAAGAGCCCTGCAAGTAGCTCGCTCTGGGCGAGATCGCGCCGCTCCGAGGCCTCCTGCTTCTCGCCCGCGTGGCCGTGGTAGTGGCTCATCGTATGGGCCTCGACCTTGATTCCGAGGCTCGCCACGAGCGTGCTCACCGGCTGACGGTAGGTGATGACCCGCGTGCTGTCGGTCTCGAGTGCGAGCGCGAGGATCTCGTACATCAGCCGGATCTCCTCCGCCCCGGCGAGCCCCGGCTTGGGTTCCGCGAGCCGTGGCTGCGGCCGCTCGACACCGAGCCACTTCGCATCGCGGGCGAGCTTCACCTCGAGATCCCGGATGCCGTCGTAGTATTCGCGGAGCTTTTCCCGGTCGGCCTTGCCCAGCCGGCGGCCGAGCTCATAGGCGTTTTCCCGGGCGTCGTCGAGTATGCTTTTGCGTTCGGCGAGGCGGGCCTTCTGCTCCGCGAGCGGCGTTGTGTCGCGGGCGAAGAGCTTGTGAAACGCCTCGACGGGATTTCGCGGCCCGCCCAGCGGCTTGCCGCGGGAGTCCCAGGAGAGCGACAGCCCCGGGCCGTGGCCCGAGCCGCCCGCCGCGTCGCCGCAGTCGAGGCAGAGCGAGTCGAACCGCGTGGCGGCTCCGAGCCGGCTCGCCGCCATCTGATCGACCGACGCCGTGTTGGAGAAGATCTGCCCCGGCTGGCCGAATTCATTGGCACCGGTGAGCCAGAACGTGCTGCCGTAGTGGCCGTTGGCCGTGTGCCTATGCCAGAGCCCCTGCACGATCGAGAAGTCGGCCTTGTGCTTTTCGAGGGGCGCGAGGCCCGCCGGCAGCCGATAGTCGCGGCCGGGCTTCTTCGCGTCGGGATACCAGGAGTCGTTGGTCACGCCCCAGCCGAATCCCAGGAACACCAGCCGCTTGGGCCGCGGCTGTTCGGCGGCGGCCGCGAACCGGCGGAACCCGAGCGATTCAAGCGCGGGCAGGGCGATAAGCGATGTCGCGGTTTCGAGGAACCGACGCCGGTCGAGGGGGGGCTTCTTCACGGTGAAACGTCTCCGGGTGATGATGACTCGGCCGGCCGTCACTTCGAGCGGAACGCGTCGCTCTGCACGAGCGCGTGGATGAACTCGCGGAGGGCGAAGTTCTTCGCCGCGGCCCGGCGCACGATCGCCTCCACGAGCGGCTCATCGCGGAAGCCGCAGGGCCGCCCGAGCGCGTATTCCACCAGCGCCTTGGTGAACCCACGGGCGAAATCCCGCTCCCGCGCTGCCACGGCGTCGCGAAAGCCCTCGAAGCCCATGAACGACGGCCCGCCGTGGAAGTTGCCGGCCACATCGATCGGCCAGGTTTTCTTCAGGGCCGTCATGGCCTGGCTCGACCAGCCATTGGCGTCCACCGGCGTGTAGCTGTCTTCCGTCCGCCATTGGCCGACAGCGTCGAAGTTTTCAAGCGCGAGGCCCGGTGGATCGATCCGGCGGTGGCAGCTCGCGCACTGCGGCTCCTCCTGGTGGGCGACGAGTCGCTCCTGCGTGGTGAGTGGTTTTCCGGCGAGCCTCGCCACCTGTGGCACGTTCGGCGGCGCCGGGGGCGGAGGATCGTCGAGCAGCTTGCGGAGCACCCACGCGCCCCGTTCGACCGGGCTCGTATGTTCGCCGTCGCTGCCCATCGCGTGGATCGCCGCCATGCCCAGGAGCCCGCCCCGCGGATTGCCCGCCGGCACGGGCACCCTGCGGAACTCGTCCCCCACTACACCGTCGATGCGGTAGTAGCGGGCGAGCAGGCCGTTGACGACCACGGAGTCGGCCGCAAGCAGGTCGCCGAGGCGGCCATTGGTCCGCAGGAGATCGGCGAACGTCTCATGCACCTCGCGGCGGGCTGCCTCCTTCACGGCGTCGTCGAAGTGGGGAAACCGGCGGCGGTCGAACTGGAAGAAATCGAGCCGCTCCATCGACAGCCACTGCGACACGAACGGCACCACGAACCCACGCACCCGCGGATCGTCGAGCAGCCGCCTGCACTCCGCGTCGAGCACCGCCGGGTCGGTGAGCGCGGCCGTCTCGCCGGACCTCCGGGCCTTGTCGCGCAAGGCCGCGTCCGGGGGCTCGCCCCAGAGCAGGTAGGCGAGCCGGCAGGCCAGCTTCTGCCCGTCGAGCGTGTCGTCGCCGTCGTCGCCGTCGTCGCCGCGGCGCTCGGGCTCGGCACGGTAGAGAAACCGTGGCGAGGCCAGCACCAAGCCGAGCGTCTCCTCGAGGGCCGCGGCGTGCGTGGCCCCGGCCCGCCGACGGGCCGTGTAGCTGGCCATCAGGCGGTCGAGGTAGCCCGGCGGCGTTGAAACCCGCCGGTAGGCCTCGAGCACGAACCGCCCGAGCGACGCCTTGATGACCCCGGGCGGAAGCGAGACCCCGCGATCGTCGAGCGGAATACCGAGTGCCCGGATGCCCGGCGGCGGCTCCCGATCGGCGACGGTCAGCCGCTCGACTTCCAGCCAGTCGATCCAGATCGCGAGATCGGGGCCAACGCCGTTGGCCTTCTGCGCCTCCTTGAACCGGGCCACGGCGACGGGGTCCTGCCCGCTATCCCTCTCCCGCACGAAGAGCTCGCGGGTGCGGGCGTCGTGCTTGGCGAGGACGGTGTAGGGAATCTCGATCACCGCCGGCGAGTCGAGCGTGCCGACGACCTCGTGGGTGCTCGAGGCCGGCACGCCGCGCGGCCAATGCGACTGTCCAAACTCGATGAACCGCCGCTCAGCCGCCGCTTGGGGCGTCGCGCCGGCCCGGATGCGCACCACATAGTCGCCCGGCGGCCCGTCGACCGGAATCTTGATGGTGAAGAAGGTATTGGTGTGGCTCGAGCGGTGCGCGCCAGGCAGCGTGAGATAGGCCCCGGTGTCGAGATGCGGCTGTTCGAGATACCGCTTCTCGTAGGCGATGAACTCGGTGTTGATGTTCAGTTCCCAGAGCACCTGTTCGTCGAAGCCCTTGGGCCAGCCAAACTGGTCGGGCCCCGGTGCCCCGGGAATCTGCTTCCACTGGTGGACCAGTTGCCAGTCGCTCGTGGCCCGCTTCCGCACCTCGGCGACCACGGTGGCGTTTTCGGGGCGGTTCGCCGCCTCGAGGACGGCGTCGCACCACTGCTTCGCCCGCCGGTGCTCGTCGAGCCATTTTTCATGGGTCGTGATGAACCACTTGTGGAGCCGCTCCGTCTCCACCCGCAGCTTCTTCTCGACGCCGGCTGCAGCGTGCCGCAGAAACCCTTCGTGAACAGCCTCGCGGCCGAGAGCCCGGTATTGGTCGAACTGGTCGCCCGACATGAAGAGGTTGCTGCCGGAGGTGTCGAAGCCGCCGGAGCGCGTGTCGGCGGGCAGCTCGTTGACCTCGATCACGACGCCGAAGAGCTGCCGCAGCGTGTTCTGGTATTCGCGGCGGTTGAGGCGGCGGAGGAGCGTGTCGCTGCCCTGTTCGGCCAGGCTTATCCGGGCGGCCACCATGGCATGGGAGAGGTCGTCGAGCAGCTCGATCTTGCGGGCCGGCTCGAGTGGCCGGCCGTCGCTCGGCGGCATCTCGCCAGAGTTGAGCGCATTGAGCACCTTCTGCCACCGCTCCGCCATCTCGACGGTGTCGATGGTCCGCGTGAGGGTGTCGACGCGGAACGAGGCCTGAGCGTCGTCCGGCCCGTGACAGTCGAGGCAGTGGGCCGCGAGCAGCGGTGGCGTGGAGGCGGCCACCTGCAGCGGATCGGCCCGGCTCACGGCGAGCGGCATCCGCGTGGCCAACAGGATGGCCACGATCGAGGGCAGCCATTTCGAGAAAGTCATTTCGAGCTGTTCGGTGTCGAAGTGGTGTCAATCGCGATGTCGATCTGGTTCCAGCCCGGCTTCACGGTGCGGGTGAGTGGCGACTGCTCGCCGGCGTATTCCGCCGGGAGGCGGAGGCTCTTCAGTGGCTCGGGGATCCGCGGGGTCCCGTCAGGCCCATACTCGCGCGAAGGTTGCAGCATCACGCGGCACTCTCCGGGCATGACGCCCTTGTGCGCAGCGGTGAACCAGAGTTCGTATCGACCGGCGGCGTCGGTGATTCCCATCGAGGGTGAGCCGGAGGTGCCCTGCGGTTGAAAATCGATGCGGATCCCGGCCAGGGCCGGCTTGCCGTCGATCGTCACGAGTCCGCCTGCCGTGGCACCGATGTCACGGCGGCCACAGCCGACGAGGGCCGCCAGACATCCCGCGACCAGCAGCCACGGTGACCTGCACGTGGCGTGCATGCTCAAAAGTCTCCGATCGTGAGGCCGTCGGCCCGCGTGCTCAGCCGCTGAAAGACACCACGGCTCGAACTTGTCAGTTCGTTCTGCGCATTGATGATATTTGCCTCCACGGATGCATCGCTGCCCCAGGGGCTGGCCGAATTGGAATTGACGGTGTCGGCGATAAATCGCACGGATCCGTCCACCATGGCGAAGTTCGCGCCGAAGGTGTGGAAGCTGCCGAACGTGGGCGGGTCGGTGGTGCCGTTATTGATTTTGCCGGAAGCATAGCGGACGGTTTCGGCCTGATAGCTTTGAAAGTTACTGCCATTTCCCACCCAGATTCCGGGCATCCGGGCGGCATTGTCCTCGACGGCTGGCACTCCTCCCGCCTCGCCGATCAGGAGTGTCTTCGAAATGCCGTCGGTGATGTCCTTGAAAGACACACCTCTGCTCTTTCGGATCGGGCCTGACGATGCCCTGATGTTTTGATCCAGGGTGCACTGGGCTCCCCAGCTCCCACACCAGGTTTGACGATAGCCGCCGTTGGCGACGTAGTTTGTTTTACTCGACTTGATCGTGTCGCCTGACTCGTTCTTCTTTTGCTCTGGGGCCAGTACCGCGACCGTGTCGGTCGGGCAGATGAGCTGCGGGATCGGCGCCCGCGTCAATGCCCCCGTGGCGGCGTCCACCTTGTTCGGCCCCTTGGAAGCAGCGTTCCTGCACCACGTATTGCAGGCATCGTAGAGCTCGGCCCTCTCGATGAACGGGAGAATCAAGAAGATCCAGCTCCATCCCTCGCGGCCCCGGATATCGACACGGTAATCACAAGCCGACGGCGGCAGCATCTTGTTGGCGTCGGCGTAGTTCTGCAGGCCGAGGGCGATCTGCTTCATGTTGTTCATGCACTGCGAGCGGCGGCCGCTCTCCCGGGCCGCTTGCACGGCCGGCAGGAGCAGGCCAATCATCACGCCGATGATCGCGATCACGACCAACAGCTCGATCAGCGTAAACGCAGGCTTCGGCAACGATCGTATTCGCATGAACCTGATCCCGCGGTTCCCTTGCCGACGTCGGCATGTGAGAGACGGCCGTTCCACCCCGCCGACAAATCTCCTAATGCTCAAGAAGATTAGACTCCGGCTCGCCGGTCGGCCATTGTCGATTTCGACAACCCGCGGCGGTTCAGGACCGCGGGTTGGGCACTCCGGCGGCGAGCAGGCCCCGCTCGAAGCCGCGGGCGACAGCCTGGGCGGTGTTGGCGGCGTCGAGCTTCACCTTGATCGCGGTCACGTGGGCGCGAACGGTCCGCTCGGTGATCGCGAGTTGCCGGCCCATGTCGTCGATCGACAGCCCATCGCGAAGCAACCGCAGCACCTCCAGCTCGCGGGGCGTGAGCGGGCTGTCACGGTCGCGGGCTGCAAGCTTGCGGGCCACCGTTTCGCCGATCGGCCGCCCGCCGGCATGCACCTCGCGGACCGCCGCCACAAGCTCACCGTAGCGGACCGACTTCGTGATGTAGCCGCTCGCCCCGGCGTCGAGCGCCGCGATCACGTCGTCCCAATCCTCCGACGACGTCAGCATCAGCAGCCGGGCGGTCGGATGGCGGGCACGCAGCCGGCGCACCGTCTCGATGCCGTCGATCCCCGGCATGCTCACGTCGATCAACGCGACGTCGGGCTTGATCTGGTTCCAGAGCGATTCCGCGGTGGTGCCATTGTCCGCCTGCCCAACGATCTCGAAGCCCGCCTCGGCGCCGAGCGTGCGGGCGAGCCCTTCGCGGAAGAGCGGATGGTCGTCGACCACGAGGAGGCGAATCGGGGTGGCGGTGTGGGGCGTCATCCTGGTCCCCCGGGGACGAGATTTTTTCCATCATCCCCCGCGGGCACGGCACCGGCCATTGTCGATTTCGACAATCCACCCTCGCCCCCCGCAGCCAGGCGGCCGGGAGGCACGACCACCGCCACCCGCGTGCCCCGCCCGGGCCGGCACTCGATGGCGATCGTGGCCTCGATCCGTCGGGCCCGCTCCCGCATTCCGCGAATCCCGAAATGGCCCTCGAGCGCGTCACGGGCGGCGACGTCGAATCCCCGGCCGTCGTCGGCAACGGTCAAGCAGAGGCCATCGGGCCGGGTCGCGAGCTGCACGTCGATCATGGTGGCGTCGGCATACTTCACGGCGTTGTTCACCGCCTCGCGCATGATCCGCAGGAGGTGATATTGCACGAGCGGCGGCACCCACGGCAGGTCGCCGGCCGCGTCGAGCCGAATCGGCACCGTGGCGAGCGACCGCAGGTAGGCGGCCTGCGCCGCGAGCGATTCAAGCAGCGAGCCATCGTGGCGGGCAGGGTCGCGCAGGTCCCAGAGGAAGTCGTGGGTCTCCGACCGCAGCCGTGCGAGCAGCCCGCGTTGCTCTTCGAGGACGTGCCGCGAATGCTCGTCGCCCGCGCGATGGGCCGCGGCGTCGAGCTGGAGCGTGATCCCGGCGAGGTCTTGCTCGAGCGTGTCGTGAAACTCGCGGGCGATGCGGTGCCGCTCATCCGCGGCCGCCTCGGCCTGAAGTTTCGTCTCGATGAGTGCCAGTTGCCGCCGCACCTGCCGCCGCAGGAGCACGACCCAGCCGGTGGCGATGCCGGCGACCGCGGCCACCGCCGCCAGGGCCGCCGCCAGCCGGTGCGGCTTCCACCACGACGGGGCCCGGACAAGCCGCATGTCGGCCGCCGACCGCAGGAGCAGTTGCAACTGGCCGAACGGGCGGGAATCCGCCGTCCGCCCGATGGCTGCCTGGGCGGTCGCGTCCTCGCGCACGATCCCCGTCGCCATCACCTCGCTGCCGGGCTCCAGGCGGCGAATGGTCCGAAACGCCTCCGGCTGCACGACCGCCACCACGCTCGTGCTGCCCGACTGCAGGAGCACCAGGCCGCCGTCGCCGGCCACCCGCACGTCAATGATTCGGGCGGGGAACGTGACGAGGCAACCCTTGTAATCGCCCGGCGCGGCGACCGCGCCGTGATACGAGGCATGCTTGTTGATGGCTACGATCTCGTCGGGCATGATCCTGATCGGCGGGAGCGGCCGGCCCGATTCGATCCGCCGGACGACCGCCTCCACGATGCCAGCCACCTCGCGCTGGCCGTCGACGAAGCCCGCCACCTCGACCACGTCTCCCGGCGCGATTCGCTCGGCCGACACGGTCTCCACCCGCACGCCCAGCGTGCTCTCCTGGAGATAGAGAAACTTTCCCGGCTCGGCGAACGTCACGGTCCCCTGCGTACGGATCCGATGCCCATCGGCGGGATCGGGCCTGTATTGGGCGATCGCATGGAGCGGCACCTCGGGGGCTGCGAACGGCGGACCGGGCGCCGCCCGCTCCACCGTGATGTCGCCGGCGCGCGCAATCAAAAGCTGCGACGACCGGTGTTCGCCGCGGGTATTGAAATATGTCGCCGCCACGCCCACCATCTGCACTTCCGCATCGACGAGATGCTCTGGGGCCTGCGGCATGATTCGCTTCGACACCACGGCCGTGAAGCGGTCGGCCCCGTCGGCGGTGACGAGCAGCCAGTCGATGCGGCCATCGCGAACACCCTGCACGAGGCCCCGCACCGTCACCCGCTGGCAGTCGTCGGCGCCGCTGAAGAACCGGTGCTGATCGACGGGCCGCGGCTCGGGCTCCGGCTTCACGCCGAGGATGCGGATCGTCTCGGCGAAGACGTTTGGCGAATAGCCGCCCCGGTTGGTGCAGCCGACCACCTCCACCTCCTGGCCCGGTGCGAGGCGGTCCAGCACCTCAGGATCAACCATGAGCCTGATCGGCCGGGGCTCTTCCCGAAGGGTGTCGATCCAGATCCCCGCCGAGTCGTCTTGGATAACAAGGCCGGTATACCCCCGCCAGGTCACGACGCCCCGCACCATCACTTGCCGCCGGGCGGGAGCGTTCACGTCGGAGAGCAGGTCGCGGATCGGCACGAGCGGCGGAAGGGCCTCGCCATCGTCAGCGCGACCTGCCGTCGCCGCGAGCACCACGAGTGTCGCGAGCACCACGCCGCGCGTGAGGCAGATCCAAGTGAAGCGTATCGATCGATCCATCATGCCACCTCGCAAGCCACCGCTGCCGCGTGCAGGCGATCACGGCCCGCTGACGCCGTCCTGCACCTTCTCGAAGGTCACGAGCACGGCGCCATCGCCGGGCTGGGTGCGAAACTCGCGTGGCCGCCAGCCCTGTTCGCCCCGGAAGCAGAGCCGCCGGCGGGTCTCCGTGACTTCGTAGATCCCCTGGAGCACCTTCCCCTTGCCGTCGCCGGAAGTGATCTCGATATCGATCTCCGG
>CAMAVC010000030.1 GCA_945861585.1 Planctomicrobium piriforme
GGCCAGCCGTTCCACCTCCCCCGTGGCCGGCTTCACGCCACGGTAGGCCTCGGCAAGAAATTGCTCGACCGCCCGCTTCGCCCGTTCTGGAGGGATCGCATCGACGTCCTTCGCATCGAGCAGCGGCCGCAGGGCCTTGATGCCGGGCGCGGAGTCGCGCTCCGTCTGGCGCTCGACCTCGATCCAATCGACCCAGATGGCGAGCTCGGGGCCGAGGCCATTGGCCTTCACGCCCTCGTCGAACGTCTTCCGAACGGCCACGGCGCTGCCGGTGCCGATCTCGCGGATCATGAACCGGCGCTTGGCCGGATCGGAGCCGGCATCCTTGAGCGTGTAGGGGATCTCGATCACCTGCGGGGCGTCGAGCGTGCCCGTGACGTGATGGGCGCTGATGGCGGGCATGCGATCGCCATAGTGGCGGTGCGCAAACTCGATGAACCGCCGATCGTCTTCAGCCTCGGCCCGTGCGCCGCACCGGACGCGGATCACGTACTCTCCGGGGGGCCAATCCGGCGGGATGTCGAAGTTCAACCGCGAGTTCGAGTTTGGGGCCCGGCCGCCAGCGGGCACGGAGAGGTAGGCGCCCGTGTCGAGGCCCGGCATCGCGAGGTAATGCTCCTCGTAGGGGATGAACCGCTGCTCCTCGAGAATCACGGTCAGGAACTGTGGGTTGTTGCCGCTGTTGGCAACGGCGTCGTCGGGCGACGGGAGTCCCTTGAGCGACCGCCAATGAAACTTGAACTCCTCCTCCTTCTTGAGCGTGGGCCGGGTCTTGGCTACGAACTCCGCGTTCTCCGGGCTTGCGACCGCCGCTTCGAGTTTCTTGAACCACTCCCGGGCGGCCTGCTGGTTGGCCTGGAATTTCTCGTTGGCCTTCTTGAAGCCTTCCAGCGTCTTCTCCGCCTCGGTTCGCACCTGCTTCTTGATGCCGGCCGCGGCATGCTTCTTGAACGCGGCGGCAAGCGCATCGCGGCCGATGGCCTCGTATTGCTCGAACTGGCTCGCTGTCATAAACAGGCTCGCGCCGACGGTGTCGAAGGCCAGCGGGCTCGTGTCGGCCGGCAGGTCGCTCACGTCCACCTCGACGCCGAGCAGGTCGCGGAGCGTGTTCGCATATTCGCGGCGATTGAGCCGCCGCATCGCGATCCGCCCGCCCTGGTCGGCAAGGCTCTTCCGCGCGACGACCATCGTCGTGGCGAGCACGTCGAGGAAGTCGGCCTTCGCCGCCCGCTCGGGCTGGGGTTCGTCGGCGGGGGGCATCTCGCCAGAGTTCAGCGCCCCGAGCACCTTCTGCCAGCGTTCGGCGGCGGCCACCGTGTCGATGGCGAGCGGCAGGTCATCAACGCGGAAGTTAGCCTCCGGAGTGTCGCTCGCGTGGCACTTCCCGCAGGTGACGGTGAGAAACTCCTTGTGCCGCACCTCGAGCACGGCCCGCGGCGCGGCCGCCGACGCCGACGCCTCGACGACGAACATCACGACGGCAACACCGAAGAAGGATCGCATGCGATGCGGACCAGACGGTGACAAGGTGGTGGGACGGCCTCGCTGGCGAACAACTCCTCCATCATTATTTATCGGCGATTCAGCGCGGGGAGCAATTGGCGCGAATGCGTCGGATTCCTGCACTTGTGCGCCAGTCGGGGTTTCCTGCCCCGCCGGGCTTCATTCGTCGAAGGGAATCGCGCCCGTCTCGGAGTAGCCGATCTTCTTGCGCTTCTGGACGTAGGCCCGCGTCTTCACGAATAGGGCCATCTCCGCCGTAAACCGCGGGTCGCCCCGCCGGGCGCATTCCTCCCGGAGTTGGTCTGCGAGCCGCTTCTGCTCGGCCGCCACCGCAGGATCGTCGACGAGATCGTGGAGCTGCCAAGGATCCTTCTCGAGGTCGTAAAACTCCTCCTTCACCGGTTTCACGAGGGCTGCAGGCTCGAGCGGCTGCCCCTGCCTGTCGACGTTGGCATACCGTACGAGGTACGCATACCGGTCGTCGCGGATGCTCCGGCACGAGCGGCTCTGGGGATCGAACTCGCCGTGCCATTCGAGTCCCGTGATGATGGAGTCGCGATCTGATTCCACCCGGCCGGACTTCCCTGACACCAACGACGCGACGAGGCTGCGGCCGGTCATGCCCGCGGGCACTGCGAGGCCGGCGGCCTCCAGAAACGTCGGCGCAAAGTCGGCGAAGCTCACGAAGTCGGTCACGGTTCGCCCGCCCGGCATCCGGGCCGGCCACATCATCGTCAGTGGCACGTGGCACCCGAGGTCGTAGGGTGAGGCCTTGCCACGCAGTTCGCGGCTGCCGTCGAAGATCGCCGTGCCGTTGTCAGCAGTGACCACGACGAGCGTGTTCTCCAGGAGGCCGCGTTCCTCGAGGCTCGCGAGCATCCGCGCCAGGTGGCGGTCAGCCACACAGATCTCATACACAAAATTCGCCCGCTCCCGGCGGTTCCGGGGCGTGTCCTCCATGAAGGGCGGCAGCGACACCTGGTCGAGCGTCACGCCAAACTCCTTCTCGAGCAGGAGGTAGTTGTCCGGGCCGGAGGGCTCGTGGGGCTCCATGACGCCCGCCCAGAAGAAGAACGGCTTGTTCGCATCCCGCGTCTCGAGAAACCTCGCAAAGTTGCCCGCGTAGTCGTTGGCATGCACGCCCTTGGGAGGGTCGGCGATCGTCTCCCGATCGAACTTTCGCCCCAGCGATTCGCTCGAGATCCCGAGCGTGGGGTGCGAACCGGGCCCCCAGCCTTTGCCTGTGCGCGCGACCTCGTAACCATGGTCGGCGAGGATCTGCGACACGGTCGGATACTTCTTGGGAATGAACGCCTGGATAAAGCCTCCCTGCTCCATTTCCCAGAAGTGGCGGCCGGTGAGCACGCTCGCCCGCGAGGGGGCGCACGACGGTGCGGTCGTGAAGCCGTTGGTGAATAAGACACCGTCCTTCGCCACGCGATCGAACGCCGGCGTGGGCAGCTTCGACCAGCCGTACGCGCTCCGCTCGACCGCGCTCTCGTCGTCAGTGATGAAAAAGAGAATGTTTGGTGGCGTGGGATCGGCCGCCCCACTGGCCCGACCCGCCGCCAGACAGATCGTGAACGCTATCAACGCGCCGTATCGTCGCATCGCATGAACTCCTCGTTGAATGATCACTGGGTGAGCGTGATGCCGCGGTCATTCCACTCGATGCCGAGGCCCGGCGCGGAAGGCACGGCGTAGCGGCCTCCTTCACAGCGGAGCGGCTCGGCGAGGAAAGCGTTGGCCGTGGTGAGAACGTTGGGGTTGAATTCGCAGAGGTCACAATTGCTTGCGGCCGCAGCCGCGTGGATCGCAGCGGCCACCTGCGGCCCCATCGCGATGCTTAGGTGCGGCACGACGGGCCCCGCGAACGCCTGGGCGATCTTCATGAAGCCCGTGATCCCCACGCGGCCGAGGTCGGGCTGAAGAATTTTCGCGATCGAAAGAAACGGCTGCAGTTCGGCAAGCGTCCGGTAACTCTCGCCGACGGCGAGCGGCGTCGTGATTGCCGCGGCAAGCGCCGCGTGGCCAGCCACGTCTTCGGGATAGAGCGGGCATTCGAGCCAGCGGGCGTTGCGGGCATCGAGCTCGCGGGCCATCGCAATCGCCTCGGCCGGCGGCAGATGCCAGAGGGCATCCACGGCGAACTGCATGCCTGCGGGCAGCGCATCAGCCACGGTGAGCAATTCACCCCAGCTCGATTCGTAATACAGCTTCACGAGGGAAAAACCCTCGGCCGCATAGCGTGCGGCGAACGCGGCCCGCTCCGCCACCGTCGCGCCTGCCGTGCCGCTCAGATACGCCGGCACCGTCTGCTTCGGCGCCGCGGCCAGGAGGCTCGCGACGGGCTTGTCGGCGAGTTTCCCCGCCAGGTCCCAGAGCGCGATGTCCACGCCGCTCATCGCGTCGAGCATGAAGCCGCCCGAGTGCCCGCGCACCCGCATCGTGGCATACATCCGCTCCCAGAGTTCGGCGATCCTGCCCGGCGAGCCGTCAAACTCTTCCCCCACGACGGCCGGCCGCAGCAGGTGCTCGGCGATTGTGCAGGCCACCTCCGGCGCGAGCGGCGCCTGGGCCTCCCCCCAGCCGACCAATCCATTTGAGAGTTCTAGGCGGACGAGCGCCGTCTCGAAGTTCACGGAGTACAGCACGGGATAGGCGGTGGACCACCGATATCCCCCCGAGCCCGAGAGCGATGTCGGAGATCCGGCCGTACCTTTCGCTGCAGCCGCATCGCGCGGTAACCGCACGGGAAACGCATTCAGAGATGTGATGTGCATGGCAGGAGCCTCAGGGCGCGAACGGACGGCGGACGAGCCGCTGCGTGACGACGTAAGAGATCGGATGGAGCACACTCATGAGCACGAACACGGCGCCATAGCCGAACCACTCGACGGTGAATCCCGTCAGCCACGTGAACAGCGTGCCGCCGAGCCCTGTGCCGAAAGCGAGCAGCCCAGACGCAGTGCCGATGAGCGCCTTCGGATAGACGTCGTTCGTGAGCGTGTTTTGGTTGGTCTTCCACGCCATGTGCGAGAACGTGACGACGCAGATGAGCGCGATCGTGACCCACGACTCCGTGCGGTCGATGAAGAGCGAGAGCGGCATCAGGCAGGCGAAGGGCAGCATCACCGCCAGCCGGGCCCGGATCGGGTCCCATCCACGCGCGACGAGCCAGCCACTCAGCCAGCCACCCCCGATGGCCCCCACATCAGCCGCCAGATAGGGCATCCAGGCGATCATCCCCATCTCGGTCATGGAAAAGCCGCGCTTTTCGACGAGATACTTGGGCAGCCAGAAGAGGTAGAACCACCACACCGGGTCGGAGAGGAACCGCGCGATGAGCAGGCCCCAGGTCTGCGGATGCCCAAACAGGCTTCGCCACGGCATCTTCGGCATCGTGGCCCCGCCGCCGGTCGGCTCGTCTTCCAGCACCAGCGCCCGCTCCTCAGGCGTGACGAAGGGATGCGTCTCGGGTGCGTGGTAGAGCAGCAGCCAGAGCACGAGCCAGACGAAGCCCAGGGCCCCCGTGACGAGAAACGCAGGCTGCCAGCCATAGGCGGCGTTGAGGGCCGTGATCACGGGCGGCGCGACGATCGCGCCGATCGCCGCCCCGCTCTGCACGAGGCCATGCACGAACGCCCGCTCCTTGGCCGGATACCACTCGCTCACCGCCTTGAAGGCGGCCATGAAATTGCCCGACTCCCCGAGCCCGAGGAGGAACCGGAAGCCACCAAGCGACCAGGGCCCGCGGGCGAACGCATGCGCCATGTTCGCCGCCGACCACCACACCATGAACCCGGCGAGCGCGCGGCGGGTTCCGAAACGGTCCACGAGGAACCCCGAGCCGACGTACATCACCGTGTAGGCGGCGAGGAACGCCGTGAGGATGTTGCCGTATTGGGCGTCGGTGACTCCCAGCTCCTGCTTGAGCACCGGCGCGAGCACCGAGAGCGTCTGGCGATCGACGTAGTTGATCACCGTCGAGAGGAAGAGCAGCCCGGCGATCCACCAGCGAAGATGAGGAATGCGCATCGGTGCCTGCTGCCGGGGAACGCTTCAGGAACGATCGGCCATCTCACGCAGCACGGCCAGCTCCGCCAGGCTTGCCGCGTCGAGAGCCGCCGTCGGGTGCCGCACATGCGCCGACGCGATCACGCCCGCGGCCACGAGGTTGTGCTTCTGGGCCGACACGCCGAGCCCGGGCTGCAGCTCGAACCGCAACAGCGGCAGGATGCGCGAGAAGATCCGCCACGCCTCTTCGGTGCGGCCGGCCTCGAGCGCGTTCCAGATCGCCACGAGGTCGGCCGTGCGATCGCTGCCTGGCATCTGGCCGCGCACACCACGCTGAAATTCTTCGATAAAAAACTGGCAGTTGAGGCCGCCGAAGAGCGTGAGCGAATCTCCCGCCGCCTTCGTGAGTGCTGAACACTTGGCGGGCGTGGGGGGTGCCTCCACCTTCACATACTTCACGTGCTCGATCTCGCGACCCATCCGTGCGAGGAGCGCCGGCGGCATCATCACCTGCGTCATGAGCGGCGCGTCCTGCACCATGATCGGGATCTTCACGGCCTTCGAGATTGCCTCGAAGTAGTGCAAGAGGCCGTCGCCGTCGGTCTTGAGAAAGTACGGAGGCAGCACCATCAGGCACGCGGCACCGAGATCCTCCAGTTCCTTGCTCAGTGCCACGGCCGCATCGGTGCCGGTGTGGCCGCTCGACGCGACGAGTGGCACACGGCCGTTCACCCGCTTTGCGATTCGTCGCATGAGGGCGACGCGCTCGGCCGCTTCGAGCGTGTAGCCCTCGCTCGCGTTGCCGAAGAGCCCGAGGCCGTGCGCTCCCTGGGCGAGGAGGTGGTCCACGAGCCGGTCCTGGCTCTCGAGATCGAGCGCGCCGTCGGCGTGGAACGGCGTGTTGGCGATCGGATAGACACCGCTCAGCGAGGCATGCATGGTTGAAGTCATCGCGATACAGAGGAAGAAATGGGGGAGGCAGGTCCACTTGACTGGGTGTGCTCATGCCATGCGGCCACGAACGCGTCGGCCTCGCGCCGCACGGCGTCGGCCGTCATCCCGGGCGTGTACAGCGCCGAGCCGAGCCCGAATCCGCTCGCGCCAGCCGCGCGATACGCCGCCATCGTCGCCGGTGTGATTCCGCCCACGGGCACGAGCGGCACGTGCTGCGGAAACACGGCCCGCCAGGCCTTCACGATGCTCGGCGCGATCTGCTCGGCGGGAAACAGTTTGAGGACGTCGGCGCCGGCAGCGAGTGCTGCAAAGCCTTCCGTGGGCGTGGCGACGCCCGGGCAGCTCACGAGGCCGGCGGACTTCGTCGCATGAATCACGGCGGCATCGGCATTGGGCGACACGATGAGCGTGCCACCGGCTTTCGCCACGGCGGCCACGTCGGCGGCCGAGAGCACCGTGCCGGCACCGACGGCGGCGCGGTCGCCGATCGCGGCGGCGAGCCGGCGAATGCTGTCGAGCGGTTGCGGCGAGTTGAGGGGAATCTCCACGACGCGAAACCCGGCGGCGCAGACCGCCGTACCGATCGCCACGACGTCGTCGGGAGCAACGCCGCGCAGAATCGCGATCAGCGGCAAGGCAGTGAAGTGTGCCAAAGACGCGTGTGGGTCAGCCACGGCGGGTGGCCTCCATGGCAGGCGGATGGCGGGCGGCAACGAGTCCTGCAGCACGAGCGATCTGCCAGAGGCCGAGCGGGCCGGTTTCATCGAGCGATCGCACGCGCTCGATGCCAAACACGGCACACGCATCACGGTAGCGATCGCAGAGCGTCGGTTCGCCCACCAGCACGCATGGGGGGCATGGGCCGCCCAGCGTCGCCAGCACGCTCCGCAGCTCCTCGCCCACGAGCAACCCGGAGAGATAGTCGAGCGTGTCGGCCGCAGCGAGGTCACCGCACAAAAACAGGCTGCGTGTGGTGAAGAGCTTGCCGGCGATGCCCGCCGCGCCGCTCGCCCGGGCCACAGCGAGCCCCCGGCGAAACGCGACGGCCCGCGAGGCAGCCGTGCCGATCGTGGCATCCCGGGCCGGCCGGCCCACGATCGAGTGGTCGCGGAGCATCGCGAACAGTTCGCCGGTGAGGTAGGTCGTAAACCCGGTCACGCAGCCGTCCTGCACACGGGCCCACTTGCAGTGTGTGCCGGGAAGCACGACGAGCGCCGACGTGGCAAGAGCCGGATCGCGCGCGAGCGCCCCGACGATCTGCGTCTCCTCCCCGCGCATCACGTCGGGGGCCGGCCCGCCCTGGAGCAGGCCGGGCACGAGATGAATGCGTCCGCACTCCGACTCGAACGGCACGATGCCCGCTGCGATCGCATGCGCATCGGCCGGACATTCCACATACGGCACCTCGCGCCAGCCCGTGCGGCTGCCCACCATCCCCGCAGCCACGACGGGCAGATCCGGCCACCGTCCGCGCCAGTCGCCGGCGACCGTCTCGAACGCCTCGGCGTATCCGCCGGCAGGCAGGTGCTGAATGCCCCAGGGCCGCGATCGTCGTTCGATCACGTTTCCGTCACCGTCGAGCAGATAGGCCCGCAGCGCCGACGTGCCCCAGTCGAGGCCGATCAGTGCCGGCTGGAGGTCGGGGGCGCGGTGGGCATCAGGATGCTGAATCATGTCTGGCGGCTATGCGAAGGCGACATCGTTGAAAATACCAGACGCCTGAAGCGTGGCGGATTCAAACAGAATTTTGCCGCGGCCTTGCAGTCTATAAACGGAGTTGTCGCGCGTGCGGCTGGCCGCACCCGGTGTAAGTCGGTATAGTACAAACTATGACTACGAACGTGATTTCGATCCCCGTTGATCCCCCGACAGCCGATGCCTATCAAGCGGCAACCGCGAGGGAGCAACGCCAATTGCAGGTGTTGTTGCGGTTGCGGTTGCGTGAACTCACGAGCCAGCCCATCCGTTCGCTCGATGAGATGCTGGAAGAGGTCGGTCGTCATGCCGAAGCCCAGGGCCTGACTTCTGAACTCCTCGACTCGATGCTCGGCGAGTCGTGACGTGCGGGTGGTTTTTGATACGGGCGTTGTGATCAGCGGCCTGCTGCTCCCCAGATCGGTGCCCAGACAAGCGATCCAGGCCGCACGAACCCGGGGCGATCTCTTGGTTTCACTTGCGACGCTCGAGGAACTCGACGACCTCCTACGGCGGTCCAAGTTCGACGGCTACGTGACCGAGGAACAGCGACTCGAGTTTCTCGCAGCCTACATCCGTGAAGCCGTGGAGGTCCCGGTGAACATCAGCCTCAAGATGTGCCGCGACCCCACCGACGACGAATTTCTTGAACTGGCCGTTGAAGGGAGAGCAACGCATATCGTCTCTGGGGATCCAGACCTCCTGACAATGCACTCATTTCGTGGCGTTGCCATCGTGAACCCTCGCCAGTTTCTGTCGACTTGATCGCTGACAGTCGCTGCGGAGCAGTTCGCTGATAAGCCCGAGGCGTGAGCCGAGAGGATGCCCGACGCAAGCCCGAGGCGTGAGTCGAGAGGATGCCCGACGCAAGCCCGAGGCGTGAGCCGAGAGGATGCCCGACGCTCAGTGGCCGCGGGCGGCAGCGCGGTACTTGAGCGGCGTCATGCCGGTCGTGCGCCGCATGAGCGTGGCCAGGTATTCGCCCGTGCCAAAGCCACTCGCATGCGCCACCTTCGGAATCGGCATGTCGGTCGTGGCGAGAAGGTGCTTCGCCCGTTCCAGCCGCACGCGGCGGATCTCGTCGGCCGGCGAGCGGCCGAGCGACTCCTGAAAAAATGGCTCCAGGCTGCGGCGGGCGATCGGCACCGCCTGGAGGATGTCTTCGACCTGAATCGGCTCAGTGGCGTGCTCGCGGATGAAGCCGAGCGCCTGCAGGAGCGCCGGATTTTGAATCAGCAGCGCGTCGGTGCTCTGCCGGGCGATGATCCCGATCGGAGGCACGAGCACAGGAGCCTGCGGAACGGATTTCCCCTGCATCAAGCGCTGGAGAAGCTCGGCTGCCGTCTCACCGATCTGCTCGGTGGCCACGCCGATCGCCGAGAGCTGCGGCAGACAGCACTCGCAGAGGAGGGGATCGTCGTTGCCTGAGAGCACGGCCACGTCTTCCGGCACGAGCAGGCCCGCGAGCCGGCAGGCGTGGATCACCGCCCGCCCCTGCGAATTGTTCCAGGTGAGCACGCCGACCGGCTTGGGAAGTTTCCGCAGCCACTCGAGCAGTGACGCAGGAATATCGGCCACCTCGGGCCGGTCGCCGAGGGCCAACACATGGCAGGCGCAGCCCTTCTCGCCCAGCAGAGTTGAAAACGCTTCCCGATGCTCGCGCACGTACGACAGCTTTTGCAGCCCCACGTAGCCAAAGTGCTTGAAGCCCCGGTCGAGGAAATGCCGCGCCGCGAGCGTCCCGCCGGCTGCCACGTCGCTGCACACCCTCGGCACTGCGGCTGCCCGGCCCGCCAGCGCAATGCTCGAGACATTGACGATCGGCACACCCGCCCGCAGCAACGACTCGGCCGTCTTCGGCGTGGAAAGCCGGGCGATCACGCCATCCCCGCGCCACCCGGCCGGAAGGAGACAGCGCTCCCCCTCTGGCTCCACCTGCAAGAGCCAGGGGCCATGCTTGTGGGCGAACGCCGAGATCCCCTTGATGATCCCCCGGCCCCAGCCTGACGCAGTGGACACGAGCACCGTCACCCGCGGAAAGGGGGCGGGCGGGTGCGTGGCGGGCTGGCGTTCGAGCGAAACCTGGGAGCGGCCCATCCGTAACCCTCAAGCAACATTTTTTCCCGAGGGCCTCGAGTATACCGCCCCCGCCAGCTTCGTGACGCATTTCGGAAGATTTTTCACGTGATTCCGCCGCATGGCCGCATGCCGCAGGTTGCGGCGTCTTTCGGCAGCCGCTGTGACGCTTTTGGGAAGAAAAAAGACGCAACCAGGCCGTAGAGCCTGCCCGTTTTCCGCACTAGATTTTTGGGAGTGGTTTTTGGTGGCGGGCATTCTCTAGGGCAACGCACCGCGGCTATGGCGATTCCTCTCACACTCTGTTTGAGGCTTCGCGCTCGACGAGCGCTGCTGGCAGTCGCCTGCGCGGTTGGTTGTCTTGCGGCACCGTCTCACGCCGTCGCCCAGACGAGCGGCACGTGGACGAGCACGACCGGCGGCACGTGGGGCGACTCCGCCAACTGGTCGCCCGGCCCCATCGCGAGCGGTACCGGTGCCGTGGCCAACTTCAGCACGCTTAACATCACGGGCGTGCAGACCGTGACGCTCGACGCTCCGATCACGACCGGCACGCTTCTCTTCGGTGACACGACGCCCAGTGCGGCAACCGGCTGGACGCTGACGAGCAGCACGCTCACGCTCGCCGTCGCATCGGGCGCGCCGACGATCAGCGTGACCGGGCTCGGCAACGCGACCGTGTTCGGCAATCAGGCTGCCACGATCTCGAGCGTGATCGCCGGCTCGAGCGGCCTCAACAAGTCGGGCACGAGCGCCCTCGTTCTGTCGGGCGTCAACACGTATTCGGGCAACACGACCGTCAACGGCGGCTTCCTCGTGCTCAACAACGCCTCGGCCCTCGGCAATTCGTCGAGCGTGACCGTGTCTTCGGGCGCGATGACGATCGGCAATGGAATCACGATCGGCGCTGGCAAGTCGTTGACGAACAACAGTCCTGGGAACGCCAGTTACGGCGGCCTCACCGCGATCTCGGGCGGCACCGGCACGTGGGCCGGGTCGGTCACGTTTGGCTCAGGCGCGCGATTCGGCTACGACAACAACAGCGTCCTCGTCATGTCGGGCTCGATCGGCGGCTCGAATACGCTCCTCATCAGCGGCAACGATACTGCACAAAACCGTACGTCTGTCGACACGCGATACGCAGTGGTGATCTCCGGCACCACCAACGGCTACACCGGCACCACGGCGGTCGCCCGCGGCGTGCTCAAGATCGGGGCCGACAATGCCCTGCCGACGAGCACGACGCTCGACATCCGCTCGACCGCTCTGAGTGCCGCGCAAGATGCGGCTGCCTTCGATCTCAACGGGTTCAACCAGACGGTCGCGGTCCTGAACAGCAGCGCCATCACGGCCTCATCGGGCTCTGTGGGGAACGCATCCGCGTTCCTCACGAACTCCTCCGCGACGACCAAGACCTTCACGGTGAATCAGGCCACCACCGGGACGTTCTACGGCATCATCACGGGCAACCTCGCATTCACGAAGGGGGGCGCCGGAAACCTCACGCTGGCTCCGACACTGGTGACGACCGCCTCGACGAGCACCACTGGCACGAGCACGTTCTCCGGCGACACTTTCGTCTCCGCCGGCACGCTGACGCTCGGCAACGCCAACGCCCTCTTCGGCAGCACGTTCGACACGGCGAGCACCGGCACGCTCTCGCTCGGCACGCTCTCAGCCGCCACGTTCGGTGCCCTCAAAAACTCGGGCACGTTCACGCTCACAAATTCTGGCTCGGCATTCACGCTCTCCGTCGGCGGAAACAACGTGTCGAGTTCGTTTGCCGGTCGGCTCACCGGCCTCGGCGGCCTCACGAAGGTGGGCAGCGGCACGCTTACGCTCACGGGTGCCACGAGCGACTACAACGGGGCCACGACGCTCGGTGGCGGCGCCCTCGCCCTCGGGTCTGCCAATGCCCTGCCCGCCTCGGGCACGATCACGTTTAGCGGCGGCGCGCTGCAATACTCGGCGAGCAACACGACCGACTACACGGCCCGCATCGCGAGCAGCGGCTCCGCGGTGGCGATCGACACGAATGGCCAGGCCGTGACGTTCGCCGGCGGCATCGGATCGACCAACACCGGCGGCCTCACAAAACTCGGCTCCGGCACGCTCACGCTCTCGGGATCGAGCGCCTACACCGGAGCGACGACGCTCGCCGCCGGCGTCCTCGCTCTTGGCAACGCGAATGCCATCGCCGCCGCGGGCAACGTCACGTTCACCGGTGGCACGCTGCAATACTCGGCGTCGAACACGGCCGATCTCGCCTCCCGGATCGTGAGCAGCACATCCGCGATCGCGATCGACACCAACGGCCAGACCGTCGCCTGGGCCGGCAACCTGGCAAACACCAACACCGGCGGCCTTACGAAGACTGGCTCGGGCCTCCTCACGCTTTCGGGATCCAACACATTCACCGGCCCGATCACGATCACGGGCGGCACGCTCGCGGTCAGCGGATCGTTTGCGTTCCCGACGGGCGTCACCGGCGTATCGCTCAACGGCGGAGCACTGCAGGCGACGGGTAGTGTCGGACTGAACTCGCCGGGAGGCATCCCGAGCGGCGCGACGATCACGCTCGGCGCTTCGGGCGGCGCGCTCGTGAACAATCTGGGAAACAATCAATGGTATATAAACTCCGCCATCACGGGCGGGGCAGGCACCGGGGCTCTTACCTTCGCGGGCACAAGCACCAGTGACATCGTCCTCACCGGCAACTCGTCCTTTACGGGCGGCTCAATTCTCTCGGCTGCACAGGTGGCCATTTCCACCGATACCGCCCTTGGCACGGGAACCATCACATTCTCCGGCGGGAGCATCCGCGCGACGAGCAGCGGCCCACGGACGCTGGCCAACACCTTCACGATTGCGGCAGACACCACGTTCAGCACCGGCGCATTTACCAGGGATCTTACGTTCACCGGCCCAGCCACGATCACCGGGGCCACGCGGACGATTACCGTGAGCGACACCATCTCGATTGCGAGTTTGGCAGGTGCGATTGGCGACGGTGGCAATACCTACGGTCTCGTGAAGGCCGGCGTCGGCATCCTCGCCCTCGGGGGCTCGAACACCTACTCCGGCACGACGACGTTCTCCGCCGGCACGCTCCGGCTCGATAATTCGAGCGCCCTTGGGGGCAGTGGCAACCTCACATTCACCGGCGGCGGGCTCCAGTACAGCGGCTCGAACACGGCGGACTATTCGGCCCGGATCGTGGGGAGCAGCGGCGCGATCGCGATCGACACCAACGGCCAGAGCGTGTCGTTTGCAAGCGCCCTCGCTGCTGGCAACTCTGGTGGCCTCAGGAAGAGTGGCGCCGGCACGCTCACGCTCGCCGCCGACAACGCCTACACCGGCCTGACCACAGTGACCGGCGGCACGCTGCAGGTCGGCAATGGCGGCACAACCGGCTCCATCACCGGCAACGTGACGCTCTCCAACACGAGCGGCCTAGTCTTCAATCGCTCGGATTCGCTCACCTACGCCGGCTCGATCTCCGGCACCGGCTCGATGACAAAACTCGGCGCGGGCACGCTCTCGCTCTCGGGCAACAATTCGATCAACACCACGACGATCGCCGGCGGCACGCTCTCGATCACGGGCACAGGCGCGCTGCCGGGCACCTTCACGCTCGACGGCGGTACGCTCGTCAACGCCACGGGTGCTAGCAGCTTCGGCAAGGGTTTGGGCGCCTTTTCGGTCGGCCCGGGCGGGGGTGCGCTCCGCTCGGATGTCCGTGTGGACGCCGGGGGCGTCATCTCCGGCACGTCGCTAACGGCGCTCCTGACGTATGGACCGACCACCACCGGATCCACCGGAATCTTGCTCGTGATCTCCGGCAACAACACCTACGCCGCCAGCACGAAGGTCGAGGCGGGCATGGCGGTCGTCGTGGACAACAACAACGCCTTCGGAACTGGCACGCTCGAGTTGGCCGGGGCGTCGATCCGGACCCGCAACAATGCGGTACGCACCCTCACCAATGCCCTCGTTATTTCCGGAAACACGCTGTTCAACAGCTCCGCTGCGACGGACAACGACCTCATCTTTACCGGTTCGACCACGCTCTCAGGCGGCACGCGCACGCTGCAGGTCGAGTTCAACACAGTCGCCGGCGGCACCGGCGCTGGCCTCATGGGCGTGATCGGCGACGCTGGAAATGGCTACGGAATCACGAAGACTGGGGCGGGCGTGCTCACGCTCGGCGGGGCCAACACCTACTCGGGCGCGACGACGCTCAACTCCGGCACGCTCCGGCTCCTGAACCAAAATGCCCTGCAAAACTCGACACTCACGCTTTCAGGTACGGGTGTGGTGTTGCTCGACGCCGCAGTGTCGGGCAATGCGTTCACGTTCGGCGGCCTCGCGGCGTCGAGCACGGCGGCCACGCTCGCCCTGCAAAACTCGGTCGCCACTTCGATCGCCCTCCAGGTCGGCGGGAACAACGCGAGCACGACCTACGCCGGCTCGCTCACCGGCGGCGGCTCGCTCGAGAAGTTGGGCACGGGCTCGCTCATCCTTTCCGGCTCCAACACGTACTCGGGCACGACAACCGTGACCGCCGGCACGCTGCAGGTCGGAAGCGGTACGACGGGCTCCATCTCCGGCAACGTCGTCAACAACGCGGCGCTCGTGTTCGGCAGGTCCAACTCGGCCAGCTACTCGGGCGACATCAGCGGATCGGGCTCTGTCACGAATTCCGGGGCCGGCACCTTCACGCTCTCCGGCTCAAACAGCTACGCCGGCCCGACCACGCTCGCCGGCGGCGTGCTCGCCCTCGCCAGTGCGAACGCCCTGCCATCCAGCGGCACCGTCACGTTCACCGGCGGCGCCCTCCAGTATTCAGGCTCCTACTCGACCGACCTGTCGTCGCGGATCGCAGGCAGTTCCGGTGCCGTCTCGATCGACACCAATGGCCAAAGCATCGCGTTTTCGAGCGCCCTCGCCGCGAGCAACGTCGGCGGCCTCACGAAAAGCGGCTCGGGCACGCTCACTCTCTCGGCGGCAAACGGCTTCACTGGCGCGGTCACGCTCGGCGGTGGCGTCCTCGCCCTCGGCAACGCGAATTCCCTGCCTGCCTCTGGCGACATCCGGTTCACCGGCGGCACGCTCCAGTATTCCGCCAGCAATACGGGCGATTACTCGAGCCGGATCGTGAGCAGCACAGCGGCGATCGCGATCGACACCAATTCCCAGAATGTCACATTCGCCTCCGCGCTCGCAGCCAGTAACTCGGGCGGCCTCGTGAAGAGCGGCGCCGGCATCCTCACGCTCTCGGCGGCCAACACCTACTCTGGCACGACGACAATCGCTTCCGGTGGAGACTATCTCGTCCTCAATAACGCTGCCGCACTTGGCAGTTCGTCGCAAATCGATGTCAGCGGCGGGTCCCTCGCGATTGGCAGCGGCATCACGACCGGAGCCGGCAAGACGGTGACCGTATTCTCAAATGGCGCTAACTCCGACGGCGGCCTCACGGCGATCTCGGGCGGCACCGGCACCTGGGCTGGAACTGTCAGCCTCAGCGGCGGGCGGTTGGGCGTCAACAACAACAGCAGCCTCGTCATCACGGGGTCGGTCGGTGGCAGCGGCCTTACTCTCAGCGCCTATGGCGACGGCATAACGAACACCGGCTCGGCCTACGGCGTCACGCTCGCCGGCCCGACTGGCTACACGGGCGACACAGGGCTCATCCGCGGCTGGCTCAAGATCGGTGCCGACAACACGCTGCCCGTCGGCACGACGCTCAACGTGTACAGCCTCTCCAACGCCATCGCCGCTCAACAAGCCGCCACGTTCGACCTGAACGGCTTCAACCAAACCGTCGCCGGCCTGACGAGCACCGGCAACAACGCCAAGCTCGGCTACGCCAACGGCTACGTGACGAACACCGGCGCCGCCGTGAAGACGCTGACGGTGAATCAGGCCTCATCCGGCACGTACACCGGCCTCATCACCGGCAACCTCGCCTTCACGAAGACTGGCGCCGGCAACCTCACGCTGGTGCCGTTGCTCGTGACGACGGCGGAATCCCAGGCGTTTGTGAACGGCACGAACACCTTCACGGGCGACACGCTCGTGTCGGCCGGCACGCTCACGCTCTCGAGCGCCACCACGAGCACATCGCTCGCCCTCGCCGGCAGCATGTTCGATACATCGGGCGCAGGCACGCTTTCGTTCGGCACGATGACCGCGGCCACGTTCGCCGGCCTGAAGGGCTCGGGCACCCTGGCCCTGCAAAACGGATCAAGCCAGGCCGTCGCGCTCACGGTCGGGGCGAACGGCGGCTCGAACACGTTCTCCGGCGGCCTCTCGGGTGCGGGTAGTCTCATCAAGGCGGGGGCCGGCACGCTCACGCTCTCCGGGTCGAGCACGAATGCGGGCACCACGACGGTCTCCGCGGGCTCGCTCGTCGTCGATGGCTCGCTCGCCTCGGCCGTTTCGCTCGCAGGCAGCACATCGCTCGGTGGACGCGGCAACGTCGGGGCGATCAGCGGTGCGGGCCTCGTTGGCCCGGGTAACTCGCCCGGCATCCTTTCGGCCACGAGCGTCGATCCGACGGGCGGGCTCGACTTTGCGTTCGAGTTCACGCAGGCCAATCCCGATTACACGAATGCCTCCGCCAGCGGTAACGACCTCCTCAGCATCTCGGGCCTGACGCCCTTCGCCTCGTCGCTCACGTCGGCGAATGTCGTGAGTATCTACCTCACGCCGGCCGCAGCCGAGCTCGGCACGCTCACCGGCGGGTTCTTTACCTCGCTGCAGTCCGACTTCCTCAACAGCATCTCGAGCGCGAACTACCAATACTTCGTGCAGGATGCGGGTGGCTCTTTCTCCTACAACGGGCTGACATACAAGTCGCTCGCCCAATATGACTCGTCGAAGAGCGTGACGGTGTCGACCGTGGCAGCGAACGGTGGGCAAGTGATGCAGATGGTGGTCGTGCCCGAGCCTGCCGCCCTAGCACTGGCCGGCATCGGCATCGCCGCTCTCGCATGGGCCCGCCGGCGTCGCCCGTAGGACAGGCTTAAGCCTGTCTCTTATGACCCACCGCCGCGGCTTCACCCTCGTTGAACTCCTGGTCGTGATCGCGATCATCGGCCTTCTGATCGCGCTGTTGCTTCCCGCCGTGCAGTCGTCCCGTGAATCGTCTCGCCGGGCAGCATGCAGCAACAAACTCCGACAATTGGCCCTGGCGATGCACTCGCACCATTCGGCGCGGGGACATTTTCCGGCAGGCGGCACCACGAAGGTGACCGTGGCGTACTCCAGCACGACCTGCCTGATCGGCAACCCCTCAACCGATGGCGGGCCATCATGGACGGTGATCATCCTCCCCTACGCCGGTGATCAGCCACGATACGATGGCTACGCGATCGATCAGCCGTTTTCTCCCATGTCGACGGAGACGACGACGCCGAATTTTTCCCGGCAGTTCAAGGCCAACTCGAATTTCCAGTGCCCATCCGACAAGAACTCGCGACTGACTGCCTGCAACACCAACTACTTTGCCTGCCAGGGTGGAGGCACCTCCGGCCAGGCTGCATGCGCGGCGCAGACAAGTCGGCTCTTCTACGATAATGGCGTTTTTTTCAACAACTCGAAGATTCGTGTGAAAGACATTCAGGATGGAACATCGCACGTCGCGCTGATCGGCGAAACGAAGTACGCCGCCCACCAGGACTGGACGGCGGCGAATCCATTACGGCCTCACATGTCGTGGGATTCGTCGCTGCGCCCTCTCCTTGACTTCTCGATGCCGCTGGGCCTGTGCGCCACGACGAACGGCATCAACTCGTCGTTCAAGGATCCGGCGGTTTCGGAAGACTACGCAGGGGCGTCATCGACGTTTGGCAGCAACCATTCTGGCGGAGCCATGTTCGCCACGGCCGACGGCGCGACCACGTTTGTCAGCGAGTCGATCGATCTGGCCCTCTACCGCCGCTTCGGCCAGCGGTCTTCAGGTCAGTCGAACAAGGGCGGCCTGTGATGCTCCCGTGCCGACGACCCGCGACCTTGCTGCCGCGAGCGATAGCCATGGCCTGCCTCATGCTCGCCGCCGGCTGCTCGAAACCGCCGCCGGGGCCGGCACGGTTTTCCGTGAGTGGAAAAATCATGTTCGATGGCCAGCCTGTGCCGCGCGGCACGATCGCCTTCGAGCCCGATACGCAGGCAGGAAACTCGGGCCCCGGCGGCTACGGCACGATCATGGATGGTGTCTTTGCGACACACCCTCGGATGGGCGCAGTCGCCGGCCCGCAGATCGTGCGGATCGCCGGGTTTGACGGGAAGGCGACCGCTGAAATGATCGATGGCAAACCACTGTTTCCCGAGTACAACACCAAGGCCGAAGTGCCGGAGAAGCAGGTGGCGATCGATTTCGAGGTGCCGCGTGCACCTGCAAAGAAGCCCAAGACCGCCGGACCGCCTGGCAAGCCGAAGCAATAAGGAGAAGCATCATGAGCCGGTTCATCCTCTGCGCCGTGGCCCTGCTGTCGTTCACCCGGCTCGCCTCCGCTGCGACCGTGCTCGTCGAGGCCGAGAGTTTTTCATCGCCCGGCGGCTGGGGCCTCGACACGCAGTTCATCCGCGAGATGGGCTCGCCCTACCTCATCGCCCACGGCCTCGGCAAGCCGGTCGCCGACGCGACGACGAAGGTCGCGATTCCCGCGGCCGGCACCTACAGAGTGTTCGTGCGCACGAAAGACTGGGTGGCCCGCTGGAACGCCCCGGGCACGCCCGGAACATTCCAGGTGCTCGTCAACGGCAAAGCCCTCACCGAGACGTTCGGCACAAAAGGCGCGGCCTGGGATTGGCACGACGGTGGCACCGTTACCCTGCCGGCAGGTGAGGCGACCATCGCGCTCCACGATCTCACCGGCTTCGACGGCCGCTGCGACTGTATCGTGTTCACGACGGACTCGGCTCCGCCGCCGAATGATTCCGCCGTGCTCGCGGCGTGGCGCCGAACGGCACTCGGCCTGCCGGCCGCGCCCAAGGAGGTGGGTCCCTACGACCTCGTCGTGGTCGGCGGCGGCTACGCCGGCATGGGCGCCGCCATCTCCGCAGCCCGCATGGGCCTGAAGGTCGCGCTCATCCAAGACCGCGGCGTGCTCGGCGGCAACGGCTCGAGCGAGGTGCGGGTGTGGGCGATGGGCCTCATCCGCCGCGGCAAGTATCCGCGCATCGGCGAGATCATCGAGGAGTTCTGCGACCACGCCAAGAAAAGCCCGGGCACATTCGAGGAGTTCGGCGACGCGAAGAAGGAACAGATCGTGCGCGACGAGCCACACATCGACCTCTTTCTCCATACGCACGCCTTCGCCGTCGAGAAGCAGGGGAGCCGCATCAACAGCGTCACCTGCCTCGACGTGAAGACGGGCCGCGAGCTGCGGTTTGCCGGCATGTTTTTCTGCGACGCCACCGGCCACGCCACGATCGGCCATCTCGCCGGAGCGGAAACCGTGATGGAGCCCAAGGGCCGGATGGGGATGAGCAACATGTGGGCCTGGGATGAAGAGCAAAGCCCCCAGTCGTTCCCGGAGACGCCGTGGGCACTGCAGCTCACGATGGACGATTTCCCCTACCCGCGCGACCATCATGGACAGTGGTTCTGGGAGAGTGGGTTCGACAAAGACCCGCTGGCCGACGCGGAGGGAATTCGGGACTGGAACCTCCGGGCGGTCTACGGCGCGTTCAATGCCATGAAAAACGGCGCCGGCGCCGCTGATCACAAAAATGCCGTCCTCACCTGGGTGGCGTACGTCGGCGGCCCGCGCGAGAGTCGGCGGATCCTCGGCGACGTCGTGCTCACGCAGGACGACATCGTGACGAAGCGGGAGTTTCCCGACGGCTGCGTGCCCAGCACCTGGTCGATCGACCTCCATTATCCCAAGAAGGAATACGCCCAGAAGTTTCCCGACAATCCGTTTATCTCGATCGCGGTGCACGATCAGCGGGTGGACCGCACCTACGGCTATCCCGTGCCCTATCGCTGCTTCTACTCCAAAGACATTAAAAACCTGTTCATGGCCGGCCGGTGCATCTCCGTCACGCACGAGGCGCTCGGCACCGTGCGCGTCATGAAGACCTGCGGCATGATGGGCGAGGTCGTGGGCAAGGCCGCGAGCGTGGCCGTGAAGCACGGCACGACGCCCAGCGGCGTGTACGAAAACCACTGGGCCGAGATGCACGATCTGCTGCAGCTCCCCGGCAAGGCCCGGCGGGCGACTCTGCAGTCGGCGATCGATATCCCGCCCGATGCCCTGCCACTGGCGCCGGCCGAGGGGCCGCCGATGGGCATCGATCCCCGGAAATTGGCCCGCGAGAAGGGGGCCGTCGTGCGCGACGACATCGAGGCGGTGCGCGAAGGAAATTGGCAGTCGGGCCATGGCCTCAAGGGCTTCGTCGGCTCGGGCTATCACTACGCGGCTCGTGATTCCGGGGCCACCGCAAAGTACGAATTGCAGGCTCCCGCGCCGGGCACCTACGACGTGCTCGTCTCGTGGCAGCCGCACGAAAACCGGGGCTCGGCGGTGCCCGTGCTCGTGGAGACGGCCGCCGGCCGCACGAGCGTGCGGTTCGACATGCAGAAGCCGGCGCCGCTCGACGGCTTCGCCTCGGCCGGGAAGGTGACGCTCGGCAAAGGCGATCAGTGCGTGGTCGTGATCGCGACCGACGGAGCCAAGGGCAACGCCCACGCCGATGCCGTGATGCTCGTGCCGGCAAAGTAGCGTAGGACAAGCTTCGACCTGTCACCCTCCCCCGTAGGACAGGCTTCAGCCTGTCATGAAAGAGTTTGAGCCGATCATGCAATGCGACAGGCTGAAGCCTGTCCTACACTTGGCTTCATGCGCTCCTCCTCCTTCCGCCTGCTCTTCGCACACGCGGCACGGCTTGCCGTCGTTGCCGCGATCGCGTGGCTC
Source organism: Planctomicrobium piriforme (assembly GCA_945861585.1). Lineage (GTDB taxonomy): Bacteria > Planctomycetota > Planctomycetia > Pirellulales > UBA1268 > RGVT01. Next base: position 21,174 of record CAMAVC010000030.1, read on the forward strand.
GTCCACGTCGAGCACGCGGCCTTCCTCGGCCGGCAGCAGGGTGCCGACTTGGCAGCACTCCCGATCGACCGCATCCAGGCGCATCTCCCCGAGGCTGTGACGATCGGCGGCGACTCGAATGCAGTGGCGGGGGGCCGCGACGTGCTCGCCAACTCGGGCGAGCGCGTCGGCACGATCTTCAAAACCTCGCCGGCCAGCGACGCTGCAATCGGCTTCTCCGGCCCGACCGACCTGCTCGTCGTCTGCGACACCGACCTCCGCGTCGCCGGCGTCGAAATTCTCTCGAGCCGCGACACCCGCGACCACGTCGCGGCGATCGAGCGCGATCCACGCTACCTCGCCTCGTTCCGCGGCAAGTCGCTCGACGACCTCGCCGCCCTCGCTGCCGGTCGCATCGACGCGGTCGGAGGCTCCACGCTCACCTGCCTCGCGATCGCCGAGGGGCTGTCGCTGCGGCTCGGCGGCTCGGCCGGCACGAGCCGATTTGCAACCGCCCCCACCCTCGCCGACCTGAGCAAAATTTTCCCTGACGCCGTGGCGATCGAGCCCGACGTGGGCGACCCTTCCGTGATTCGTGTGCTCGCAGCCGACCGAATCCCGCTCGGCTGGGCGCTCCGCACGAGCCCCGCCGCCGACCGCACGATCGGCTACCAGGGGCCCACCGATGCCATCATCGGCTTCGACGCTCAGGGAAAAGTCGCCGGTGTCGCGGTGCTCGCCACGTTCGACAATGAACCGTACGTGGGCTACGTCCGCGACGACCGGGCGTTTCGCCGCGTCTACCGCGGGATGACGTTCGAGGAACTCGCCGGCCTCGACCCGGATAACACGGGCGTCGAAGGCGTGAGCGGCGCCACGATGACGAGCCAGGCCGTGGCGCGGGGGATCGTCCTCGCGGCACGGGCCCGCCGCGAGACGAGCACCGCGGGAGAGAAACGCTCCTGGCTCGGCGCGATCATGCGCGATCTCGACGGCCCCCGGCTCGGCGCCCTCGCGCTCATCGCGACGGCGATCGTGACGGCGTTCACGCGGGCCCGCGGCACGTGGTTCGGCCGCCTCGCCCTCCCGCTCGCCGTGCTCGCATATCTGGGATTCGGCGCCGGCGCCCTGCTCTCACAGGCGCAAGCGTGGGGCTGGGCGCAGGCGGGCGTGCCGCGGGGCGCCGTCGTGCTCGCGGCACTCGCCGCTGCCGCGGTAATCCTCCCTGCAACCACGCGAAAAAACGTCTACTGCTCCCACCTCTGCGCCCACGGCGCGGCGCAGCAGCTGCTCGTCAGGTTCGCGAAGCCGAAGCGGAGCGTGCCGGCGTGGCTGCGGCCGTGGCTCATCGTGCTCCCCTGGTGCCTCCTCGTGCTTGCGATCCTCACGGCTCTCTTTCACCTGCCGCTCAACCTCGTCGATCTCGAGCCGTTCGACGCGTATCTCCCCACGGTCGCCGGCACGGCCGCCCTCGCGATCTTCGCGATGAGCCTGCTCGCAAGCGCCTTCTACCCGATGGCCTACTGCCGCCACGCCTGCCCCACGGGCGCGCTCCTCGATCACCTCCGACTCAACAGCCGCTCCGACCGGTTCACCTGGCGCGACGGCGTGATGCTCGCCTGCCTTGCCGCCGCAGCCCTTGCCCACTGGTGGCCCCGATGAAAAATATCAGTGCCTGGCACCGAATCTGGGGTATCTGCGTCGTTGCAATTGCCCAGTTTGCCCAGATTCGGTGCCAGGCACCGATTTTGGAGGCGGCGGATCTGCCCACGATCGCCGGGCCGGCGATGGGCACGACGTATCGTGTGACGCTCACGGGCGACATGCCGGGCATGGCACTCGGCGAGGTGCACCGCGAGGTCGAGGATGTGCTCGCGCGGCTTGATCGCGCGCTCAGCACGTGGCGGAGCCACTCGGACGCAAGCCGGTTTAACCGGGCACCATCCGGCGAGTGGATCGACGTCGCCCCCGACCTCGTCGCGGTCGTGGCGATCGCCCGCCGCGTCCACGACGACACCGGCGGTGCCTTCGACATCACCGTGGCGCCCGCCGGCAAGGGGCGGACGGCCGGCATGCGGTGCCTGGACGTCAGGCAGTCGCCGCCGGCACTGCGAAAAACGTCCACTGGCATCGCCCTCGATCTCGGCGGCATCGGCCCCGGCTACGCCGTCGACTCGATCGGCGAGCGACTCGTGGCACTCGGGTCGGCCGCCCACCTCGTCGAACTCGGCGGCGAGGTCCGGGCGTGGGGTACTCGCGCGGCCGGGGAGCCGTGGCGGGTCGCGCTTCGCGGCTCGGGCGAGGTCATTGCACTGGCCGCCGGCGAGGCCCTGGCGACGAGCACGGCGCGCCCCGGCCGCTCGCCGATCGATCCGCGCACGGGCCGCGTCGTCCAGCCACGCACGCCTGCCGCCACGGTTCGTGCGGCAACCTGTGCAGAGGCCGACGCACGCGCCGTGACGGCACTCATCCTCGCTGCCGCAGACGGCCCTACGGCGGCGCATCCGTGAAGGTTTCCTGCGTTTTTCCGCAGACATCCGGGCCGCGGGTTCAGCTACGATAAGGTGATTCGACCATTGATTCACCTCTCCTCACGGTGAGCATCATGCTGTCAGGTCTGCATCGCAGTCGCTGGATGGATTCTCGCGTCGGTCGCCGTCAGTTCCTGCGGGCCGGCGGGACGGTGATCGCTCTGCCGGCGCTCGAGGCCTTCGGGAGCCCGGCAGCCCCCGCGACTGGTCCGCGAAACTTCGTCGCCGTCGGCACCTACCTGGGCTGGCACCAAAATGCCTTCTTCCCCAAGCAGGCCGGCCGCGACTACGAGCTTTCCCCGACGCTCGCGCCGCTCGCCGACCTCCGCGACCGGTTCACTGTGTTCTCCGGGCTCGACCACCGCGCCCCCAACGGCCACAACGCCTGGAACAACTTTCTCTGCGGCATGAACCCCGGGAGCTGGTCGCTCGACCAGATGATCGCCGACTCGATCGGGCAGCAGACTCGCTACCCGTCGATCGAGCTCACGGCCGGATCAGGCGAGGGCCCGCAGGCGATGAGTTTCACGAAGCAGGGCGTCGGACTGCCGCAGATCGACCGGCCGAGCGTGCTCTACAAACGGCTGTTCGCGTCGGAGGCCGACCGGGCGCGGACCGAATACCTACTCGCGAGCGGCGAAAGCTCGCTCGACATGGTGCTCGACGACGCACAGCGGCTGCAACGCGGGCTCCCGTCGCGCGACCGCGCCAAGCTCGATGAATACTTCGAGTCGATTCGCGCCGTGGAGAAGCGGATGGAGCGGCAGCTCGCCGCCCTCGACGAGCCCGCCGCCACGACGACCTACAAACTCCCCGACTACGATCCCATCACGCCGAACCTCCAGATCGAGGCGGAGGGAATCCTGTACGACTTGTCGGCACTCGCCATCGAAAGCGGGCAGACCCGGGTGATCACGATGTTCCTGCACGGGCTCGGGCAGGTGTTCTCGCTCGACGGCCGACAGCTCGTGGCGGGCTACCACGGCTTGTCGCACCACGGCAATGATCCTGTCATGATCCGCGACCTCGTCGCGATCGAGACCGCACACATGCACTGTCTCGCCGGATTCCTCAAGCAGCTCCAGGACAAGAAGACGCCCGAGGGGAGAACGCTGCTCGACGACACGATCATCCTCGTTGGCACCGGCATGGGTGATGCGAGCCGCCACAGCAATGCCAATTTGCCCACGCTCGTCGCGGGCGGCGGCCTCAAGCACGGCAGCCACGTGGCGGTCGATCCGAAGCAGGCAGGCGCGCCGCTCTTGGGCGACCTCTACGTCACGCTCATGCAACGGCTGGGCATCGAGACCGATCGGTTCTCGAACGCCTCGAAGAACATGAACGAGGTTCTGCTCTGATGCGCCGCACGCGGCGATTGCTCAGCGTCGCAGTGTTGGCCGTGATGGCATCCGTCATCGCGACTCCGGCCGCCGTGCAGGCGGACGAGCCGGCCACAGTGCCGCAGCACGTCGGGAAAATCCTCGCCGGAACGTGCCTCGACTGTCACTCGGGCGACGCACCTGAAGCCGGCGTCCGCCTCGACCGCGACAGGATCGACTGGGGCGATCCCGCCCAGGTCGACCTCTGGCGCCGGGTCGTGGAAGTGATCGAGGACCGCCGGATGCCGCCACCCGACGCGGAGCCGGCCACACAGGCGGATCGCGAAGCGATCGTCGCGTTCCTCGATCCGTCCATCCTTGCCCACACGTCCTTCGGCGGCACGCCGCCACGCCGGCTCAACAAGGCAGAGTACGAGACGACGATCCGCAAACTGCTGAAGCTGCCGTCATTTCATCTGCCCGTCGGGTTCCCGCCCGACACCGAGCGGCACGGCTTCGACAACCTCGCCGAGGGTCTCGTGGTCTCGCCGGCGCATCTCGAAGCCTATGCCGCGGTCGCCCGCGACGTGGCCGACGAACTCTTCCCGCCGCCGCGACCGGCAGCGAAGCCCGCCCGCTGGGAGGCAGGCCCACACGATCTTGCGCTCAGCTTCTCGGCCGCCACCATTCACGGGGATGCCCTGCGGCTCGCGTCCCGCAGCGTCGACATCATGCGTAGCTGCACCTGGCCGAGCCGGATCGAGATGAAGGATTCGGGCACCTACGCGATCACCGTTGAAGCCTCGCAGTTTCTCTCTCCCGAGGGCCACCGCTTCGAAGGGCCGATGAAGCTCGAGGTCTACGCCCGGCCCGTGTCGGCCACCGACCGCTCGAAGGTCACCGCCTTCCGGCTGCTGCATACGATCGAGGTCACGTCCGAGGCGCCCGCCGCGACGACGTTCGAGGGAGAACTCTACGAGGGCGACACGGTGCTCTTCCGCTGGGTCAATGCGGAAATGACGCACGAGTTCGAAGAGCTTGCCGACCAGATGGAGGCGTGGTTTCGCGACGATCCGCGGCTCCTCGCCGCCTGGCAGCAGGCGGTGTTTCCTTCGGGGAATCCCGGCCGGCCCGAGACGGCCCGCCTCCGCGGCCGCAACGGCTGGGACATCGTCTCCAAGCATTGGGCCGACCCGGCGCTCGACCTTCGCGAGGCCACGATGGACACGAAGACGTCGAAGAAGTTGCTCGAGATCTGGCGGTCCATGGCCAGCACGACCGCTCTCGCCGATGCCCTCTGTTACTTCTACCACGAGCGTGGGCCGGCGCTCGAGATTCATCGCGTCGCCATCGAGGGGCCGTCGAAGACCATCGAGAGCCCACGTGACAAGGCGCGGGCGGCCGCGCGGCGGGGGATCGTCGGAAACCGCAAGGACGGGCAGACCGATCTCGACGTCGCCCGCGGCATGCTGGCCTCGTTCCTCCCGCAGGCGTTTCGCCGACCGGTGAGCGACGCCACGGTGGAGAGCTTCCTCGCTATCGCGACCCGGCATTGGGACGAAGGCCATTCGTTCGACGAAGGGATGCACCTCGTGCTGCGGAGCATTCTCGTTTCGCCGCGGTTCCTCTACCGGTGTATCGAGCCGGCCGATGCCACCGGCAACCTCGACCAGTTCGACCTCGCCACCCGGCTCTCGTATTTTCTCACGCAGGCGCCGCCCGATGCGGCGCTCGTCGACCTGGCCACGCGCAACCGCCTCGGCGAATCGTGGGTGCTCCGGCGCGAGGCCGCCCGGCTGATGCCGAAGAAGCCGACCGACCCGCTGATCCGCAGCTTCGTCGGCCAGTGGCTCGACACGAAACTGCTCCCGGGCATCATGCCCGACCCGAAATTCAACTTCGACGACGAGGCCACAGCGCTGGCTCGCCAGGAAACGGAGACGTTCTTCACCGAGATCCTGACGAAAAACCTGCCGATGCAGACCTTCATCGATCCCGACTTCACGTTCTCCTCGATCGCGTTCATGCAGCGCAACTACGGCTTCACGCCACCAGCCGCGAAGGAAGCGAAACAGCCGCTCTCACAGGCCGATCTCCGCAAGTTCCAGCGACTCGCGATCGACCGCGGCGGCCGCTACGGCGGTCTCCTCGGCCAGGCGGCGATCCTCATGGCGACGGCCAACGGCGTCGACACGCAGCCGGTGATCCGCGGCGCCTGGGTGCTGGAGAACATCCTTGGCATGCCGTCGCCGCCGCCGCCGAAGAACGTGCCGGCCCTCACGCCCGACACGCAGGGGGCAAAGACGCCGCGTGATCTGCTGGCCGCCCACACGCAGGAGTCGAGCTGCGCTATCTGCCACGCGCGGATCGATCCCGTGGGCTTCGCGCTCGAGAACTACGATCCCGTCGGCCGCTGGCGGGCGAAGTGGCCCGGCAGCAACGCCCCGATCGACGCCTCCGGCACACTGCCCGACGGCACGGTCGTGAAGAACCCCGTCGAGTTCAAGGCCTGGGTGGTTGCCAACATCGATCTCTTCTCCTCGTGCGTCGCGGAAAAACTTCTCACGTACGCCACGGGCCGTGTGCCCAACTACGCCGAGCAGCGAGAGATCGAGAAACTCGTGCGGGCCAACCGCGAGTCTGGCAAGGGTTTTCAGGACCTCGTCCTCGACCTCATCGACAGCCGCACCTTCCGCGCGCGGTGATTTTTGCCGCCTCCCGAGCCGGCACTTCTTTTATGGCACCATCCAGGCGAGCGGGCCTGACTGGAGCCACACGAGCAGCCCCATCAGGGCTGCGAGCGCCAGCGAATGCGGGAACACGCGGCGGAGGATCGCGCCCTCCTGCCGGTGCGTGCCTGTGGCCGTGGCCGACACAACGATGCTTTGAGCGTCGATCATCTTCCCCATCACGCCGCCGGTGCTGTTGGCCGTGCAGATGAGGAGCGGATCGAGGCCGAGCTGCTCCGCCGTCACCCGCTGCAGGCTGCCGAACATCGCGTTGCTCGACGTGTCGGAGCCCGTGAGGGCGACGCCGAGCCAGCCGAGGAGCGCCGCGCAGAACGGGTACGCCGCGCCCGACCACGTGAGCGCGAGGCCGAGCGTGACGTCAGTGCCCGAGTAGCGGGTGACGAACGCGAGCGCAAGCATCGCCGCGATCGTGGCGAGCGAGGCGGCCAGCGCCGCGAGATTCGCCCACCAGATCCGCCAGGCGCGCCGCCAGGGAATGCCGAGCCACGGCACGGCAAGCAGCGCCGAGGCCAGGATGCCTGTGCCAGCGGCCGACAGCCAGTTGAGCCGATAGACAGCCCGCTCGATCTCGCGCGGCTCGCGTGTGGCCGGCGGCACCTTCGCCACGCGTCCATCGAGCCGCGGCACTGGAAAGTCTAACGCCACGACGCCGGCCGCGAGCGGTCCTGCCCGACCGTCGAGCACGGCCTTCACTGGCGGCAAGCCCCAGAGAAACATCACGACCGAGAGCACGGCCCACGGCGCCCAGGCCCAGGCCACGCGAGCTGCCGGATCGCGTGCGCTCGCCGCGGCCCGCACACTCATGCTCCAGCCGTCTCCATGCCGCCACGTCTGCCGGGGCTGCCAGATACAGAGGAACCCTGCGAGCGCGATGAGGCTCACCACGCCTCCCACCACATCGACGAGTGTCGCCCCCACGAAATTGGCCATCGCAAACTGCACGGCCGCAAACGATGCTCCGCACACGAGCACCGCCGGCCACACGCCCGCGAGCCCGCGCCAGCCCGCCATCGCCAGCACCATCCATGCGGGCACGATGAGCGAGAAGAACGGCAGTTGCCGGCCGGCCATCGCCGAGATCGCCTGCTCGTCGAGGCCGGTGACCTTCGCGAGCGTCACGATCGGTGTACCCAGCCCGCCGAAGGCGACCGGCGCCGTGTTGGCGATGAGCGCCAAGCACGCCGCTTCGAGCGCGGGAAACCCCGCCCCCACCATAAGCGCCGCCGAAATCGCGACAGGTGCGCCAAACCCCGCCACGCCCTCGAGAAACGCCCCGAACGAAAAAGCCACCAAGAGCGCCTGGAGCCGATGATCGACTGTGAGCCCCATCACCGACCGCTTCATCACGTCGAGCGCGCCGGCCTCGACCGAGAGCCTATAGAGGAACATCGCGGTCACGATGATCCAGCCGATCGGAAACAGTCCGAACGCTGCGCCGTAGATGGCTGCCGCCCCCGCCGCATCAGCCGGCATTCCCACGACGCCGACGGCGATCCCCAGCGCCGTGGCCAGGCCCGCGAGCGCTGCCCGCGGTGCCGACCAGCCCGCCACCGCAAGCAGGCCCAGGAGCACGACGAGCGGCAGCGCCGCCACGAGCGTCGATAGCAGGGGCGAGCCGAGCGGATCGTAGACGTGCGACCAGACCATCACCCGCCCACCGGGCCGGAAATCTCGGGGTTGGAAAAGTGCACGAGCATGAGCGCGAGCGCCGCGAGCCCCACGATCACGATCGCGATCCCCATGTAGCGAGCGATCGGGGGCCGGTCGGCATAGCGATAGTCGTCGCTTGAGACGGCTTGGAGCACCCGCTTGTGCTCCCACATGCCGGCGAGCGTCGCCGCGATCCCGAGGGCGATGAGCGCAGCCCCGAACAGCCGCGTCTTGAGTGGTGAGAATCCGGTGAGACGGCCGTCGAAGGCGAGCGCGGCCTGCCCGAGCCGCTCGATGCCGAACCCCAGCGAGATCATCGCGAGGCTCGTGCGGATCCAGGCGAGGAGCGTGCGGTCGGCCGCCTCGCGATTGCGCTCGCGGGCGAGTTCATTCGTGAGTGAATGATCGCGGTCAGCCATGAGACAAGATTAACACGAACGTAGGACAGGCTTTAGCCTGTCATGAATACCGACAGGCTGAAGCCTGTCCTACTTGACCTCCACCGGCACGCTCGCCGAGTGGGCGGAGAACTCCGGGGCGTAGCGGCTCTGGATCGTCGCGAACCCGCTCGACCCGCTGCCGCGGTGCGTAGCCCGCAGCGAATACTCGAACACGTGCGTGCCCCGCGGCAGCCGTTCGAAGAACAACTGCATCGAGGCGTCGCGCACGGCCGCATACCAGCCCACGCCGTCGCCCCAGCGCCAGCCGGAGAGCACATCCACGGGCTCCGTCAGGCTCGGCCGGTGATCCGCCAGCTCCAAAAACTCATAGTCGCGGTCACTCGTCACCACGAGCCGCACCACGAGCTCATCGCCAATCGCGAGCGGCTTGCCTGCATCGAGCGGCTTCCCTGCAGCCACTGGCTCGAGCTCGGGCCCCGCCTTCGTAAACCGCTTCACGAACAGCTGCTTCTCGATCGCGAGTTCCTCACGGCCTGCGGCCGGCACGTGCGCGATGTCGTCGAGATACTGCCAGTGGATCCCGCCCCAGGCGATCCCCTTGTCGGCCTTCTTGATGACCACGTCGGCGAGCCGCGGCGTGATCTCGCGGCGCGTGAACCGCTCCTCGAAGAAGCCCGTGCCCGCCTCGATCGCTCCCGGCTTCACCGCCTCGCCGCCCACGGTCACGGTCACAGCCTCCTGCGAGGCGAGCAGATCGTCGCCGCGGCCAAGCAGCGCCGCCACCGCGTCGGCCGTGGCCCGGTTGCCTTCCCAGCGGCTCGTCCGCTTCTGCGACAGCAGCCACGCCTTCAGCCCCTCGACGGCCGCCGCGTCGCCAGCCACCTCGTCGAACGCCTCGATCATGATCGACTGCGTCTCGATCGGGGCGCTCGCCCAGCTCCACCACACAGGATACGGATCACGCCACCACATTCCCTGCCAATTATCTTCCTTGCCGTCGAGGCCTGTGCTCAGCTGCTTGAGGCTGTCGATGATCGAGAGTGAAGTCTGCTTGTCGCCGGCTCGCTTGAGCGCTATCGCCAGGTGCCCCTGCGAGCGCCTGTAATCGATCTTCATCCAGCGTTTCTTGCCCACGTCGAGCCCCCAGGCGTGCGCCTCGGCCGCCGGGCCGGCGAGCGGCATGTCTTCCTGGAAGAAGCTGCGGGCATAGAGAGCGAAGGCGCCGATCGGCGTCAGCACGGGTTCCTCTACCTTCTCTGCCCACTTCTTCTCCTCGATAAGCCGGCTGTCGAGCCACGCCATCGTGCCCACCGCCGGCTGCACGTCGATCTCGACGCCGCTCGCTCGCAGCCGGCCGAAGCCGGCGATGATCCCAAGCGTCACCGAATCGCACGTGCCCCCTCCCGGGAACCACGGCCAGCCGCCGTCGGCGTTGCGGAGCGTGTCGAGCCGCGTAAACGCCGCCTGCACTTCGTTCGCTGCGCGATTCGCGTCGAAGAGGAGTGCGATCCTGGCACGGGCCTCCTGCTCGTCCACGGCCTCGCGCACCCACGGCGTCTCGGCGAGGAGCGTTCTCATGAGATCCGTATTCTTCTGGAGCGGGCTCTCCAGGGCCTTCGTGCCCTTCCATTGCTCGAACACCTTCGCGATCCGCGGGTCACGGGTGGCGAGGTGGCGGGCGAGCGAGTTGGCGTAGAGCCGCGTGAACAGCGTCTCCGTGCTCTCGTCGCTCTCCTCCATGATCGCTGGCAAGCTGAGCACGGCGTACCAGGCCGGGTTCGACACCGCCTGGATGACAAGCGACTGGCTCTCGATCGTGTCGGCCGGCTTCGCGAGCCGCTCGACCACGATCCGCTTCTCGCCCGGCCCACGCACCGTGATCGGCACCGTCTCGGCGACAAGCACCCGCCGCGGCAGCACCGGCAGCATTGCTTCTTCACCATCGCTCGCTGCTCCAGCTGAGCCGGTGGCCAGATACCGCAGCGTCTCTGTGCCGTCGGCGACTTTCACAGTAAAAAACACCGGCTTCGACTCGCCAGCCGCGAGGTCGAACGGCTGCGACTGCGACGTCGCCACGAGCTCGTTGCGGCCCACGCCCGTGCGGGCATCGGTGAGCTCGAACCGCACCTGGCCCACGAGCCGGCCCGTGGACTTATTGCTCACCTTCACCGGGATCTCGACCACGTCGCCTTCCCGCAGGAACCGCGGCACCATCGGCTCGACCATCAGGTCCTTCGCAGCCACGCAGGTGTCGAGCAGCGTGCCGCTGCGCAGGGCGGCGTCATGGGCGAGCGCCTTGAACTGCCACGTGGTGAGCGTGTCGGGCAGCGTGAACTCGAGCGTCACGATGCCGCTGGCGTTCGACGTGAGCGTGGGCAGGAAGAACGCCGTCTCGGCAAGGTTCTTGCGGGGGGGAGGCGGAGCGGCGGCGCTGCGCGGAGGCTCCGCCGGCGGGACTCCGCCATTGCGGGCCTCGCCGTCCTTGTCTTGCCCCTTCCTGAGGATGCCGTTGGTTGGCACGCCATCGGCCATCATCGCCTCTGCCGGCGCGGCCGCCATCGCCATGGGCATCGGCATGCCGCGGTGCCGCCTGCCTCCAAAGGCGCCCATCCAACGGGCTTGCGATCCGAATGGCTCGCGGAGGTGCCGGTACGTCATGTCGACCGGCTCATACCGCGTCTCGAATTGCCCGAGGCTCTGATTGAGCATCTGCCCCGCGTTTGTGAACGCCACCATGCGCTGGTCCGATTCGCGGCGCAACAGCCCCTGCAATCCACCCGGCCATTCGTGCGTGGCCAGGGCATCGAGCGATTGGTCGTAGAGCGTGGCCACCATCTCGGCCACGGCCGGGGCCGCCGGCCCGGCGAGCGGGTCGGCCGCGGTCATGATCTTGGCCCGCCACACCTCCTGCTTGCCCGGTTCCACCCGCCGCGTGAACCGCTCCCATTCGATGGCGAGGCTTTTGTTCGTCCACGGCACGTCGATCGTGAGCGCCTGCGCCTGCAGCCGGCCTTCGTGCACGAGCCATGCCCGCACGGTGAACCCGCCGCGGTCGTCGTCGCCCACCTGCACCGCGATCGGGCATTGCGTGCGGCCCGGCTCCGTCCAGAATCGCGACAGCGTCTTCCCTGCCCGCGACACCTCGACGAGCGCCCGGCCCCGGTCGTAGCCCGTGCCCACGAGCGCCTTAAACTCGCTGCCTGGCTGGGCGACGAGTTTTTCCGCCACGAGCACGAGCGGGCGTTTCACGGCATAGCGGGTGCCGGCCGGGTCGAGCACCTCGATCGTGTGCCGGGCCTTCACGGGAGGCGCTTCTCCAACGGCCGGCATGACGAACTCGGCCCGATAGATGCCGGGGGGCAGCGCGGCCGTCACGGCCACTTTGCCGGTGGCTTGATCGGTCGAGACCTGCTGCGTGAAGACCGCCTCACCTGTCTCCCACGACTCCACATCCGTGGGATCGACCGGCCGCGGGGCCGGCTTAGCCGTCGCAGGCTTGCCCCTGCCACGCCGGCGTGCCGCGACCGGTTGCGGCCCGTCCATGAACAGGCTGCCCCGCGGTACCTTCTCCGGCTGCACGAGTTTCACGACCGTGAGCGTGCCCATAGCAGCCCGCGGCTGGCCGTCGAGGGCGTGCGTCGCGAGCGTGATCGGCACGGCCGCAGGCTTGCCATCGACAGCCACCTGCCAGGCCTCGGCCGACACGGTCGCCTCGAACGGCGCGAATCCGGCGGACACACGCCGCTCGTCGCTCCGCGTCTCGCCGCCCGGGTCGGTCACGTCGGCCGTGACGACAAACGTGAACACGGGCGCGCTCTCGCGCGGCACCGCGCGGTCGGGCCTGGCCGGAAACGTGATCGTAAACGCACCGTTGGCATCAGTGACGCCCGTACCGCGGGCGATCCGCGCCGCCTCGCCGCCGAACGGCAGCCCCGGAAAGAACCAGCGGCACCACGGCGGAAACCGCACCTCGCGCTCCACCCGCCAGCGGACCTTCGCGTTCGCCACCGGCAGGCCGGTGTACGTTGTGGCCGTGCCGCTGAGCGTGACGTCGCGATCGAGCACGACGTCGCCGGTGGCTGCGGCGAGCGTCACCTGGAACTTCGGCCGCTTGTACTCCTCGACCCGCACCGCTGCGACGCCCGTGGCCCCCGCCCCTTCGGCGAGGATCGTCCACTGCCCGGGCAACGCGCCTGTGGCGATTGGAAAGTTGCCGTGGAACGAGCCGTTGGCGTTCGTCGTGTGCTCAAGCCGCGCGGTTTCGCGGCCGTTCGCATCCCGCAGCACGGCCGACACTTTTTGATTGGCGAGCGCCGCATACTGTTTGGTCGTCGGATCGGCCGAGCAGAGAATGCCCTTGTACAACACGATCTGGCCGGGGCGATGGATGCCCCGGTCGGTCATGAGCACGATCGCGTGGTGGGCGGCCGCGTCGTCGTGCTGCCAGACGTGCGTCGGCTCGGTGGAAGTCGCATGCTCGCGGCCGTCGAGCCGGGCCTTCGCGTGGAGGAGCACCTGCCGGCCCTGCACCGCAGGCAAGGCAAACCGGCCGTCGCGGTCGGTGGTGGCGGGCGTGCCGGCGGCGAATCGCGGCGGATGCCGACCCTCTTCCTGCACGAAGGCCTGCACGCTCGCATTGGCGATCGGGTCCCCGGTGGCCACGTCGACGACGTATCCCGCGAGCGGCTCTCCCTTCCGACTGCCGCCCCCCTCCGAGACGATCGCGATCCGGCTCACCCACACGAGCGTGGCCTCGACCACGTTGTCCTTCTCGCCGAAGTCAGCCGCATGGCTCGCGAGCACCCAATAGCTGCCGGGCTCGAGATCCTGCGGCACGGGCACGTCGTGCCGCACGTCAGAAAAATCCTGCGAGTTCGGCACCGCGACCGCAAAACTCTTCACGGTCGGCTGGGAGAGCAGCGCCTTGCGATCGGCGTCGTCGAGCCACTGCCACTGCGGCTTGCCAGCCGTCACGCGGGCCATCCAATCGGCCTTCACGATCCGCACGTGTGCCGTGTCGATATTTCGCGCCGTGATCCGGATCACGGGCCACGGCGCAGCCCACATCCGCTCCGTCTCCACGACGAGCGACTTCGCCTCGATCTCTGCGATCAGGTTTTTACAGAGTGCGCCGCCCGGGCTCCCGGCGTGGGCCTTCACGCCCTGCTTCGCGAGGTCGTGCGCCTCGACGAGGTCGCCCGCCTCGCGCGCGAGCCCTGCGAGGTGAAACCGCGCGAGCGTGGCGGTCTCGTGATTCCCGGCCCACTCGATGAAGGCCTCGAGCGCCGCTTCCTTCTTCTGGGCAAGGTCGTCGCCAACCGCCGCCCCGCTCGCCCACAGAATTCGGTCGAGATCGGCGGCGAGAAACGCCGTACGGTCGGCAGCGGACGAGTGAAACGCGAGCAGGTCGCGATAGAGCCGGGCCGTTTCAATGAGCGGCGAACCACGGTCGGTGACGGCTGGATCCTCCTCCGGCTTCCAGGCGAGAAACTGCTCGGGAGTGCCGAGGGCGGGCGAATCAGCTGCGAGTTCAAAGACGTCTTCGGGCGCGACCACGCCCCGCTCGCCCGACGTGGCGAATTCGAGTGCGTCGCGCACGATCACATCCCACACCGTAGGCCGGTAGGCATCGGGCATCGAGCCGGGAGCGATGAGCGCGGTCCACTCGGCCACGGGCAGCTTTTGCAGCGCCGCAGGCTCGGCGAGCGCCACGGCAAACCGGCGGCGGATCTCCCCCACGATCGTGGGCAGGTCCCACGAGGCGATCGTCGCGAGGTCGCTCGCCGTCGTCGCCCCTGTTGTGCGCTGGGCAAACCGCCAGCGGTTCTGCTGGAAGAAGCCCCAGGTCCAGTTGGCCTGGATCGCCTGGAGCACGGCCTGCGTTTCGGGCGGCGCCTTCTCGATCGCAGCGGCCAGCTGCACCAGCCGCTCGGGGTCGTCAGGCGGCCGGTCACCCGTCGCCGTGAGCACTCGCGTGGCGATCGCCCGGGCAGCCTCGGCCCACGCCTTGTCCCTCGTGGCGGCCTGCTCGACGCCGGCAAGCGCCTCCGCGGCGGTCTTCGGCTTTCCCTCGTCGAGCGCCTGCTGCACCTTCTTCCACGCCTCGGCCCGCGGGCCCGTCGGAACGTCGTCGGCCGCGTTTGCCTGCCTCATGCCACACCCTCCCCACGCACACCAGACGAGCACCACACCGGCCACGCTGGCCGCCACGCTCCGACGAATCCCAACGACACTCACACCCACGGCCACGGCCCTCCGCTCGCCAACGCTTCCCACGCGACTGCCAAGTCTACGCGTGGTTAAGCCAACCGTTACAGCCCTGACCACGAGCGAAAACTGTCGGCAAAACCATGACGGCCAAGGACTTGCGTTAATCCCGCGGAATGGCTTCCCCGCAATCCCGTGCTATAGTATTGATGTAGTGACAGTGCCGGCGGAGCGCAACGCCGACACCCTTGGAATGTTCGTTGAAAGTCTCCTTGGCTCCCGGGCCGAGGCGACCTGTCAGCAACCAGGAGGTTTCATGCTCCGCAATCTTTCGCACTGCGTCGCACTCGCCGGCGTTCTGGTCGTCGGCCTCGTCCACGTGGCTGGGGCCACCGAGACGCTCTCATTCAACAAAGACATCCGGGCGATCCTCGTCGAAAACTGCTTCGGCTGCCACGGAGCAGACTCGGCCGGCCGGAAGGCCGACCTCCGGCTCGACGACCGCGACGCGGCGGTCGAGAGCGGCGCGATCGTGCCTGGCGATCCCGATTCGAGCGTGGCCCTCGACCGCATCTTCTCCGATGACCCCGAGGAGGTGATGCCGCCGCCAAGCTTGAAGAAGGTGCTCACGGCCGAACAGAAGGAGCTCCTCAAGCGGTGGATCGCCGAAGGCGCGGAGTACGAGCCTCACTGGTCGTTCATCCCACCTGCGCGGCCCGCGCCGCCCGCCGTCAAGAACGAGGCCTGGATCAAGAATCCGCTCGATCGCTTCATCCTCGCCCGGCTCGAGCGAGAGGGCCTCGCGCCTGCCCCCGAGGCCGATCGGCATGTGATTGCGCGCCGCCTCGCCCTCGACCTCACGGGCCTGCCGCCGGATCCCGCCCTCGTCGACGCCTTCGTCCACGACCCCCACCCCGATGCGTATGAGCGGCTCGTCGACACGCTACTTGCGAGCCTCGAGTGGGGCGAGCACCGCGGCCGCCACTGGCTCGACTACGCCCGCTACGGCGACACGCACGGCATCCACTTCGACAACTTCCGAGAGATGTGGACCTATCGGCAGTGGGTGATCAACGCCTTCAACCGCAACGTGCCGTTCGATCAGTTCACGATCCTGCAACTGGCCGGCGATCTCGTGCAGGACCACGGTGCGAATGCCACGCCCGACCAGATCCTCGACAACAAGATCGCCAGCGGCTTCAACCGCTGCAACATCACGACGAACGAAGGCGGAGTGATCGCCGAGGAATACGCCGTGCTCTACACCCGCGACCGCACGGAGACGACATCGGCCGTGTGGCTCGGCCTCACCACCGGCTGCGCCGTGTGCCACAACCACAAGTTCGATCC
>CAMAVC010000031.1 GCA_945861585.1 Planctomicrobium piriforme
ATGCTGACTGCCCATGATGACCGGGTGTCCTGCAGATGCCGCCGTTTCCGAAGTGATTCCCTCCCGATCGTATGCCGCAACCACTTCTTCTCGTGCCCACGGAACTGGAGCGAGGCTTCATTGCGCCGGTGATGGCGGCTGCCTGCAGCGCCGCGATCCCCGTTGAACTCTGCGGGTTCGGCTCCGTGGTGGCGGCGGCCCGTACGGCGCAGCTGATCGCCGAGCATCGACCGGAGCGGGTGCTGCTCGTCGGTATCGCCGGCCGCTATGACGACCGGCTGGCAATCGGGCAGGCCTACGCGTTCGAGCGGGTCGCCTGCCACGGCATCGGCGTGGGGAGCGGCGATGCGTTCATGCCGGCGGCTGGAATCGGCTGGAGCCAGTGGCCTGGCGATGCGGCCGCTGCGATCGGCGACACGCTGCCGTGCGCGAGCGGCCGGCTGCCCGCGGCCGACGCGCCAGCCCGGGCCGGCCTCCTCCTCTCCGCCTGCGCGGCGTCGTCTGGCGATGACGACGTGCGCTCGCGGCTGCGGCTCCATCCCGACGCGGCGGCCGAAGACATGGAGGGCTTCGCAGTGGCCGCAGCCTGCCGGCTCGCCGGCATGCCGCTCGACATCGTTCGCGGCATCTCGAACACGGCCGGCGACCGCGACCTTTCGCGCTGGCAGATCGAGGCCGCCTGCCGCGAGGCTGCTGCACTCGCTGCCACGCTCCTCGGAGGCCGGGCATGACGCAACGCATCCGGCTCGGCATCTCCACCTGCCCCAACGACACGTTCGCGTTTCACGGGCTCCTGACGCGGGCCGTGGACTGGCGGGGGCTCGACTTCCAGATCGAACTGCTCGACGTCGAGACGCTCAATGAGCGGCTGCTCGCCGGCGACTTCGACGTCTGCAAGGCGAGCTTCCATGCTGCGCTTCTTGCCGCCGACCGCGTCGTGGTGCTCCCGAGCGGCTCGGCTCTTGGGTTCGGCGTCGGGCCGCTCCTGCTCGCGGCCGAGCCGGGCGCGCATCCGACATACGCCGGCCAGCTCACGCTCTGCCCGGGCAGGCACACCACGGCGGCTCTGCTCTTCGATCTCTTTTATCCGCGAAGCACCCGCGTCGAGCAGGTCGTGTTTTCCGAGATCATGCCCCGGCTGGAGTCCCGCACGGCCGACTTCGGCGTCTGTATCCACGAGGGGCGGTTCACCTGGCAGTCTCACGGCCTCACGCTCGTCGAAGACCTCGGCACGCGTTGGGAGACCGAGACCGGCTGTCCGCTGCCGCTTGGTGGCATCCTGGCCAGTCGCCGGCTTCCCGCCGCGACGATCGCCGCGGTGCAGCGGGTGATCCACGACTCGCTCGCGCTGGCCCGCCGCGACCGTGACGCACCCCTGCCGACGATGCGGGCCCATGCGCAGGAGTTCGACGACAGCGTGCTCATGCAGCACGTCGATCTCTACGTGAACGACTGGACGCTCGACCTCGGACCCACTGGTGCAAGAGCCCTCGACGAACTCTCGATCCGTGCCTCGGCGATCGGAATCGCGGGTTCGCGGCTCCCCGTGTTCGCTGGCTGACTATCGGCGGGGCATCGGGCCGGTCTGACGGGCGCGCCCGATTCGTCCCTACCCGTGCCCGTTTCGTCCCAGGCCGTTGCCGATTCGTCACTTTGCGTGTCCGGATGCTTGCAGATGCAGCAGATTCGACACATGATGCGATTTGACAGTCTCACGGGCGACCGCCACCAGAGACAACATCATGAACGAGATCAGAGTCAGGGTGCCTCGTATGAAATCTCTTCTTTCGGCGCTATGCTGCGGGCTCGTCCTGCTCTTCAGCGGTTTCGGTGTCAGTGCCGATGTCCGGGCAGCCACCATCGCGTTCTGGTCTGGGAATGGCAACGCGAATGATTCCGTGGGAGGCCATAACGGTACGCTCGAGAACGGTGCCGGCTTTGCCGCCGGTCAGTTCGGGCAGCAGGCGTTTTCGCTGAACAGTGGAAACTCGCAGTACATTTCGGTGCCCGACAGCACCGCCTGGGACTTTGCCGGCAATCCATTCTCGATTGCCATGTTGGTGAATTTCACCTCGATCAGCGGAGGTGGGCTTGGTTCCGGAGGCAACGCGTTGATGGGGCACGACGAAGGAGGCGGCCCCACGAATAAGTGGTTCTTCTCGTACCTGTCGGACGGCACGCTTGGATTTCACATCAACAACGGTGGGTCCGGGGTTTTCCTGACATCACCATCCGCCTCGCCCGTTGCGCCGGGGACCTGGAATCTGTTTGCCATCACGCGGAGCGGAAGCACATACACGTTTTACGAGAATTCGACATCGCTCGGCACTGTCGTCGACAGTACCGCACTCCCTGCGATTGCAGCGCCCTTGACGATCGGACAGACGGGCGAAGGGATTGGATTCGTGAACGGTCGCCTCCAAAACGTGCAGATTTTTGATACCGCGCTCAGCGCCTCGGAAGTCGCGGGGTTGGTTCCGGAGCCGTCCACTCTTGCAGGATGCGCCGTTGCCTTGGGGTCGCTTGTCATGTACCGATTCCGCCGGCGATACCGTGGCGTGGCCGACGGGTAGACAACGCAGCCGGGCGCGGGAATGATCTCGGGTCTTCCGACCCCACTGCCCGACTCTCCCATGGCACGTCAGCTCGACACGATTCGCAACATCGGCATCGTCGCCCACATCGATGCCGGCAAGACCACGCTCACCGAGCGGATGCTCTTCTACACGAAGACGAGCCACCGGCTCGGCGAGGTGGACCGCGGCACCACGATCACCGACTTCGACCCCGAGGAGCAGGAGCGGGGAATCACGATCTACTCGGCGGCCGTGTCGTTCAAATGGCGGGACGTGACGGTCAACCTCATCGACACGCCCGGCCACGTCGACTTCACGGCCGAAGTCGAGCGCAGTCTGCGGGTGCTCGACGGCGCGGTGGTCGTGTTCAGTGCCCGCGAGGGCGTGGAGGCCCAGAGCGAGACGGTGTGGCGGCAGGCCGACAAATACGGGGTGCCGCGGATCGCGCTCGTGAACAAGCTCGACCGCGAGGGGGCCGACTTCTTCGGCACGATCGACCAGATCGAGAAGCGGCTCGGCGCAAAGCCGCTCGTGCTCCACGTGCCGCAGGGGATGGGGCCGCCGCACGTGAAGGATCCGTTTCGCGGCATCGTCGACCTCGTCGAGATGCAGTTGCTCACGTTTCCGCCCAAGGACGAGGCGCTCGCCGGCGGGGCGGCGCTGGCCGCGATCACGAAGTCGCCCATCCCCGACGACCTCGCTGACATGGCCGCCGAATATCGCGAGCAGCTTGTCTCCACGCTGTTCGACTTCTCCGACGAGATCGCGGAGCTGGCGATGAGCGAGGCCCCGATCCCGCCCGAACTCATGCGGAAGGCGATCCGCGAGGCCACGATCAAGCGGAAGGTGGTGCCGATCCTCGCCGGCTCGGCCCTCGACTGCATCGGCGTGCAGCCCGTGCTCGATGCGGTGGCATGGTATCTGCCGAGCCCGGCCGACGTGCCGCCGGTCGAGGGGCTCGATCCGGCGAAGAAGCCGCCGGTGCCCGTGGTGCGGAAGCCCGATCCCAAGGCGCCGTTCTGTGGGCTCGTGTTCAAGATCATCGCCGAGAAGCATGGCGATCTCTACTTCGTGCGGGTCTATTCCGGCACGCTCAAGGCGGGCAGCCGGGCCTGGAATCCGCTCCGGCAGAAGAAGGAAAACATCGCCCAGCTGTGGCACGTGCAGGCCGATCGCCGCGAGCAGATCGAGGAGGCCTTCGCCGGCGACATCGTGGGCGTGATCGGGCCGCGGGCGAGCATCACCGGTGACACGCTCTGCGATGCAGGCGAGCCGATCCTGCTCGAAACCATCCAGTTCCCCGAAACGGTGATCTCGATGGCGATCGAGCCCGACACGAGCCTCGAGCGGAAGAAGCTCGGCGACGTGCTCGAGATGATGAAGCGGCAGGACCCGACGTTCCGGGCGATCGAGAGCGAGGAGACCGGGCAGACGCTGATCTCGGGGATGGGCGAGCTGCACCTCGAGGTGATCCGCCACCGCCTGGAGCGGGATTTCAACTTGAAGTGCCGCGTCCACAAGCCACGGGTGAGCTACAAGGAGACGCTCGAACGACCGGCCACCATCGCCGGCTCGATCAACCGCCAGGTGGGCGGGCAAAATCTCGTGGCCACCGTCACGCTCCGCGCGGAGCCGGTCGACGAGCAGGCCACCGTGACGGTGGAGCAGGGGTGGTTTCCGGAGAGCGAGTCGCTGGCGGCGATGGCCGCGCTCATGACGCAGTCGGTGCGCGAGAGCGCCGAGCGGGGCGGCTTGAAGGGCTGTCCACTCTGGGGCGTGCGGATCGTGGTGCTCGAAAGCCCGATTCCCGATCCGCCGCCGAGCGACATGGCGATCCGGATGGCGGCCGCCGAGGCGATCGATCGCCTGCTCGACGCGGCGGGCAGCGTGCTGCTCGAGCCGGTGATGCGGGTGGAGGTGACGGTGCCGGAGGAGCACCTCGGCGACGTGATCAACGACCTCCAGCAGCGCCGGGCGATCATCACCAACACCGAGATTCGCGGCGGCATGAACGTGCTCACAGCGGAGGCGCCGCTCGCGAGCATGTTTGGCTATTCGGCCGCCGTGCGCAGCGTGAGCCAAGGGCGGGCGAGCTTCACGATGGCCCCGCTCAAATACGGCCCCGCCCCAGCCGAGACCGCCGACGCGTTCGTGTGAGGCGGGCTATAATCAGGTCATGGGATCTCGGCAGCACGCATTGAACGGGCAGCGTCCTGCCGACGAGACGGTAGTCGCGGTCGCCACGGAGTGGGTCGGTACACGAGGTGACAAGGAGCCCGATGCCTGTGCGGCCATGACGCCCGCCGAACGGATCGAGATGGTGTGGCCGATCACGGTCACCGCCTGGGCCTTTGCTGGAAAGCCGTGCGATGAATCGCGACTTCGCCGAGATGTTGAAAGCTTTGTCTGCCGAAGGTGTTGACTATCTCGTGGTTGGCGCTTACGCGGTCGCCGGCCATGGAATTCCTCGGGCCACCGGTGACATCGACCTGTGGGTGCGCCCGACAGCTGAAAACGCCGCCCGTCTATGGCGGGCCTTGGGACGCTTTGGTGCGCCGCGGAGTCGCCTCTCACCGGAGTCGTTCACGCAGCCGGATGTCGTCTATCAAATCGGCCTCCCTCCGAATCGGATTGATTTCTTGACCACCATCGACGGCGTTGTTTTTGATGATGCCTGGGCAGAGAAGGTGCCGTGCCTCGTGAGCGGCATTGCCTTCAACATGCTTTCGCTACGGCATCTCGTGAAGAACAAGCGTGCGACAGGCCGCCCGCAGGATCTGGCCGACGTGGCGCGGCTTGAATCGCTGGGCTGACGCATGCGACTCTGATGGCTCGATCGTGATCCCACGATCAGCTTTGGCTCAGCTTGGTCATGCTCGTGTCGGATTCGTGCCTTTTTCGGCCGGAAACGCGGGGCAGGCGGTTGTGGGGGCTCCATTTCGGATGTCGTGTCGTAGGGCTCTTCGCCTTCCGGAATGGACCGTCCGCCCGCCATGAATCGCCGTTGCTCGCTTGCCGCCGTCGGCATGATCGGCTCGTGGTATGGCGCGAAAGCCCCGGTATTCGCGTTGTTGGGCGTCAGGAGAGTGGCAGGAGATCCTTGAGGCGGGCCATCGGCGTGCGGCCGATCGGCAGCGGCTCGTCGAGCCCGGCGAAAAAGACGAGCATCTGGTCGCGCGACTGCCACTGCGTGGAGCGGATCTTCGGAACCTGCACGATCAACGATCGGCTGATCCGCGCGAAGGCTGGGGGCAGGAGCGCCTCCCACTCCTGCATCGTGCGGCGCACCACCGTCGGCGGCTCGCCGATGATCTGCACTCGAGTGTAATTCTGCACCGCTTCGACCCAGGCGATTTCGACATAGGGCACCACCGCGAAGCCAGCGCCGCGTCCGCTCGCCAGCCGCACAGCCTGCCCCTCGTCGCCGGAGATTTCACGGGCCTTGGTGCGGTCGCCGCCGAGTTCCTCCGCTGACGGTTCGGCCGCGATCCGGCCGTCATCGGCGGCGAAGCGTTGTTCAAGCCGCTCCACCGTGATCGCGAGGCGGTCGTGGTCGAACGGTTTGAGCACGTAGTCGACGGCTCCAGCCCGGAAGGCGTCGACCGCGTAGTTGTCGCGGGCCGTCACGAAGACCACCGCCGTGCCGTGGGGGACGCTGCCGAGGAGATCGACGCCGAGGCGGCCGGGCATCGTGATGTCGAGAAACACGACGTCCGGAGCCCTGCCCCGGAGAAACCTCTCGGCCTCGTCGACGCTGCGCGCGCGGCCGATCACGTCGACCGTCTCGAATGCTTCGAGCATCTCGGCGAGGCGATCGATCGCCTTGGGTTCATCGTCGACGAGCAGGGCCGTGATCATCCGGCAATCTCCGTGGTCTCCGGCGAGGCAGTTGCGGCTGGGGTGAGAGCATACTCCGACGTGAGGGGAATCTGGATGACAACCTGCACCCAGCCGTCGTGTGCCGACGTGGTCACGGTGGCCTCAGGGCCGCCATGGATGAGCAGCCTGCGCCGGAGCGTGTGGAGGCCGGTGTTGGTCGACTGGGCCTGATCTGCGGGCACCCAGTGGCCGGTATTGGCGACCTCGATGAACAGCTTGTCGCGGTCGCGATGGGCGCGCACCGTCACCTCCAGCGGCCGGTCATCCGCCTGACGCCCATACTTGAGCGCGTTCTCGACGAGCGGCTGGATCATGGCGGGAAGCACCGGAATGCGGCGGATGTCGGTGTCGCAGTCGATCCGGCAGGAGAGCCGGTCGCCAAACCGGAACGACTGGATCGTGAGATAGTCTTCGAGGGCGTCGATCTCCCGGCCGAGGGGCTCGAGCGTGGCCACGGGCCGGAGGAGAAACCGCAGATACGTGGCAAGCGACTGCGTGATCACCTCGATGTCGTCGGGCGAGTGCTTGCAGGCGAGGATCGTGTTGAGCGAATTGAAGAGAAAGTGCGGGCTGATCTGGGCTTGGAGATGGTTGAGCTCGTTGCGGGCGGCGAGGGCCTCGGCCTCGAAGGCGCGCAGTTCCGCTGCCCGCTGGTCGCGGAGCAGGTGGGAGCCGAAGTAGGCCGCCGACCATGTGCCGAGCAGGATCACATCGAGGAGAAACCGGGCGGCGAGGCCGAGCCGGTCGGGAGCGCCGGCGGAGGTGTCGATCGTCAGCGGAGAGCGTCCCGAGAGCGTGCCGTAGACGATGAACGCGAGGGTCATCACGACCGCGCCGACCAGCGGCCCCCCCACCGTCAGCCCGATCTTGGAAATCCCCAACCGCTCGAGCAGCGGCGTGCTCTTGGCGGCCATCCGCACGGCCGCCGTGATCAGGCAGGCCGCCACCACCCGCATGCCGACGAACCACGCTGCGTCCGGAAGGGTCGGCTCGAACGCCCGGATCACGATCATCGCGCCGGCGAACGCGGTCAGCCAAAAACAGGCGTGGGCGATCCAGAACGTCTGGCCTGAGAGCAGAGAAAATCGCCAGTTGAAACGCACTGCCTGATCCTCGAGAACAGCCCGATATGATACCTTCCGATGGAGTGCCAAGCCTTTCACACATGGAGTCTGGTCATGTCTCGATTCGCAGCGCTGGCAGGAGTGTGGCTGTTGGGTTTCGCCGCCGTTGGCCGGGGTGATGTGTCCCCTCAGGAGGCTCCCCCCGCCCCGGAGGGCATGGAAGTGCTCTTCAATGGCACCGATCTCACTGGCTGGGATGGCGATCCGCGGCTGTGGAGCGTGCGTGACGGCGTGATCCACGGCGAGACGACTCCCGACAACGTCGCTCAAGGCAACACGTTTTTGATCTGGCAGGGCGGCGATGTCGGCGACTTCGAACTGCGGCTCTCGTTTCGCTGCAACGCCACGAACAACTCGGGCATCCAGTACCGCTCCAAGCGAATTTCTGGCGAGCAGGCGAAAAACAAGTGGGTGGTGCGTGGTTACCAGCACGAAATTCGCAACGAGCACACCCTCCCGAATGTCTCCGGCTTCATCTACGACGAAGGGGGCGGGGCTGGCGGCCGCGGACGAATCTGCCAGGCCGGCGAGCAGGCCGTGTGGGAGCCGGAGACCGGCAAGAAAGTCACCGGCACCCTCATCGACCAGGCAGAATTCACGAAACTCATGAAAATCGACGATTGGAACGATGTCGTCATTCGGGCCGAGGGCAACCGGATCCGCCACTATTTGAACGGCCGGCTGACCCTCGACTTCACCGATGCCGACCCGGCCAAGGCCCTCCGGGAGGGAGTGCTTGCGCTCCAGATTCATGGCGGCAGGCCGATGTGGGTGGAGTATCGCGACATCCGGCTCAAGCGGCAGTAGGGGGCGACTGCCAGCGATTCGGCCGGGATTTCGTGGGTTGTTGACACGGTCCCACGAGATACTTACTTTCCAAGGCTCGCCCTGAAGGGGCTGAAAAGCCTCTTTTTCGGGCAATTTTCGCAACGAGTGGAGTGTGATTCGTGGCCGGTCCGACACAGGAAATCATTCGCATCCGCATGGAAGCCTACGACCATGCCGTGCTCGATCAGAGCGCTGCAGAGATCGTCGACACCGCCAAGCGGACGAATTCCGAAGTGCACGGGCCGATCCCGCTGCCCACGCGGATCGAGCGATACACGGTGCTCTCCAGCCCGCACATCGACAAGAAGGCCCGGCAGCAGTACGAGATTCGCACGCACAAGCGGGTGATCGATATCGTCCAGGCCACGGCCAAGACGATCGAGGCCCTCAACAAGCTGAGCCTTCCGGCCGGCGTCGACATCAAGATCAAGGCTTCGTCGCGGTAACGTCGCCGCGCAGCCCACTTCATTCGGGAACCACATTCAGGAGCGCACGAACAGGCATGCTTGGAAGGCGTTGCGGGTAAGGCTCGGGGCTCCCTGCCGAAAGGCGGGTGAAAACAGCCCCGGGAGCTCCCGCAGCCGACGGCTTCGAGCGTGATCGCGAGATGGTGGCTGGCGACGATGTCGCCGCGCCGCCCGTATCGCCGGCGACATGAACATGGCTGCATCCACCGCCACCGCCGCACGCCGAGCCGACAAGGCAGGCCGCAAGAGTCTCCTGGGCCGCAAGGTCGGGATGACCCAGGTGTTCGACGCCGACGGCACTGCAGTGCCCGTGACCGTGATCGAGGCCGGCCCCTGCCCGGTGCTCACGGTGCGCACGCCCGATCGCGACGGCTACGCTGCGGTGCAGGTCGGCTTTCTCGACAAGCCGCGGCGGCTCGCCAGCCGGGCGATCCGTGGGCAGGTCGCAAAGCTCGACAGCAAGCGCGGCAAGCGGCTCGCCGAGGGCGGCGTGGTGCCTGCTTCCAAGGCGGATTGCGAGCCCAAGCGGTTTGTGCGCGAGTTTCGTGGCGCCTACGAGGGTGCCGAGGTGGGCCAGGTGCTCACCGTCGAGCTCTTCGAAGGCGTTGTCTCCGTCGACGTGGTCGGCACCACGAAAGGGCGGGGCACGGCCGGCGTCATGAAGCGGCACGGATTCAAGGGCCAGCGTGCCAGCCACGGCGTGAAGAAGGTGCATCGCCATCAGGGCGGCACGAGCATGAACACGTCGCCCGCTCGTGTCTTCAAGGGCAAGCGAATGGCCGGCCGCTTCGGCAACGAGCGGTCGACGATGCGGAATCTGAAGCTCGTGCGGATCGACAAGGACCACAATCTGCTGCTCGTGCGGGGCGCGATCCCGGGGCCGAACGGCTCGTATGTGGTGGTGAAGCAGACCAACAAGATCAAGAGGGTCGGGGGTCCCGCGACGCCGGCCGGTAAGAAGAAGGCAGGTGCGAAGTGAATCTTGCCGTCTACGACATCTCGGGCAAGAAGGTCGGGTCGTACGACATCGATCCTGCCGAGCTCGCTCCGTCGGTCAACAAGCAGTTGCTGCACGATGCCGTGATCATGTATCAGGCCAATCAGCGGCAGGGCACGCAGCGGACAAAGACCCGCGGCGAAGTGGCCGGGTCGACCAAGAAGCTCTATCGCCAGAAGGGCACGGGCAACGCCCGTGCCGGCGGTCGGCGCAGCGGCACGCGGCGTGGCGGTGGCCACATCTTCGCGAAGCGGCCCCGTGATTTCGGGTGGCGGATGCCACGCAAGGCCCTTCAGGTGGCCACGAGGATGGCGCTGGCCGCCCGGCTCGCCGACGACGAAGTGAAGCTCGTCGACAAGTTGCCGCTCACGGCGCCCAAGACGGCGGCGGCGGCGAAACTGCTCGGCGCGCTTGGGCTGAGTGAGCACACGGTGCTTTTTGCCCCGGAAAAGCACGACGACAACGTGTGGAAGAGTTTTCGCAACATCGAAGGTGTGTCGGTGGCGCCTGTCGCCGATCTCAATGCCTGGTCGATTCTGCGGCCGCGGGCGATCGTGATGACGACGGCTGCGATCGACGCCTTTCGGGCCACGGTGAAGTCGCGGGAGAAGCCTGCAGCCGCGGGGCAAAAGGGTGTGAAGCGTTCCGCCGCTCGCCGCACGGCAGAGCCTGCCGCCGCCGAGGTGAAGTCCAAGGCAAAGTCCACGGCCAAGTCCGGCCGGCGGAAGACCTCGACCACGAAGAAGGGGGAGTAAGCGATGTCCGTTCCTGTTCCTCCGGCCCCGAGCCTGAATCCGCGTCTGGCTCCGCATCAGGTGATCGTGCGGCCGTTGCTCACTGAAAAGGGCATGCACCGCGCCACGCGGCACAACGCCTATTCCTTCGAGGTGGTCACTGCCGCCACGAAGGCCGACGTGCGCCGTGCGGTCGAAGAGCTCTTCAACGTCAAGGTCGAGAAGATCGCCGTGCAGAATCGGCTGGGCAAGGCCCGGCGGAGTCGCATGCGGCGCACGACGGCCAAGGCGTGGAAGAAGGCGATCGTGACGCTCAAGCCCGACAACAAGATCAATCTGTTCTAGTTCGCAGCACGCCGAAATCACACGCACTGGATGACTCTGATGGGAATTCGCACCTACAACCCGACCAGCCCTGGCCGCCGCGGCGCGAGCGTCTCCGACTTCGCGGAACTGACGCCGGGCGCCGAGGTGCCCAAGCAGCTGCGGTTTCGCAAGCGCAAGACTGGTGGCCGAAACAACCAGGGCAAGATCACGTCGCGGCATCGTGGCGGCGGCCACATGCAGCACTACCGCCTCATCGACTTCCGGCGGAACAAAGACGGTGTGCCCGGCAAGGTCGATTCGATCCAGTACGACCCCAATCGCACCTGTCGCGTGGCGCTCGTGCATTATGCCGACGGTGAGAAGCGGTTCATTCTCGCGCCCGAGGGGCTGAAGGTCGGCGCGAAGGTCGTGAGTGGTGCCGATGCGGCCCCCGAGGTGGGCAACTGCCTGCCGATGTCGGCGATTCCGCTCGGCATGCAGATTCACAACATCGAACTCCAAGAAGGGCGGGGCGGGCGGCTCTGCCGGTCGGCCGGCTCGTCGGCCGTGCTCGTGGCCCGCGAGTCGCAGTGGGCCCAGCTCACGCTGCCGAGCGGTGAAATTCGCCGAGTGCCGGCTGCCTGCCGGGCCACGATCGGCGCCATCGGCAACTCGGAGCACATGAACGTGGTGCTCGGCAAGGCAGGGCGGAAGCGGTGGATGGGCATCCGTCCGCACGTGCGTGGCACGGCCATGAATCCGATCGACCATCCGCACGGCGGTGGTGAAGGTCGTACGAAGGGTGGCCGGCATCCCGTCAGCCCCACGGGCAAGAGCGCCAAGGGTGGAGGCACCCGCAAGCCTCGCAAGCCGTCGAGCACCGCAATTCTGCGGCGCCGCAAGAGCCGTCGCTACGGACAACTCAAACTCCGCTAATTCAAGCTCCGCTAGGTAGGAATGAACCATGGGACGCAGCGCAAAAAAAGGTCCGTTCGTCGACCCCCGCCTGTTCGGCAAGGTGGAGGCCCAGCTTTCGAGTGGCAAGCGGGATCCGATCAAGACATGGGCGAGGTCGTGCACGGTGGTGCCGGAGTTCATCGGCCTCACGTTCATGGTGCACAACGGCAAGCAGCACATGAAGGTGTTCGTCACCGAAGACATGGTCGGGCACAAACTCGGCGAGTTCGCCCCCACGCGTACGTTCCGCGGCCATGGCGGCAAGGTGAAGGAAGCAGCCACGCCAGCCCCGGCCGGCAAGTAGGCTCGACGTCAGAAACCAGGTGATCCATGCCCTACACAGCCACTCATAAATACGCCCGGATCAGTGCCCGCAAGGTGCGGGCCTTGGCCGACCTCGTGCGCGGCAAGTTTGCCGACGAGGCGCTCGATATCCTGCGGTTTCAGCCGCACCGCGGCGCCCGCATGCTCGAGAAGGTGATCAAGAGTGCCCTGGGCAATGCAGAGCATGCCCAGGCCACCGGCGTCGACGACCTCGTGGTGGTCGACGCCCGGATCGACGAGGGGCCGATGTTCAAGCGGATTCGTCCCCGGGCCCGAGGAATGGCGTTCGGGATCAAGCGGCGGATGTCGCATATCAAGGTGGCGCTCGACAGCGCCGAATAGTCGAAGCAAGACACCGAGGAAGCAAAAGGCACTTCATCATGGGTCAGAAAGTACATCCCACCGGCTTCCGCACCGGCATCACCGAGCCGTGGAAGAGCCGTTGGTATGCCGCGAAGAAGGATTTCCGCGACCTCCTCATGGAGGACTTCAAGGTTCGCAAGTTCCTCAAGACGAAGTACCGCGCCGCGGCCATTCCGAAGGTGGAGATCGAGCGCACCCGCGAC
Organism: Planctomicrobium piriforme; assembly: GCA_945861585.1. GTDB lineage: Bacteria > Planctomycetota > Planctomycetia > Pirellulales > UBA1268 > RGVT01. The sequence continues at coordinate 12,759 of CAMAVC010000031.1, forward strand.
GAAGTGAAGGTGATCCTGCACTCGGCCCGGCCGGGCGTGATCATCGGCCGCAAGGGGCAGGAGGTCGACCGCCTGCAGGATGAATTGCAGCAGTTGCTCGGCCGCCGGGTGAATCTCAAGGTGGAGGAAGTCTCGCGGCCCGAGATCCAGGCCCAGCTGATCGCCGAGGACATCGCCGACCAGCTCACGAAGCGGGCGGCCTTTCGGCGCACGCTCAAGCGGGCCATCGACACCACCATGGACGCGGGTGCGAAGGGCGTGAAGATCCAGCTCGCCGGACGGCTCGGCGGAGCGGAGATGTCACGCTGCGAGAAGTCGATCGCCGGCGCCATGCCGCTGTCGACGCTGCGAGCCAAGATCGACTACGGGTTCTGCGAGGCTCCCACCGCGCAGGGCAACATCGGAATTCAAGTGTGGGTCAACCAAGGCATGTACGAGGAGAATGGCGATGGCGCTGATGCCCAAGAGGGTCAAGCACCGAAAAAGCCAAAGAGGTCGTATAAGAGGTGATGCCTCGCGCGGCAACCGCGTCGTCTTCGGCGACTTCGGCCTTCAGGCCGAACAGCCGGGGTGGCTGCCTGCCGCGACGATCGAAGCTGGCCGAATTGCAGCCCAGCAATACCTCCGGACGGAGGGCAGGCTCTACGTGCGCGTGTTTCCCCACAAGTCGATCACGTCGATCCCGCTCGAAACCCGCATGGGAAAGGGCAAGGGCGAACCGGAGTTTTGGGCCGCGGTCATCAAGCCGGGGACCATCCTCTACGAGATCGGTGGCGTGTCGGAAGAAGCGGCGCGGGTCTGCATGGCCCGTCTCGCGCACAAGATGCCGATTCGGGTGCGGTTCGTGAAACGGCGGGCAATGTAAGGAGTGATCTGATGAGCACCACCAAGGCACGAGACATCCGCGACATGAGCGACGAGCAGATCAAGCTGGTCTGGAAAGACTCAGCCGAAGCCCTGTTTCGGCTCAAGTTGCAGGCCCAGACCGAGAAGCTTGCTGCCCCGTCCGAGCTGACGAAATATCGCCGCACGATCGCCCGGTGCCAGACCATCCTCGCCGAGCGGCAGAAAAAGGCCGCCGGTGAGGCCGCCGCGAGCGCCACCTAACCAGGAAGTTGCCCCAATGCCCAAGCGAATCGAAACAGGAACCGTGACGAGCGCCGCCTCGGCCAAGACCCGCCGAGTGGAGATTCCGCGCGTCATTCGGCATGCGAAGTATGGCCGCATTCAGCACCGCCGCACGGTGTGCCACGTGCACGACGAGGGTGAGGAATCGCAGCTCGGCGACACGGTGGAGATCATCGAATGCCGTCCGCGCAGCCGGCTGAAGCGGTGGGAGCTCGTGCGGGTCGTCGCCAAGAGCACCGCCGTCGACGTGGCCTCGCTCCGCAGCGGTGCTCGGGCCACGGAACTGCGTGAGACGGCCGCCCGCGCCGAAGAGGCCGCGGCATCCGGCAGGCCCATCGCCCAAGAAGGGACCGCGACATGATCCAGATGCAGACCCGGCTCGTCGTGGCCGACAACACCGGCGCGAAAGAAGTGATGTGCTTCAAGGTGCTCGGCGGGAGCCGCAAGCGGACCGCCGGCCTCGGCGACATCATCGTGTGCAGCGTGAAGAGCGTGATCGCCGGCAGCGAGGTCAAGAAGAAGGCCGTCGTGAAGGCCGTGATCGTCCGTTGCAAGCGGCCCACGCGGCGCGACGACGGCAGCTACGTGCAGTTCGACACGAACGCCTGCGTGATCATCGACAACGACAAGAATCCCAAGGGCACCCGCATCTTCGGTGCGGTCGCCCGTGAACTGCGCGACCGCAACTTCATGAAGATCGTCAGCCTGGCGAGCGAGGTGGTGTGATGCTGATCCGATCGGGTGATCTCGTCGAAGTGAAATCCGGCAATGCCAAGGGCACCCGGGCGAAGGTGCTGTCCGTCCAGCCCGAGAAGAGCAAACTCGTGGTCGAGGGCGTCAATCGCGTCTATCGCCACGTGAAGCGGAGTCAGAAAAACCAACAGGGCGGCCGGCTCAGCAAGGAGATGCCGATCAACGCATCGAACGTGCTGGTGGTGTGCGGCTCGTGCGGCAAGGCGACACGGCTCGGCGTGAAGGTGGCTGCCGACGGCGGTCGCTTCCGGGCCTGCCGGAAATGTGGCGCCGACCTGGGCGCGCTCAAGCGGCCGAAGGCGGCCAGGGCAACGGCGAAGAAGTAATCACCAGACACGGCACAACGGATCAGTGACCTGAGGAACGTTTCGATGGCGAAGAAAACCAAGGCGGCGCAGCCTGCTCCCGGACCGGCCGGCACGCCGCGGATGCTTGAGCACTACGTGAACACCGTGCGCCCGGCGCTCGGTCAGATGCTCGCCCGTACCAACCCCCACGCGATTCCGAAGCTCGAGAAGATCGTGGTGAACATGGGCGTGGGCGTGGCCGTCACCGAAAAGAAGTATCTCGAGGAGGCGCTCGGCGCGCTCGCTCAGGTGACGGGGCAGAAGCCGATCGCGACCCTCTCGAAGGCGGCCGTCGCGGGCTTCAAGCTGCGGGAGAATCTCCCGATCGGCTGCAAGGTCACGCTCCGTGGCCGGCGGATGTACGAGTTTCTCGATCGGCTCGTGTCGCTCGCGCTCCCCCGCGTGCGCGACTTCCGCGGGCTGTCGAGCACCGCCTTCGACGGGCACGGCAACTACAGCCTTGGGCTTTCCGAACAGATGGTGTTTCCGGAGATCAACCCCGACAAGTTCACGCGGCCGCAGGGCATGAACATCACGCTCGTGACCACGGCCCGCACCGACGACGAAGCGCGGGAGTTTCTCCGGGCGATGGGCGTTCCACTCAAGAAGGATGGCGAAGATGGCGGTGCCGCGGCGTAGCGGCACCGGTTCGATCGGACGAGCACGGCCCTTTCCGGCCGACGGCACTGGAATCGAGTATGGCGAGCAAGTCGAAAATCGCGGCCGCGAAGCGTCCGCCGAAGTTCTCCACGCGGCAGGTGCATCGCTGCATGCTCTGCGGACGGCCCCGCGCCGTCTACCGCAAGTTCGGCACGTGCCGGATCTGCTTCCGGAAGCTGGCCGACCAGGGCCTCATTCCGGGCGTCCGAAAGGCCAGTTGGTAAATGGGCAACGAAGGTAGTTCGTCGTTTTTTTCCGCTGACGGGTTGTCAAGCATCCGTTTTTTCAAGTTTCAAGGGGCTCCTGCGACATGATGACCGACCCCATCGCCGACATGCTCACCCGCATCCGTAACGCGGTGCGCGTCGAACGCGCCACCGTGGAGCTGCCGAGTTCGAAGGTGAAGCGCGGCGTCGCCGACGTGCTCAAGCGCGAAGGATTCATTTGGGACTGGCGCGAGGTGGAGTCGGAGCCGGTGGCGAAGCTCCAGTTGGAGCTCAAGTATGGGCCCAACGGCGAACGGCTGATTCGGCACATCAAGCGGGTCAGCTCCCCGGGCAGGCGGGTCTTCAGCCGGTCGGCCCTGTTGAAGCCGATCCTGGGAGGGCTGGGCATCTCGATCCTCTCCACGTCGAGCGGCGTGGTGAGCGACCGCGAGGCCCGGCAGCGGAAGCTCGGCGGCGAAGTGCTCTGCGAGTTGTGGTAGTCAGAAAGGCAAGTCAGCAATGTCTCGTATCGGCAAGGCTCCCATTCAGATTCCGAAGGGCGTGAAGGCGGCTCTCGAGGCCGGCGCGCTCAAGGTGGAAGGGCCGCTCGGCAAGCTCGAGCAGCGGCTGCATCCGGCCGTCGGCATCGAGATCGACCAGGCGGGCGGGCTGCTCACCGTGAAGCGGGCCGACGACACCCGCGTCTCTCGGTCGGTGCACGGGCTCACCCGGGCCCTCGCGGCCAACATGGTCGAGGGTGTCACCAAGGGCTACGAAAAGAAGCTCGAGATCGTGGGCGTGGGCTACATCGCCGCGATCCAAAAAAACGTGCTCCAGTTGCGCGTGGGCTTCGCCAATGAACTGCAGGTGCCGATTCCGGCCGGCCTCAACGTCACGTGCCCCGACCAGACGCACGTCGTCGTCAAGGGAATCGACAAGCAACTCGTCGGCCAGTTCGCGGCCGAAGTGCGTGCGTTGCGGAAGCCGGAGCCTTACAAGGGGAAGGGCATCCGCTACGAGAACGAACAGGTTCGCCGGAAGGCCGGCAAGGCCGTCACCAAATAGCATCCACGTCAGCAGCAGCAAGAGGATTTCATGGACCACGCCCGCACCATTCTTCGCCAGCGTCTGCGGCGTCGCCATCGCGTGCGCCGGCATATGCACGGCACCGCGGAGCGGCCCCGTTTGGCGGTATTTCGGACGCACAAGCACATCTACGCCCAGGTGATCGACGATTCGACCGGCCGCACGCTTGCGTCGGCCAGCACGATGGACAAGCAGATCCGCGGGTCGGTCGGGTTTGGCGGCAACAAGCAGGCTGCTGAGGCGATCGGCCGGGCCGTGGCCGAACGGGCCGTGGCCGCCGGTGTGAAGCACGTCTGCTTCGATCGCGGTGAATTCCGTTACCACGGCCGAGTCGCCGCTCTGGCCGATGCGGCCCGCGCTGCGGGCCTCGAATTCTGAGCCACCTCAATTCCTCGGGAGTATGAATCCAGTGTCGACCGGAAGCAGAGAACGGGAATCACGCGGCGGCGATCGAGGCGGGTCGGGCGAGCGGATGAGCGGCGAGTTTGCCGAAAAGGTGGTCAAGGTTCGCCGCTGCGCCACGGTGGTGAAGGGCGGCCGGCGATTCAGTTTTGCGGGCCTCGTCGTCGTGGGGAATGGCCGCGGCAAGGTGGGCTGCGGCTACGCCAAGGCCAACGAAGTGCCCCCGGCCGTCGAGAAGGCGATCAAAGACGGCATGAAGAATCTCATCGAGGTGCCTGTCGAGGCCGGCACGATTCCGCACCGAGTGGAAGGCACCAGCGGCACGGCGAAGGTGATCCTCCTGCCGGCGAGCCCGGGCACCGGCATCATCGCAGGAGCGGCGGTTCGTGCGGTGTGCGAATCGGCAGGCATCCGCGACGTGCTCACCAAGGCCCACGGATCCACCAATCCCGTCAATCTCGTGAAGGCAGCGCTCGAGGCCCTCAAGCAACTGCGGACGAAGGCCGACGTCGAGCGGCTCCGCGGCGTCTCGCTGTCGTAACCCTGCAGAGCATCCATCGTTCATCACGCCCCTCGAGGGGCTCAGTCGAGGAATCATCATGAAGATCAGCGACGTCAATCGTGGCGTGCACAAAAACAAGAAGCGGATGCGCGTGGGCCGCGGGCCGGGCTCCGGGAAGGGCCGCACCGCCGGCCGCGGCAACAAGGGCCAGGGGCAGCTTGCCGGCTGGTCGTCGCCGGCGATCTTCGAGGGTGGACGGATGCCGATCATCCGTCAGATTCCGAAGCGCGGCTTCAACAATCGCCACGGGCTGATCGTCGCGGCGGTCAACGTCGACGATCTCGACGTGTGCTTCGCCGCCAATGCCGAGGTCACGCCCAAGACGATCAAGGAGGCAGGCCTCGCCAAGGGAATCTGGCACGAGCTCAAGATTCTCGGCGAAGGCAAGCTCTCCAAGGCGTTGAAGGTTTCCGCGCATCACTTCAGCGCCCAGGCCCGGGAAAAGATCCGGGCAGCGGGTGGGACCGTCACGCAATTGTCCGGTGCGGCCCCCGTGGAAAAGGGAAAGAAGAAGCCGGCACGGAAAAAGCCGACTGGGTAGCGAGGCCGTCGGCGCTGTACGCTGGCGGCATCTGGGCACCAAAGGAGTCGGTCTCGTGCTGGAAAAACTTCGGATCATCTTCACGATCCCCGAACTGCGCCAAAAGATCCTGCTGACGCTCGGCCTGCTGGCGATTTATCGCGTGGGCTGGCAGGTTCCCCTGCCGATCGTCGATCCCAAGGCGATGACGGCGTTCGCGGAGGAGGCTGGGGGCATCGGCGATCTGCTCAAGACGGTCGCCGTGTTTTCCGCGAGCCAGTTGTCGCAGGCCACGATCTTCGGGCTCGGGATCATGCCGTACATCTCGGCGTCGATCATCTTTCAGCTCCTGGCCACGGTCTGGCCGCCGCTCGAGCGGCTGCAGAAGGAGGGGGAGGCGGGCCGCAAGAAGATCAACGAATACACGCGCTACGCCACGGTGGTGATCTGCGTCTTGCAGAGTTGGGCCTACGTGGCATTTCTCTCCAGTGCCCGGGTCGGAGAGATGCCTCTCATCCAGTCGAGCTTTCTCGTGGATGGCAGGCTGCCCCTCATCTGGCAGTTCGTGGCCGTGATGACGATGACCGCAGGCACGGTGTTCCTCATGTGGCTCGGCGAACAGATCGACGAGTTTGGCATCGGAAACGGCATCAGCCTGCTGATCATGGCGGGCATTCTCGCGGCGATGCCCAGCGCCCTCGTCGAACTCGGCAGCGACACCAGCTGGGAGCTTGGCGGCGGCGGCGGCAAGCTCGGCATCGAAACGCTGCTCGTGCTCGCGGCTCTGTTCGTGGGCGTGGTGGCGGGCGTCGTGTTCATGACGCAGGGGCAGCGGCGCATTCCCACGCAGAGCGCCAAGCATGTTCGCGGGCGCCGGGTCTATGGCGGCACGCGGCAGTATCTTCCGTTGCGGGTCAACCAGGCGGGCGTGATGCCGATCATCTTCGCCAGCTCGCTGCTGCTCTTTCCGCAGATGCTCTTTCAGTATCTGCACAACGCGAATCCCGGCAGTGCCGTGCTCGGCTCGCTTCACGATTCGTTTACGAGGGGTCAGTCGTTTCTCTACAACGTGCTCTATGTCGCCCTGATCTATTTCTTCTGCTACTTCTGGACGGCGATCACCTTCAACCCGAAGGAAATGGCCGACAACCTCAAGAACTTCGGCGCGTTCATCCCGGGCTATCGACCGGGCAAGCGGACGGCCGATTTTCTGGAGCGCGTGATGGAGCGGATCACCTACGTGGGGGCGGCATTTCTGGCGCTCGTGGCGATCATTCCCACGATCGTCGGCGGAGCCTTGGGCATTCCCGCCCAGATCGCGAGTTTTTATGGCGGCACGGGGCTGCTCATTGCCGTGAGTGTGGCGTTTGATCTGGTACAAAAGATCGACAGCCACCTGGTGATGCGAAATTACACCGGTCTCCTGGAGAAAGCCTGATCGGACAGGCCAGCGCGGTGGCCGAGGAACTGGCTCCCGCGGGAGCGTGCGTGCCATCCGCCGTTCCGCTGCCGCATCCGTTCCCGCGGACGTCTCATGCGGATCATCCTCATCGGACCGCCCGGCGCTGGAAAAGGCACGCAGTGCCAGAAACTGGTCGAGCACCTGCGGGTGCCCCATCTGTCGACCGGTGAAATGCTGCGGGCCGCGGTGCGGGCCGGCACGCCCGAGGGCGTGCAGGCGGCCGCCTCCATGGAGCAAGGCCAACTCGTTCCCGATCCGATCATTCTCGGGATGGTCACCAAGCGGCTGGAGGCAGCCGATTGCCGTGACGGCTGCCTGCTCGACGGATTTCCCCGCACCCTGCCGCAGGCGGCCACCCTCGACGAACTTCTCGAGCGGCAGGCGATGAGCGTTGACGGGGTGATCGAATTGGCGGTGCCGCGGGACGAACTCGTCCGGCGGATGCTCGCCAGGAAGCGAGCCGACGACAATCCGGAGATCTTCGCCAAGCGGATCGCCAGCTTCGAGGTGCAGACCGCGCCGCTGCTCGACTATTACCATCGGCAGGGAAAGCTCGCGAGCGTCGACGGGCTCGGTACGGCCGACGAGATTTTCGAGCGTGTGCAGGCGGCGCTCGAACGCTTCGCGCGTGATCGGCACGTGCGGGCGCGCCAGGGGCGTCGCGACCCGCCGTGGCCCGAGGTATAATCTGCAGCCTGGATTCCCGCTCCTTTTCGCCTTCAGGTGACTGCCCGGTGGTTAATCTTCGTTCTGTCCGCGAGATCGCGGCGATGCGTCGCTCGGGCCTCGTGGTCTGGGGCGCCCATCAGCTGGTGTCGTCTCTCGTCCGGCCGGGAATCAACACGGCCGACATCGACCGCGCCATCGAGGGCTTTTTCGCCCAGCACGGCGCGGTGCCGCTGTTCAAGGGCGTGCCGGGGAAGGTGCCATTTCCGGCCGTCTGCTGCACGTCGGTCAACGACGAGGTGGTGCACGGCATTCCGGGGGCACGCGTGCTCGTGGCGGGCGACGTCGTGAGCGTCGACACCGGCTGCAGCGTGGATGGCTGGTGTGGCGACTCGGCCGTGACCTACGCGGTGGGGCCGATCGCCCCGGAAACACAACGCCTGCTCGACTGCACCGCCGGTGTGCTGGCGCTCGCAATCGAGCTGATGGGCGTGCGAAACCGGTGGAGCGACGTCGCCACGGAGATGGCGAAGTATGTTCGCGACCACGGGTTTTCGGTCGTCGAGAACTTCGTCGGCCACGGCATCGGCCGGAAGATGCACGAGGATCCGCAGGTGCCGAATTTCTGCACCCCTGCCTTTCGGCGGAATCACGACTTCGAACTGGAGCCGGGCCTTGTGATCGCGGTCGAGCCGATGGTGAACATGGGCTCGAAAAAGGTGCGGGCACTCCCGGATCACTGGACCCAGGCCACGCTCGACGGCCGGCCGAGCGCCCATTTCGAGCACACGGTGGCGATCACCGAGGCCGGACCGGTCGTTTTGACGGCCGCCCCGGCCGTTGGAGAGACGGTCGGCAGCGCCGCCTGAGGGCCTGCATGGACCGTGGGAGCGGAAAATTCCGGGCCTCACGCCACCCCCTTGGAACCGCCTCGACCGCTTCCTATACTCCGAGGCTCCCCGTTCGTCTCCCCTGTTCCTGTGAAGGCGTGGTCGGCAGTCACCACGGACTCGCGTATGAAGGTTCGCGCCAGCGTCCGTCGCATGTGTGAAAAGTGCAAGATCGTGCGACGCCGCGGCGTCGTGTTCGTCGTGTGCGCCGACCCCCGTCACAAGCAACGGCAGGGGTGATGATCGGCCGATCGGCGCCTCGCAAGCGGCAGACACGATCGGGCTCACGATCCAGTGGCCCCGTCGTTGCTCCCGGATCCATTCGGTTCACCGTGCATTCCTGACCCCAGCGGATTTCATCCATGCCCCGTCTCCTCGGCGTCGACCTTCCCTCGGAAAAGAAGACCATCTTTTCCCTGCAGTATTTGTACGGCGTCGGCCCCCGCGTGGCCCGCGAACTGTGCCACAAGGCCGGCGTCGATCCCGAGGGCGTCGCCCGTAATCTGCACGAGGACGAGCTCGCCCGGCTGGCCGCCCTGATGGACAAAGACTATGCCGTCGAGGGGCAGTTGCGTCGCCAGGTGTCGCAAAACATCTCGCGTCTCAAGGACATCGGCAGTTACCGCGGACTGCGGCACCGCCGAGGCCTGCCTGTCCGTGGCCAGCGCACCCGGACCAACGCCCGCACGCGCAAGGGCCCGAAGAAGACCGTTGCAGGCAAGAAGGGCGTGAAGGATCTCAAGTAACGTCGGCCCGCCGACGGCACACACACGAGCACGGATATGTCAACCAAGACGACAAAGACCAAAAAGAAGAGCGTGACGGCGGGCATCGCCTATATCGTGGCGAGCTTCAACAACACGACCGTCACGATCACCGACACCCGGGGCGACACGCTCTGTTGGGCGAGCGGTGGCACCTGTGGTTTCAAGGGAAGCCGAAAAGGCACGCCCTTCGCGGGCCAATGTGCGGCCCAGCAGGCCGCCGAGAAGGCCGCCAAGTATGGCGTGAAGGAGCTCGAAGTGCGGGTGCGTGGCCCGGGAAGCGGTCGCGAAAGCGCGATCACGGCCCTGCAGGCCGCCGGCATGAACGTGAAGAGCATCGAGGATATCACGCCGCTGCCCCACAACGGCTGCCGCCCGCCAAAGAAGCGTCGCGTGTAGGTCGCGGCCGGCCCGTCACAACACCCCCTCATCACGAGCATTTCGCAGAATACGGAAGTAACAAGGAACCATGGGACGTATCACCGGACCTGTCTGCCGCCTTTGCCGTCGCGACGGCCTCAAGCTGTTTCTCAAGGGGAGCCGCTGCGACACCCCGAAATGTGCCTTCGAGCGTCGTGCCACGCCCCCTGGCATGGTGCAGAAGCGGCGCAGCAAGCCCACCGACTACGGCCTGCACCTTCGTGAAAAGCAGAAGGTCAAGCATTATTACGGCGTGCTCGAGCGGCAGTTTCGCACCTACTTCGCCCGGGCCGAGCGCGGCACCGGCAACACCGGCGAGACACTCATGCAGCTGCTCGAGCGGCGGCTCGACAACGTCGTGCATCGCATGGGATTCGCGGCGTCGCGGTCGGCGGCGCGGCAGGCTGTCATGCACGGCCACATCACGGTCAACGGCCGGCGGCTCGACGTGCCGAGCTATCTCGTGAAGGCCGGCGATCTCATTCGTGTGAAGAATCGATCCAAGAGCCTGCAGCTGGTGCATGCGGCCCTCTCCGATGTGCGGCGGGATGTCCCCGAGTTTCTGTCTCGTGTCGACGGGCCGATTCCAGAGGGGCGTGTGGATCGTTTGCCGAGCGCCGAAGACGTGTCGATCCCGGTCCAGGCGAATCTGATCATCGAATTGTGTTCGAAGTGACCGAGGCGCCCAGGCGCTGGTCGAGCAACCACTGAACGAAGGAGCCTTTCATGCACATCCGTTGGCGCGGCCTCGAGCTGCCCGGTTCGGTTACCGCCGATTCCAAGTCGCTGTCGTCCACGTACGGCAAGTTCATGGCCGAGCCCTTCGAGCGCGGGTTTGGCACGACCGTCGGCAACAGCCTGCGGCGCGTGCTCCTCTCGAGCCTCGAGGGAAGCGCCGTCACCCAGATCAAGGTTGGTGGGGCGCTCCACGAATTCACGACGATCAAGGGCGTGCTCGAAGACATCACGGACATCGTCTTGGCCATCAAGAGCCTCGTCGTGAAGAACCACAGCGACTCCACCCGTGTCATCCGTGTCGAGAAGAGCACGAAGGGGCCGGTGACGGGGGCCGACATTCAGACCGACGACGCCGTCGAGATCGTGAACAAGGACCTCGTTTTGGCCACGCTGACCGACGACGTTCCCTTCGAGCTGGAGATGGTGGTGGAAAACGGCCGTGGCTACGTGCCGGCGAGCGAGCACAGCCCCGAGGCGCAGGAGATCGGCATCATTCCGGTCGATGCCGTCTTCAGCCCGGTGACCCGCGTGCGGTACGAGGTCGAGGAGACCCGTGTCGGCCAAAAGACGAACTACGACAAGCTGACGATGGAGATCTGGACCGACGGCACCGTGACGCCCGAGATGGCGCTCGTCGAGGCCGCCAAGATTCTCCGCAAGCACCTCAATCCGTTCGTCGGCTATGCCAAGCCTGGCCCCGCGGTGAATCTCCCCGCGTTCGCCAACGTGCTCTCGATCGAGGCTCCGCTCGAGAGCCGGCTCGGGATGGTGGTGTCGGATCTCAAGTTGTCGTTGCGTGCCAACAACTGCCTGCACGAGGAGGGGATTCAAACGCTCCGTGACCTCGTGTCGCGCACGCGTGAGGAATTGCTCGAGGTTCGTAACTTCGGTGAGACGACCCTTCAGGAGATCGAGGAGAAACTGCAGGAGCACGGCCTCCGGCTTGGAATGCCGGTGGCCTCCGCGGCCGACGCTTGATCTGGTTTGTCACGTCCGCTGCCAGCGGACAGAGTTCACTTCCCAAATCGATATCACTCGCGTTTCGTTTTCAGGATTCTTTTCATGCGCCATCGTCGTAAAGGCCGCGTGCTCGGCCGCAGTCCCTCGCACCAGAGGGCGCTCCTCCGCAATCTCGCCTCGGCTCTCATGCTCACCGAGCGGGAGGTCGACGTCGACGAGGTCGGGGCTCCCGCCACTCCGGGCCGCATCATCACCACCGTCGCCAAGGCGAAGGAGGTGCGGCCGCTCGTGGAGCGCTGCATCACGATCGCCAAGCGTGGTCTGGTCGCCTCCGAACGGGCCCGGGAATTCGCCACCACGGCCGACCGTGACTCGGCAGACTGGAAAAAATGGCGGCAGGGTGAACAGTGGCAGAGGTGGGCTGCCGCGTCGGCGCCGGCGGTGACCGCCCGGCGGCGGGTGGTGACGCTGCTCGGAGACAAGCAGGCAGCCCGCGTGTTGTTCGAAAAGATCGCCCCTCGGTTTGTCGATCGGCCCGGCGGTTACACGCGGATTTTGAAACTGGCCACCCCGCGGCTCGGCGATGCCGGCCCCCGGGCCGTGCTGGAATTCGTGGGCGGCGACATCGGTGCCGACCGGTCTCCGGCCCCGAAGGTGGAGGCTGCCCGGCCCCGGCGGGCGTCGAAAGCCCGCGGCTGAGGCAGGGCCGGAGGTCGCGGAATAGGCCCGGCATCCGGCCACGAATAGAATGTCCGTCGGCGGTCGATCGGCCGGTGGGCATCTACGAGGGCTGCGGATTCATGACACGGGTGCGGCTGAAGTGGGCGGCGATGCTGGCGGTGGTGGCCTGGGCTGCCACGGCTTCGCTGGCGTGGTGTGCCGGCGACGAAAGTTTTGGCATTCCCCAGGTCAAATTCATCAACGATCAGGTCTCTGCCGGCTGGGCCGACGCCGAACTCGAGCCTTCCGCTGAGGCCACGGACGGCGAATGGTGCCGCCGCGTGCATCTCGATGTGATCGGGCGCATCCCGACGCTCGATGAACTCCAGGCGTTCGTCGGCGATTCGTCCCCCACGAAGAAGGCCGACCTCGTGGCACGGCTTCTGGGCGATGACGCCGTCGATGAGTATGCCCGCAACTGGACCGACATCTGGACCACGGTGCTCATCGGCCGCGACGTCGAGAACGACAACGTGAGCCGGCCCGGCATGCGGCAATGGCTGCGGCGGGCCTTCTCGAAGAACGTTCCCTACGACCGCTTCATGGAGGAACTCGTCACGGCGGCCGGGTCGAACACCAACAAGGAAGGCATCGACAACTTCAACGGTGCCACCAACTTTCTCTCGGGCAAGATGGAGGAGGGGGGCGTGCAGGCCACGGCCAAGACGGCCCAGATCTTCCTCGGCGTGCAGGTGCAGTGCACGCAGTGCCACAACCATCCGTTCAACAAGGGGAAGCAGAATCAGTTTTGGGAGATGAACGCCTTTTTCCGGCAGGCTCGGGCGCTGCGGCGATTCGAACAGACGATGGACATCCAATCGATCGAGCTGGTCGACGAGGATTTCGAGGGGGAGGGGGGTGATCCCAAGGCTGCGGAGATCTACTACGAACTCCGCAACGGCCTCAAGAAGGTGGCCTACCCCGTGTTCATCGACGGCACCGAGATCGAGCAGAGCGGCTACCTGCCCGGAAAAAGTGAAAACGGTGAGGCGTATGGCGCGAATCGTCGCCAGGAGCTGGCCCGGCTGATCAAGGCAAGCCCCTTCATGCCGAAGGCCATCGTGAATCGGATGTGGGCCCATTTTCTGGGGTATGGCTTCACGAAGCCCGTCGACGATCTCGGCGAGCACAATCCGCCTTCGCATCCCGAACTGCTCGACGGGCTGGCGGAGCGGTTTCGCGAGCAGAGCTTCGATCTCAAGGAGCTCATCCGCTGGATCGTGCTCTCGAAGCCCTACGGTCTGTCGAGCCGGGTCTCGGCCAAAAACGCCAAGGACGACCCGACGCTCGGCGAGAAGCCGAAGTTCTCCCACTTTTATCTGCGGCAGATGCGGGCCGAGGATCTCTATGAGTCGCTGCTCACCGCCACCGCGGCCGACCAGAGCCGGGCCGGCGAGGCGGCTGCCAAGAAGAAGGACGAGTGGCTCGGGCAGTTCATCATCGCCTTCGGCACCGACGAAGGGGACGACGCGACGACCTTCAACGGATCGATCACGCAGGTGTTGATGATGTTCAACGGCGACCTCGTGAAGGTTGCGACCAGCACCGGCAAGGGCGGGTTTCTCGACCGGGTCGCCACGAGCGGTGGAAAGAACTCCGCAAAAATCGACGCTCTCTATCTGGCGGCACTCGCCCGCAAGCCCTCGGCCAAGGAGGTGGCCGCGGCAAACAAGCTCATCGTCGACCGCAAGGGCGACGCGATCGGAGCCCTCCAGGACATCTGGTGGGCGGTGCTCAACTCCAACGAATTCATCGTCAACCACTAACTTCACGCCGGCCCGGCCATCCCTGGCCCGTGCCGGCTTGCTCGATGCGTCCACCCTCCCGGTGGCCCTGATTCCACAGAGGAAAACTTGCAATGTTCACGACTCCCCATGACATGAGCCGCCGTCATTTCATGAGCCATCTCGCTGGCGCCGCGGCGCTCACCGCCCCGGCGACCGCGTTTACCAACTCGATCCTCGCCAACGCGTCCGACATGAAAAAGCGGCACAAGTCGGCGATTCTGCTCTGGATGGGCGGTGGCCCGAGCACGATGGACATCTGGGATCTGAAGCCGGGGGCCGCGACGGGCGGGCAGTTCAAGCAGATCTCGACCTCCGCCGACGGCGTTGCCATCTGCGAGCACATGCCCCTCATGGCCAAGCAGATGCACCACATGTCGATCGTGCGATCGATGAGCACTCGCGAAGCCGACCACATGCGCGGTCGCTACTACATGCACACCGGCTACGTCCCCAATCCCAATGTCGAGCATCCCAGTTACGGCGCGGTGATCGCCCACGAGCTTGCCGACCAGGTGCCGGATCTCGAGATTCCCCCGTTCGTTTCGGTGGGGAGCGGAAGCGTCGGGCCGGGATTCCTCGGCATGTCGTGGGCGCCGTTCGTGGTGGACTCCAACGGCAACGTGCGGAACCTCGACATGGGGATCGATCCGGCCCGGATGTCGCAGCGGCTGGAGATGCTCGCCACCATCGAACGGAAGTTCATCGGCGAGAAGCGGGGCGGGGTGGCCGAAGACCACTCCAAGATCCTCGAGAAGACCGTGCAGTTGATGACGAGCAAGCAGATGGAAGCCTTCAAGGTGGCGAAGGAACCGAAGGAGGTGCTCGAGCGCTACGGCATCGGCGAGCGCGGGGGCAGCGGCTTCGCCCGAGGCTGCCTCATGGCCCGGCGGTTGGTGGAAGCCGGGGTGCCGTTCGTGGAGGTCGATCTCGGCGGCTGGGACAACCACGAGAACATCTTCCCGACGCTTGCCGATCGGAAGCTGCCGGAGCTCGACAAGGCGATGAGCGGGCTGGTTTCGGACCTCGCCGATCGTGGCCTGCTCGACGACACGGCGATCATCTGGATGGGTGAATTCAGCCGCACGCCGAACATCAACGGCAATGGCGGCCGCGATCACTGGGCCCGGAGCTGGAGCGTGGTGGTGGGCGGTGGCGGATTCAAACGGGGTGTCGTGGTCGGCGAGACGAGTTCCGACGGCAAGGAGGTGATGGGCGAGCCCTACACCTCGCAGGACGTGATGGCGAGCGTGCTCAAGTCGCTCGGCATCTCGCTCGAAACGACGTTCACGGCCAAGAATGGCCGGCCGATGAAGATCGCCAACTCGGGCAAGGTGATCAAGGAACTGTTCGCCTAACCCGCCGGGGACGCTACACTCTTTCGTACGGCGTCCACCGCCCCATGGAGGGCGGTGCTGACGCCGCTCCAGAGGGTGGCAGATGGCAGTCGATCTCGACGTCGAACAGTGGAGCGCGGCGGATGCCGCCGAACTCTACGAGGTGGCTCGCTGGGGCAACGGCTATTTTTCCGTCGGGCCCAACGGCCATCTGCTCGTTCATCCCGATAAAAATCCGACGAAGAGCATCGACCTCAAGTCGCTCGTCGACCGCCTTCAGGTACGCGGCATCGACCTGCCGATCCTGCTGCGGTTTGGCGAGATCCTCCAGCATCGGCTGGGGGAGATTCACGGAGCCTTTTCCGCCGCGATGAAGGAATCGGGGTATCGCGGCGACTACTGCTGCGTCTATCCCGTGAAGGTGAACCAGCAGCGGCAGGTGGTCGAAGAGGTCCTGCAGTTCGGCAAGCCGTATCGCTTCGGGCTCGAGGCCGGCAGCAAGCCGGAGCTGCTCGCCGTGATCGCGCTGGCCGACAACGAGACGCCGATCATCTGCAACGGCTTCAAGGATGCGGAGTTCATCGAGACGGCGATGCTGGCCCAGAAGATCGGGCGGCACGTGATCCCGGTGGTGGAGCGATTCTCCGAACTGCACCTGATTCTCGAATATGCCGAGAAGCTCGGCGTGCGGCCACGGATCGGGATGCGAGTGAAGCTCGCCACGCGCGGCAGCGGCCGCTGGCAGGCGTCGGGCGGCTTCCGCAGCAAGTTTGGGCTCACCGCAAGCGAGCTGATCAAAGGCCTCGACACGCTCGCCGCCAGGGGCATGGAAGACTGTCTGCAACTGCTCCACTTCCATCAGGGGAGCCAGATCACGAACATCCGCCACATCAAGGCGGCGTTGAACGAGGCGTCGCGGATGTACACCGAGCTCGTGAAGCGCGGTGCGGGGCTGCGGTATCTCGACGTGGGTGGCGGGCTGGGCGTCGA
Organism: Planctomicrobium piriforme; assembly: GCA_945861585.1. Taxonomy (GTDB): domain Bacteria; phylum Planctomycetota; class Planctomycetia; order Pirellulales; family UBA1268; genus RGVT01. Next base: position 29,154 of record CAMAVC010000031.1, read on the forward strand.
TTACGACGGCTCGCAGACCAACTTCGAGTCGAGCGTCAACTACAGCCTGCAGGAGTATGCCAACGACGTCGTCTCCCACGTGCAGAACGCCTGCGACGAGGCGGGCGTGCCCCACCCCACGATCATCTCGGAGAGCGGTCGGGCGGTGGTGGCCTACCACAGCATGCTGATCTTCGGCGTGCTCGGCGTGTCGGAGCAGGGTGGCAACGGCGACCTCAAGGAGCCGCCGGCCGACGCGGAGCAGCCGCTCCACGATCTCTTCGAGGCCTATCAAAACATCAACATCCGCAATCTCCTCGAGAGCTATCACGACGCTCAGCAATCGCTCGACACGGCGATGAGCCTGTTCGCCAGTGGCTACCTGCCGCTCGATCAGCGATCGGCCGTGGAGAATCTCTACTGGTCGATCTGTCGCAAGATCTTCAAGCTTGCCAAGCAGATGGATTACGTGCCGGAGGAGCTCGAGGGCCTCGAAGCGTCGCTCTCCGACACGTACTTCTGCAACTTCTCGCTCTTCCAGTCGATCCCTGACAGCTGGGCGATCAAGCAGCTGTTTCCGGTGATGCCGATCCATCGGCTCAACGAGCGGCCCTGTCGGCCGGCCGTGCTCGGCGACGTGACCTGCGACTCCGACGGCAAGATCGACCAGTTCATCGATCGCCGCGACGTCAAGCGCACGCTTCCGCTCCACGCCTGCCAAAACGAGCCCTATTACCTGGGCGCCTTCCTGATCGGTGCCTACCAGGAGATCCTCGGCGACCTGCACAACCTGTTTGGAGACACCAACGCCGTGCACGTCAGCACCGACGCGAAGGGCGACGTGGTCCTCGACGCGGTGATCAAGGGCGACACGGTCCGCGAGGTGCTCGACTACGTCGAGTTCGACTCCAACCAGCTCGTGCAACGGCTCCGCGAATCGATCGAGCAGGCTGTCCGCGAGGGCCGCATCTGCGACCAGGAGGCGGGCAAGTTTCTGCGGTTCTACGAAGAAGGCCTCGGCGGCTACACGTATCTGGAGGAACCTTCGCAACGGTGACTGCGTCGCGCGCCGGCTCGGGGTTACCCCTTACCGTCTCGCCGGACGTTCGCTACGGGCCTCCAGCCCTTCGCTCACTCGGATGTGCCTGCGCTGCCTGGAGCGCATTCGCTGCGCCATCCATGGCTGCGCTGGTCACATACGCCGTCTCAACGGCAGGGGCAACCCCGAGCCTCCCGTTCGCGTAGGCATCATCACGTGACCCAATGCACCTGATTCGAATCGGCGGCACGGCGCTCAATCAGACGCCCCTCGACTGGGATGGCAACCGCGATCGGATCGTGGCTGCGATCGAGGCAGCGCGGCGGGCGGGCGTGTCGATCCTCTGCCTGCCGGAGCTGTGCATCACGGGCTACGGCTGTGAAGATACCTTTCAATCGCCTGGCATGCAGCGGCTGGCCTGGCAGGTGCTCGAGGAACTCGAGCCGCACACGCGGGGCATCGCCGTGGCCGTCGGCCTGCCGGTGCGATTCGAGAGCGGCGTGTACGACGCGGTGGCGCTCGTCGTCGACGGCAGGCTCGCCGGCATCGTCTGCAAACAGCACCTTGCCGGCGAGGGCATCCATTACGAGCCGCGCTGGTTCAGAGCCTGGCCGGCTGGCCGGCAGGCCGAGCTCGTCGTGAATGGGCGGGCTGTGCCGATCGGCGACCTGCGGTTCGACTGCGGCGGCGTGCGGATCGGCTTCGAGATCTGCGAGGACGCCTGGGTGGCGGGGCGGCCGGCCGCGGCGCTCGCCGCCCGCGGCGTCGATGTGATCCTCAATCCGTCGGCCAGCCACTTTGCCTTCGGCAAGGACGAGATTCGGCGCCGGTTCGTGCTCGAGGGGGCGCGGGCCTGCGGGGCGGCCTATGTGTATGCCAACCTGCTCGGCAACGAGGCGGGGCGGGCCATTTACGACGGTGGCGTGTTCGTGGCGGAGCCCACGGGCATGGTGGCTGCCGGTCGGCGATTCGCATTCGGCGACGCCGTCGCGGTGACGGCCGTCGTCGACCTCGACGCCCTGCGGCTCGCCCAGACCCGGCTCGCGCACGATCCTGACGACGCCCGGGGGGATGGCCGGGTTGCCGTCGAGTTCACGCCGGCCCCCGTCGACCCGGCCGCTGCACGGGCCCCGCACGACGGCCGCGATCCATGGGAGCGAGGTGGGAGCGTGAAGGAAGAGGAGTTCACGCGAGCCGTGGCCCTCGGCCTTTTCGACTACGTGCGGAAGAGTCGTTCACGGGGCTTCGTGGTGTCGGCGAGCGGCGGCGCCGATTCGTCGGCCGTCGCCTGCCTCGTGGCCTTGGCCATTCGGCTCGCCGGCGCGGAGATGGGAGACGCGGGCGTGGGTCGCCGGCTGGGGATCGATGCGGGCGCGAACTCGCCGGCTGATCTCGTCCGCGCGGTGCTGACGTGCGTCTATCAGTCGACCGCCAACTCCGGCCCCGTCACCCGTGCGGCGGCCCGGGAGCTCGCCGAGGCCCTGGGTGCCGAGTTTCACGAGTTCGACGTCGATCAGATCGTTCGCGGCTACACGGAGATCGTATCACAGGCCGTGGGACGGCCGCTCACGTGGGACCGCGACGATGTCGCGCTGCAAAATATCCAGGCCCGAGCGCGCGCGCCGGGCGTCTGGATGCTCGCGAACATCCGCGGGGCACTGCTCGTCTCGACGAGCAATCGCTCCGAGGCGGCCGTCGGCTACGCCACCATGGATGGCGACACATCCGGCGGCATCGCGCCCATCGCCGGCATCGACAAGGCCTATCTCCGCCGCTGGCTCGTCTGGCTCGAACGACAGGGCCCCGAGGGCCTGGGGCCGATCCCCGCGCTCGCGGCCATCAACGCCCAGGCGCCGACCGCCGAGCTCCGGCCGGGCGCCGCCGGGCAGACTGACGAGGGCGACCTCATGCCCTACGACGTCCTCGATCGCATCGAACGGCTCGCGATCCGCGACAAGGAGCTGCCGCTCGCAGCCTGGCAGCGGCTCGTCGTCGACTTTCCACAGCACGAGCCGCGGCAACTGGCCGCGTGGACCGAGCGGTTTTACGTGCTCTGGAGCCGCAACCAGTGGAAGCGCGAACGCTACGCACCGTCGTTCCATCTCGACGACGAAAATCTCGATCCCAAGACCTGGTGCCGCTTCCCGATCCTCTCCGGCGGCTTCACCCGCGAGCTCGCCACCCTCCGCGCCGCCGCGATGTAGGGCAGGCTTCGGTTCGTCGAGCCGCGACTCGCCAAATCCGGCTCGGGGTTACCCCGTACCGTCTCGCCGGACGCTCACTGCGGCCATCCTGGCCTCCGCTCGCTCGGATGTGCCTGCGCTCCGGCTTCCTGCCTGCGCTGGTCACATACGCCGTCTCACCGGCAGGGGTAACCCCGAGCCTACCTGTTTGGAAGCCCGAGGCGTGAGCCGAAGGGATGCCGGGTAGCAGTTTCGGCGGAGACGGTCGGTGGGCACGCGCAGAAGAAGGGAGTCCTTGAGGACTATGGGCGTCTGATCAAAACCCACGAGTTGTGTACTCTCAAGACGACCGGATTCGAGCATGCCTACCGCCGGCTCCGAATGCGGGTCATCAATACCCGCCCTACCGTCCGGCGAGACGGTACGGGTAGTCACGAGCCGGATTGGGCGCATGCAGGAATGGCCCGCGAGCCGTCACGCGCTCACGACCGCCTCGAGGGGCTCGCCGCGCTCGAAGTACACGAGGTTGCGCACGGTCTGGGCGGCGATCGCCTCGAGGGCGTTGCGTGTGAAGAACGCCTGATGGGCCGTGACGACGACGTTCGGGAAGGTGAGCAGACGGGAGAACACGTCGTCGCCGATGATCGTGTTGCTCTTGTCCTCGAAGAATAAATCGGCCTCCTCCTCGTAGACGTCGAGGCCGAGCGTGCCGATCCGGCCGGTCTTGAGCGCGGCGATCACGGCACGGGTGTCGACGAGCCCGCCGCGGCTCGTGTTGACGAGCATCACGCCGGGCTTCATGCGGGCGATGTTCGTGGCGTCGATCAGGTGGTGGGTGGCGGGCATGAGCGGACAGTGCAGGGAGACGATGTCGGATGCGGCGAGTAGGTCGGCGAGTGGCACGAAGGCCACGCCCCGGGCAGCGAGGGCTGCGTCGGGCCGTGGGTCGTGGGCGAGCACGCGGCAGCCGAAGCCGAGGGCGATTTCCGCGAAGCAGCGGCCGATCTTGCCGGTGCCGACCACGCCCACCGTGCGGCCGTGGAGGTCGAAGCCGAGCAGGCCGTCGAGCGAGAAGTTGCCCTCGCGAACCCGGTTGTAGGCCTTGTGCAGTTTGCGGTCGAGCATGAGCACGAGCCCCATGGCGTGCTCGGCGACCGCGTGTGGCGAATATTCGGGCACCCGCACGACCGGCAGGCCCAGGCGGGCGGCCGTGGGCAGATCGACCTGGTTGAATCCCGCGCATCGCAGCGTGACGAGCCGCACACCCGACGTGTGGAGACGTTCGAGCACGTCGGAGCCGAGGTCGTCGTTGACGAAACAGTTGACCGCCGTGGCACCCTCGGCCAGACGCACGGTGTCGGCGTCGAGGCGGCTCTCAAACCAGCGCCATTCGATGCCGGTGTCATGCGCGGCCCGCTCCAAAAATTCACGGTCGTAGGGCTTCGTCGAAAAGGCGGCGACGATCATGGGCGGTCTCCAGAGCGGACGTCAGTCTACGGGGAGCGAGGGTGCACGGGCTGTTTTCCGGCAGTCTGGCCGCGAAAACGGCCTCGCCCTGGCCGGCCCAGACTGGTACGGTTTCGGTCCTTTCGGAGGTTTCCGCCGTGCCACGCCGTCAGCCGTCGCAGCCAGTCCATCTCGCCGTGGCGCTCATGATCGCCATCCTCCTGGTGGCGCCGCTTTCTGCGCAGGCTCCGGTCGCGCCGCCTGGGGCGGCCCCGGCCGCCGCGCCGTTTCCGCAACTGTCAGCGGAGCAGCAGGCGGCCCTCGATCGGCTGCTCGCCGCGTGGGAAGCGCGGAATGCCGCGGTCACCACGTGGTCGTGCACGTTTTACAAGTGGGAGTACAACGCCTGGAGCCCCGCCGACACGAGCGGCGAACGGCTGGCCTTCTCCGAAAGCGCGGGCGAGATCAAGTATGCCACTCCCGACAAAGGCATGTATCGCGTCAAGGAGTCGAAGCAGTGGAACGGTGAGACCCGGCGGTATGAGCCACGGGTGGGCGAGGTGGGTGAACACTGGGTGTGCAATGGCGCGAGCATCTATGAGTTTCGGCATACCGAACGACAGTTGCGCGAGACGCGGCTCCCGCCGGAGATGCAGGGCAAGGCGATCAGCGACGGACCGTTGCCGTTCGTGTTTGGCGCCAAGGCCGACACGCTCCGCAAGCGTTATGCCATGCGGCTGGTCACCCCTCCCGGGGTCACCGATCAGATCTGGCTCGAGGCTCTGCCGCGAATGCAGGCGGATGCGGCGAACTTTTCCAAGGTGGAGCTGATCCTTCAGGCCCGCGACCTGATGCCTTTCGCGATGCAGATCTTCAAGCCGGGTGGGCAAGATCGCGACGTCTACCAGTTTGATCCGCGCACGAGCCTGATCGACAAGGGGCTCGACATGATCCGCGACTTTTCGAAGCCCGTCACACCCCTCGGCTACACCTTCATTCTCGAAGACGGCCAAGGCGGCGCCCCGCAGCCACCCCCGCGACAGTCCACCGGCCCCGCCGCTCTGCCGCGGTAGCGTGCCGCTGGCGAATCATCGGCGACGGGCCGTGCAGGCCCGGCACGACGCTGGCCGCCGTGCCCGGTATACTGCCGGTCTTCCCCTGCCGCGTTCACGAGGCTCCGATGCCCGTCGTCGATCCTGCTCATCCGCTCGGCCAACTGCTGCGCCGTGACCCGCGCTATAAACTCGACGCGTATTTGTTCGTCCTCGAAGCGCTGTCATTCGCCCAGGAATCGCTCGGCATGGGAGCGGAGCCACCGCTCGAGGATCTCGAGCCCGCCCGGGGGGCCGCCGATGCTCCGGCCAAGCCGCGGGCCCGGCCAGGCAAGCCGCGGCGGAAGCCGACGGAACGCCACCTCACGGGCCAGGAGCTCTGTGAAGCAGCCCGGCAATACGCCTTGCAGCAGTACGGCTACCTGGCCCGCACGGTGCTCGGGACGTGGGGCGTGCGGAACACGGCCGACCTCGGCGAGATCGTGTT
>CAMAVC010000032.1 GCA_945861585.1 Planctomicrobium piriforme
CTCACACTCCTTTGCTTCGAAACCACTCGACACCCCCCCCCTTGGAGTATACGCTCCCCGCTGCCGAGACTTGCGCACGTGCCGAATATTTCGTCGCGCGGACTGCACGACGATGACCAACCGTGCGCCACGCATTGTCATGCTGCCGAGGACAACGGGGATCGTCGATGGGAAGCAAGGGAATGCCGTCTACGCCCACCGTGTCGCATGACATCGCCGACGCCTTGCGGGCGTGGCAAGAGACTGCCGACGAGTCATGGCTCGAGCACGTGATCACGCAGTCCCTGCCGCGGCTGGAGCACGCGGCGCGAAGCGTGCTCCGGCGCCTTCATGTCAGCGACTGGTCGGCGGTGGACGACACGCTCTCGCTGGTGTTCGATCACCTGCGTCGCCTGCCGGGGACGATGCCGGGCGAACGCACCGTGGCCCGATTCGTCAACCACCGTGACACGCGCCATAGCGTCGGCGACCCGGGGCTGGCGTATCTCGTGTGGCTGGCCCACGAACGGGCGTTCGACGTGGCCAGGCAGCGTAAGCGGCAGGCGACGCGCCGGATGCGCTTCATGAACCTCGGCCACGTGCCGCACGTCGACGACACCGGCATCGACGCGCTCACCAACGCAGACGAGGTCGAGAGTGACGTCACCGCCCGGCTGCAGGATGCGGTGGCGCTGCTCGAGCCACGGCTCCGCACCGTGGTCGAACTGCTCCTCGAGGGAAAAAGCCAGGCCGTGATCGCCCACGTGCTCGTTGTGTGCGAGGGCACGGTGTCGCGGCTCCGCACACGGGCGATCGCCGAACTCAAGCGGCTGCTCACCGAATTGTAGGACAGGCTTTAGCCTGTCATGAACACCGACAGGCTAAAGCCTGTCCTACAACGAACACCGACAGGCTGAAGCCTGTCCTACAACGAACACCGACAGGCTAAAGCCTGTCCTACAGTGGGCACCGACAGGCTAAAGCCTGTCCTACAGTGGGCACCGACAGGCTGAAGCCTGTCCTACGTCTACGCAAACACGACCGTGCGGCGGCCGTGGAGGAACACCCGCTCCTCGAGCACGAGTCGCACGGCCCGGGCCAGCACGAGCTTCTCGACGTCGCGGCCCGCCTGGGCCATGCGCTCGGGTGTAAACGTGTGGTCCACCGGCGTCACGTCTTGCGCGATGATCGGGCCGTCGTCGAGCTCGGCCGTCACGAAGTGGGCCGTCGCTCCGATCAGCTTCACGCCGCGGCCGAAGGCCTGGCGATAGGGGCTCGCACCCGCGAACGCGGGCAGGAATGAATGATGAATGTTCACGATCCGGTGCGGCCGCCGCTCGATGAATCTTTCCGAGAGCACCCGCATGTAGCGGGCGAGGACCACGTATTCCGGCGCGTAGCCTGCGATCACGCGCTCGAGCTCCGCCTCCTGAGCCTCGCGCGAGACGCCTTCGTGCGGCACGTGGTGAAACGGCACGCCAAATCGCTCCACGAGCCCGCCGAGCACGTCGTGATTGCTCGCCACGGCCACGATCCGCCCAGGCAGCTCGCCGCAGGCGTCGAGGAGGAGCAGTTCACCGAGGCAGTGCGGCTCGCGCGTGGCACAGACCACGATCGGCCGCTGCTCCATGCGAGTGACCCGCACCCGCGCGGCGGCCGGCAGGACGGCCGCGAGGGCCCGCGTGAGCTCAGATGCCGCCACGGCCCCGTCGGCCGGCACGACTTCCGCGCGAAAGAAAAAATGCCCCGCGTTCGTGTCGACGAATTCGTGATTGGCCTCGATGTTGAGCCGGCGATCCTGAAGCACGCCCGTGATCCGGTGAATCAGGCCCACCTCGTCGGGGCAGTCGACGAGCACGATCGAGCGGGCGGCGTGGGACGGCGGCGGCATGTCGGCGACGTGTTTCACGTGGGAACCCAGGCGAGCACGACGTCTTCCACGGCCATGTCGGTCTTCCGGGCCGGAATCTCGATCGCCTCGAGTTCGATACGGTGCAGGTCGGAATCGACCCGAATCCGTTCGAGCGCCTCGGACACCTCGTCCTCGAGCACCTGGCGGCGCTCATCAAGCGTGGTCAGGCTCTCTTCGGCGTGGGCCACGTCGGCCTGCTGCCGCGCCGCCCGGCTGGCCGAACGCATGCTCGTCGCCGCCTTGCCGATGGTGGTGGAGCTCGCCATCTTGCGGCCGAGGAGCGCGCCGAGCACCGCCGAGCCGATCGACACGTAGGTCTGTAGCGATTGGTTTTTCGCCTCCGCCTTTTCGCGTTCCACCTTCTGCCGGGCCCGCTCGATCCTGTCGGCGAGGGCCGCGATCTTCGGGGCGTAGCGACCGCGGACGGCATCCATCTCGCGGTCGCGCCATTCCTTCGCCCGCTGCGCGAGCCGGAGGCGAAAATCGGCCTCCGATTCCCCGGGCTGGGAAACGGCATCGAGCGCGGGGGCGGCATACACGACGAGCTTGGCTGTCCGGGCCAGATGCCCCTTGAGCGCGGTCGCGAGCGCCGCATAGCCCTTCGGTCCGGCGAGCGCCGCCGGCAGGCTGGCGAACGAACCCGTGCGCGGAGCCGGTTCCACTTCCGGCGGCTCGGCGAGCGTCTCCCCCGACTCCCAGGCCGACTCGCCGACGGAGTCGCCCGCGGGGGCCAGGCAGATCACGTCGCGATCGACGTCGATCCGGGCGGCAGCCTTCGCGTAGCGGACGCGGGCCCGCCCCAGAATGGCGGGCTCGTAGAAGACGGTCGCGTCGAGCCCGACGGGGCGCTTGGGGGCGAGAAACACCTCGCGCACGCCCGGCGGCAGGATCGGCCGCGGCCCGCCGGGCAGCGGCGCGGTGCCGGCCCCTTCGAGACTCGTCGGCGCCGCGGCCGGCTCGACCGGCGCCGCCGCCGCGGTGAGCCGCTTGATCTCCTCGCGCAAGAGGGGCCCGCGCAGATAGGCGAGCGTCCAGCGCGTCTGAAACACCGTCTCCTCGTCGTCGTGCACGCTGTGCAGGAGAAACATCCGCTGCTCGAGCCCGGAGAGGAGTTTGTCGAGGCGATTGCGATCGAACGACCGGCCGGCCGACGAGGCGGCCCCCTCGAGGCCGTCGAGCACGCGGGCCTTGTCGCGGGCCGTCTGGAGGCGGCCGAGAAACCAGATGCCGGCGTTCGAGAGCCCCTTGTAGTCGAGATCGACGGGATTCTGCGTGGCGAGCACGACGCCGAGCCCGAACGCCCGGGCCTGCTTCAGGAGCGTGAGGATCGGCCCCTTGCTCGGCGGATTCGCGGTCGGCGGCACGTAGCCAAAGACCTCGTCCATGAGGAACAGGGCCTTGAGCGACGAGGTGCCTCCCTGCGACCGCATCCACGCCACGGTCTGCCCGGCGAGGAGCGTGACGAACGCCATGCGCTGCGCGTCGTTCAAGTGCGCGATCGAAACCACGCTCACCCGCGGCTTGCCCTCGGCGGTCCACAGGAGGCGACCCACGTCGAGCGGTTCACCAGCGAGCCACGCCTCGAAGCCCGGCGCCGCCGCCACGGTGTTCAAGCGGCTCGCGAGTTGGAACCGCTCACCGGCAGGGAAAAAGTTTTCGAGATCGAGGAACCCGACCCGCTCCACCGGCGGCGCGGGGATCGCCCGCACGAGCGTGCCGAAGTCGATCTTCTGGCCGCTCTTCCAGAGGGCGTCGACGATCGCGGAGAGGAGCACGTGCTCCTTGCTGCGGCCCGGCTCCGCCTCGATGCCGGCGAGCGCGAGAATGCCCGACACGAGCGATTCGATCCGCTCGCGCCGCGCCTCGGGATCATCGAGCACCGCAGCCGAGGGCGCCTCGAGGCTCTCGAGCATCGCCAGCGGCCGGCCGGCTCGGCTGCCCGGCGTGTAGACGGCCATGTCGACGGCCGCCTTGAGCCTGGCGATCCGCTCGGGGCTCTGCCCGCTCGCGGCGAGGCCGTCCTTCCACTTCTTGGCCGTGCGCTCGGCGAGGGCCTCGAGCGTGATGCCCTCGCGCTTCGCGGCATCGGCCTCGACCCACGGCAGGAAATCGGCCGGCGCGAGCTCGGGAAACGCGAGCAAGATGTTGGCGAGGTCGCCCTTCGGATCGATGACGAGCGTGGGAATCTGGTCGAGCGCGGCCTCCTCGATGAGATCGATGAGCAGGCCCGTCTTGCCGCTGCCCGTCATGCCCACGCAGACGGCATGGGTCGTGAACCGCCTGGCATCGATGAGCAGCGGTTCGCGGCCACCCTTGCCTGCCGTGGCATCGACTTTGGTCCCAAGATAAAAGACGCCGAGACCTTCGATGTCGACGGTCTCGGACGTGGCGCGGGCGGGGCGTGAGCTGCGTTTCATGGTGGCTCGATTGTAGCCTCAGGCCGCGCGTTCGGGGCCGCCACCGGCTCGCCGTCGGCCGTCACACCGAGCAGCTGTTCGGCGGCCCGTTCCAGCGACCGCACGAGCGGGGCCGGCCAGAGCCCGAGCACGAACAGCGGCACGAGCAGCGCCGTGAGGGCTACCCGCTCCCGCGGCAGGATCATGTGCCGCGGGCCGTCGATCGCCACCGGCCCGCCGAAGATGAAGAACCAGCCCCGCATCACGGCGATCCCCGAGAGCACGGTGGACGTGATCACGAGCAGCCCTGCATGGAGCTGATCGTCGAGGCTGCCCGACACGATGAGGTCGTCGGCCACGAACGACAGCGTGCCGGGCAGCCCGATCGCCGCGAGCCCGAAGAGCAGGAAGAACGCCGCCATGGCAGGAGCGTCGTAGAAGCGGCCCTGGGGCGTGGTGAGCGAGAGCGGCCCGGCCCGGCTCTCGAGCGCCCAGGCCACGAGCCCGATCCCCGTGAGCGCCAGCCCGCTCGAAATCCAGATGCAGAACGCGCCGTTGAGCTCCATCGGCACGTGGCCGGCCAGCCCGGCGAGCACGAGCGCCGACTGGCTCATCGCGAGCGTGCCGATGAACCCGCGCAGGTCGCGCTGCACGAGCGCGAGCGCGGCGCCATACGCGGCCGTCCCGAGCGCGAGCTGCGAGAGCACCACGAGCTCCGCGCCCACGCCCGCGCCGTGATCGGCATGGCCCATCAGGAGCCGCACGGCCGTATAGGCGGCCACTTGCGGCATCGTGGCCGCGAGCGCCGTCGAGAGCGGCGCGCCCGAGAAGAGGGCCGGATACCACGAGTGGAACGGCACGATTCCCTTGCGCATGAGCACGGCGATCGCCACCAGCCAGCCGCCTGTGTTGCCCACGAGCCCGCAGCCGCGCTCCCACGGCGGATCGACGAGCATCAGCACCGTGCCCGCGGCCATGCAGCCGAGCGCAGCGAGCATCACGGTGGCGAACACCCGGGCCGCGGGCCGGCCGCCGGGAGTGCCGCGGGTCGAGATCCACGTGGGGAGCGCCGTCACGATCCACAGCGCCACGAGGACGAGCGGATGGGCCGTGGCGAACAAGGCAAACGTCGCCGCCGCGCCAGAAAGCAGCCGCGCCGTCGCGGACGGGTCGAGGAACCGCTTCGGGGCCACGAGCAGGATCGCAAGTTCGATCAGGGCCACCGTCGGCATGAGCGCCGCCGTGATCCCATCGACGTGCACGAGCGAGCCCCCGCCGAGCCGCTCGCCGAATTCGTAGGCCACGCCGTCGCATGCATGCCAGAGCCAGGCCAGGAGGGCCGCCCCCAGGAGCGAGGCGATGAGCCCAGCCGCGGCCGGCGTGCGCGGGCTCCGCGGAAAGCCACCCAGGGCCACCGCGGCCGCCGCCAGCAGCGGCGCGGCCACGATCACCGCCACGAGCCCAAGCATCAGGCCATGAACCGATTCGACCGACAGGACTTCCGTGCCGCTCACGCTCGCCTCTCATCATGCCGCGGACGCTTCTCGCCGAGCCACGCCACCCACGCACGCTCGGCCGTAGCCAGCCGCTCGAGCAGCCTCACGATCGGCCCGACCACGCCCATCACGGCCGGTTCCTCGAAGCCCCGCTCGAGCGCGATCCGGTAGATCGCGGCCTGCGCCCGCGCTGGCAGCCACGACAGCGGCGACCAGCTTCCGAGGTCCGGATGGCCGCCGATCGCGGCCTCGAGTTCGTGCCGGTCGTGGAGGGCCGACGGCGACCGGAGGATCTGCAGGCTGCGCAAAACGGCATGGCCGACGACGTGCACGAGCGGGATCACCCGCCAGCCGAGGCCGATCTCCACGAGGATCAGCGATGCCTGCGCCATCGACGCGTAGGCGAGCATGCTCTTGAGATCGGTCTGCACGCGGCCCACGAGGCTCGCATGGAGCGCCGAGCCGAGGCCGATCACAACGAGCGCGGCCCGGGCCACGGGAGCGGCGTCGAGGAGCGCCTCGCACCGCAAGAGCACGTAGGCCCCCGCATGGATGGAGAGGGCGCCGTAGAAGATCGCGCTCGAGGGCGTCGGCCCTTCCATCGCCCGGGGCAGCCAGTTGGAAAACGGCACCTGGGCCGTCTTGCCGAGCGCCGCGAACACGAGCAAGAGCGACACGACCGTCGCCGTCCCCGGGGAGACGAGGCAGGTCGCAGCGGGCCAGTCGGCGCCGAACAGCCGCCCGAAGTCGCCGGAGCCCACGGCCCGATGGATGACGACCGCGGCGACCAAGAGGCCGACGTCGCAGATCCGGTAGGTCGTGTAGGCACGGAGTGCCGCATCGATCGCATTCCGGCGCTCGAAGAAGAAGCCGATCAGGAGCGCCGAGGAAATCCCCACGAATTCCCAGCCGGCGAACAAGACGTCGATGCTGTCGGCCAGCACCATCAGGTTCATTCCCGTTCCGAAGAGCGCTAGCAGGATGAAGAACCGCGTGAAGCCGGGCTCGCGGTGCAGGTACTTCCCCGCGAACGAATTGACGAGCCAGCACAGCCCGGTGGAAAAGCACACGTAGGGCATCGAGAGCGCATCGGCGACGAGGTTCACCGTGGCCTCGTGGTGACCAACGGCGAACCACGTGCCGGTATGGACGATCACAGGGGCGAATCCTCGGGCCCCGAGCAGCCCGAGCACGCTCACCGCAGCGGCAAACGCGACGGCGAAACCACCGCCCACGATGCGGGTGGTCGCACGCTCCGTGAGCGGCCGACCCAGGAGCGCCGGCAAGCCGATCGCGGCGAGCGTGGCCGCCGGCGCGGCAAGCTGCACGACGACGAGCGCGGAGACGGTGTCGTGGCTCGTCATGCCCCCCCGCCTCCCTCGGCCCGGCCGAGCGCTGCCTGCACGCAGGCCGGCGGCAGATGCTCGCGATGGCCTCGATACCAGTCACTCGACCGCTCGACCGTCGGCAGCACGCGCCGCTCGCCCTCGTACACCTGAAATCCGCCGTCTGCGAACACCTCCAGGCCACCACCGTTGGGATCCCAGGCCACGAGCTGGATCCAGCGATTGACGGCCAGCCGCTCGACGGCCGGCACCTGCGCGACCGCCGCCCGGACGCGGTCGGCGGGCGCATCGACCACGACGAGCAGCCGCACCGGCTCGTGGATCTCCACCATCTGCCAGGGCAGGCCCGTGCGCAGGTCGCTGGCATGCCCGTCCATCACACCCACGAGCCCGGTGATGTTGTGCGGGAGTTTCGTGCCGGAGCCGTAGCCGAGCCGATCGACCGTGGAGAAGTAGTATTCGAGATTGATCCCTGCGCCCACCGGCCCGACGGCCGCGAGCGTGCGGGCGAGGATCGAGCCGTCGGCGTCGGTGGCGGGGTCGTACGACACGAGAAACGCGCGGCGGTCGAGAAACAGCCCGCGGGTGCGCCAGCGGCGGCCGATGATGCACACCGCGTTGGTGGCGTGGCCGAGCTCGGGCCGCACCTGTGCGAGGTCGACGCTCCGTGCCTCGACGTGGGCCCGCGCCGCCGCCGGCGTGAGATCGAGCCGGGCCGTCTCGAACCGCCGGCAGCGCTCGTGCGCGTCGGCGGCCGCCACCTGCTCGCCGGCTGCGACGAGCGCGGCGACGCGGTCGCGGTGGCTCGCGGGCACCGTGTCGACGTCGTACCACGCAAGCGTGGTCGCGCACGTGTCGAGCATGCCGCCCACGAACCGCGTCGTCGCGGGAATCACGAGCCCTTCGGCCGCGAGCCGCTCGCGCACCCGAGGATCATTGGCCATCGTGGCGAAGGCCCGGGCGTTGGGGCCGCCGCGGCCCCCTCCGCAGGCGCCGCAGTCGTAGGCGCTCTCGTGGGGATTGTTGAGGCTCGTGGAGCCGTGCCCGACGACCGCGACGACGGGTGCGAACCGCGCGGTGAGCCCGATGTCTTCGAGCACGCGCCGCACGATCGCCGCCATCTCGTGGATGGCGAACCCCGCCTGCGTGCCGGCGACGAGCGGCTCGGCGTCGCTGCGCTCGAGGTCGAGCCGGGTCGGGATGCGTCGCCCAGCGATCCCGGCAGCCGTGCTGCCGATGCGGGCCGCGATCCGCGGAAAGGCCACGCGAGCCACGAGCGGAATCGCGGCGAGCGCGCCGATCACCGGGGTGAAGAGCCCGCCGCGCACGAGCGTGCGGCTGCCGTTCGAGAGCGACCCGGCCAGCTGGCCGTAGCGCCGGCGCAGCGACCGGCGGCGCTCGTGCCGCGTGACGGCCTCCGCGCTCGGCAGTTCGACGACCGTGTGGCCAGGGCGGATCGCGATCGGGCAGAGGGGCGTGGCATGCCAGTCGTCGAGCCCGCGGTAGTACATCGGCACCGCGAAGAATCCGGCCGTGCCGAAGGTCTCGTGCCCGGGCCCGAGCTCCTCGAGGTGACGGCGAAACGACTCGCACCGCTCGTCGATGCAGAACAGCCACTGGACGCCGTCGGGAGCCTCGGCGAGCGGCCGGGCCACCGACGCGTGCGCGCATAGGGCGTCGAGCACGTCGATCCGATGCCGCCGCTCGTAGGCGAGGTGGAAGAGCCGACGCCGCACGGTGCCATCGAAGGCCGCGATCGCATGCTCGAATCGGAGGAGCTCGTTTTCGTCGAGACTGCGGATCTCGCCGCCGCTGAGTCCGACGAGCTGCGCGACCTGATCCAGCCGCAAGGCGCGGCACACGCTGCCCGGGCCGCAGCGGGACGGATACCGGTCGCGCAATTCCCACCACAGCCCTGCAAGCGTCGCTTCGGCCGGAGCGCCGACACGAACCCCCAGCCGACGCGCGGCCCACTCCGTGGCGATACGGTCGCACACGAGCCGCACGGCGAGAAAGTCGACGAGCCGTGCCGGCACCGCCGCCACCGGGGTCCGATCGGGCCGTTCCTCGAACTGGCGAATCATGCCCGCCCAGCCGCGCAGGGCGAGGAGCGACTGCGTGATGAACGCCTCGCGGTGCTCGTCGGGAATGCCGAGCTGGTCGAGCTCGCGGACGACACACTCGTCGGCCGCCATGCCGCTCGCCTCGCGCAGGGCCTGAGGCAGCCGCTCGCACCAGGCCTGCAGCGGCCCGAGCCGTCCGGCATACAGCTCGGCGAACGCCGCCCAGAGCCCACGATCCCGCCCGGGCATCGCCCAGCTCGCCACGCCCTGGTCGAGAAACGCCGCACAGAACCGGATCAGCAAGGGGTGCACGAGCGCGTCGGTGTCGAGCGTGGGATCGACGGCGAGGATGAGATCACGGTGGCGCACGGGGGTGCCCACCCGGACGACCACCGACGGAATCGTGGCCACGGCCTCCACGCAGGCATGCCACAGATCGCTCGCCGCGCGACGCTCATCGTCGGCAGCCGCAGCGAGGAGGCGGCGCCGGGCGTCGGCAGGCAGGTCGGGCCGCAGGATCTCGACGACGTCGCTCTCGGTGAGCGTCCACCGCACGGAGGCGTCCGACTCCTCCCGGACCGGGTGTAGAAGCAGGGCGCGATAGAGGTCGCGGAGACGCACCAGGCCGCCGGCCACGACCGCATCGGCCGGGCAGGACGAATCCGCGGCGAGCACCGCATCGATGTCGGCTTCCTGGATCCGGCCCGCCGCCAGCTCCGCGCGGTAGCGGCTTTCCGTGAGGAACGGCTCGGTGCCCAACAGCCGCGCCGCCCGCACGACGGCATCCTCGAAGGCCTCGGCCTCGAAGGCGTGGAGGGTGTTGTGGTGGATGAAGACGTCGATCGGCCCCTGGGCGGGCAGGAAATGGGCCGCGTGCTCGAGGGCGCGGTGAATCTCCTCGTGGCGGGCGGTGGATTCCATCGGGCGGGCGCGGGGCTGGCGGGGGCGGCGGGCGTGAACGACGAGTATCGCATGCCTCGGCTCGACCACGCACGCCATCTTCGGGGCCCTGGCCCTTGCAATCCCGACAGTCGATCGCGGGTGTCCGCACGATTCCGCGCGGCAAAACAGCGGTTTGGTGACGTTCGAGGCCGGGCCCGCTTGCTTTGCCGGGTGCGGCCGGCGAAGGGTTGGACAGAGCTGGGATGGCCGTGAGGGTGAATCGCCCGCACGAACGTCTCGGTGACAGTGGCTCGGAAGACGAGTTGCCAGGTTCTGCGTCTCGCGCGGGACCGAGGCGCCGCGTAGGCCGACGCGTGTGAATGCAAGGGTGTTCGTGCGCAGTCGCCCCTCTTTGCGTGGTGCCGATCCAGGTATGTCGGCGCTTTTTTCGGGTGCAGCGGATGCCGCCGGATTCATCGCGTTTCCAGCGGAGTTTCTCCCATGGTCAGGTCCGTTTCCCTGCGTGCGGTTTTCACATTCCTGAAACGGGCCGGCTGGCCGGCCCTCGTGCTCGCTCCAGCCCTCGCCTTGTTCACGGGAGCGCCGTCGCATGGCGACGTCATCTACACCGGCTCGAGCGTGGTGTTCAGCGGCTCGAACGGGGCGGGGCTCGCCGCCCGGGCCACGTTCACGACCAGCGGCTCCAACGTGCTCAAGCTTCTCCTCGAAAACATATCGAGTTCACCGACGATGTCGCCGGCCGAACTGCTCACGAGCTTCTACTTCAACGTGCTCAGCGGCACTGCGGCCCCACTGACGTACCAAAACGCCACCGGGCAGGTGTATCTGACGAAAAAGAACCAGCCCGACAAGCCCGCGTCGTACGTGCCGCCCAACACGGTGACGTTCCCGGATCCGCCGCAGCCCTCGAATCTTCAGGCGTTCGTCGCGAATGACGACACCTGGCAGTTCAAAAGCGGGCTCGCGCTCGTGGCAACTGGCCCACCCTTGGCATTCGGCGTGGGTACGGTGGGGAACTCGTCCCTGGCACCGAACAACTTCAACGGCAACATCGTCGACGGGTTCGATTTCGGCATCTACAAGGGCGACGTAACGACCCAGAATCTCGACGACACCTTGCTCGTCAGGGATGCGGCGCACTTCGAGTTTGCCGGGTTCGGCGGCTTCAACCTCGCCCAGGTGACGCCGCACGCCGTGTTCGGATTCGGCACGAAGCCCGACTGCATCATCTCGGTGCCGGAGCCGACGGCGCTGGTGATCGCCACGGTCGGGATCGCCGCCTGCGGCGCGCGGCAACTGCGCCGGCGCCGTGCTGCGGCGCTCGGCGGCATGAACGCTGGCATCTGAACGGTTGTCCGTGGCCGCACGCATGCGGCTACCCATCGGGCAGGGGACGCCACGCCACTCACCCTGACTCGTGGAGGTGCGTCATGACCCATTCGAATCAACCACCGGCGGCCCCCGATCGTGAAGCCCGCTCCCGGGTCGCCCGGGCGGCCGTGCAGAGCATCTGGTCGGCGTGCATCGTGTTCCTCGTGGCACTGCTGCTCCTGTTCGCCCTTCCGCAGGCTCGGGCCGTGCCGATCGTCACCAACGAGTTCGACTTCGCCGACGGACCGCTCGACTGGACGCCGCAGCCCGTCGGCAAACTCGGGCTCTTGCCGCCCATCACGGGCGGCAAACGGTGGACCCATGCGAATGGCCAGTGGGAAGTGAACTGGTCGCCCGTGAGTGGTCCACTCGTGGCCACGGGCAACTACCTCACGAGCCCCCTCCTCGATCCGGCCGGCCCGCTCGAAGGGCAGCCCGTCGACGCGGTCCGCATCAGCTTTGCCCACAAGTTCAACTTCTCGAGTTCGCTGACCGTGCCTCCGGCCGCCGGCCAAGTCGTGTACAGCATCAACGGCGGGCCATACACTCCGCTGCCGGTGGCGGCCTGGTCGACCGGCAACGTCAACACGCCCGAGCCGCTCTTCGGCCCCAATCCCCTCTGGCCCACCTACGTGGGTCAGACCGAGCTGGTCGTTCCGGGATACACGCCGCCCACCGGCATGTATTCCGATCTGTTCCCACTCATCAACGGCGGCGCGTCGTTCACGGGCGTCACGCCAGGCTACTCGGCGACCGGCGGCACCTACGTGCCGAGCGTCGCGGTCCTCGACTTTCCGCTGCAGGTGATCACGGACTTCCGCGTGCGGCTGATCAACGCGAACCTCGGCTCGAGCTGCCCGGCCGATGCCGGCTGGGACGTGCGTTATCTTCAGGTCGACTTCGCCGCCCCCGAGCCCGGCAGCCTTCTCCTTGCGGCTGCCGGAATCTCCGGGGTGGCTGGATATCGGTTCCTCAAGCGCCGCCGCTCACCGTAGCACCACGCCGCCCATTCCGTGGAAGCCCGAGGCGTAAGCCGAAGGGATGCCTGCTGCCCGCGTCTCGCCGTAAGCATCCTCTCGGCTCACGCCTCGGGCTTCCTGGGGAGACCTCGTGACGCTACGCGGCTTGTGGTGCGGACGACCTAATACCGCGCCTCCAGGCCGAGCGTGATCCCCTGCACCCACACGCTGCCCCCCGTGTCGGTGAAGCCGGCGATCGGCTGGCCCGGGCAGAGTTTCTGCTCGAGCAATTGGTTCGGCGCCTGGGCGATTCCCCCCAGCCAGAAGGCCGCGTATCCGCCCCGCACCGACAGCCAGTCGTAGATGTCGTACACGGCCGTCAGGCCAAGTTCGCCGACGAACGCAGCCTGCCCGATCGTGGAACTCACGCCGAGAGCCGAGGGCGGCTCCGTGGCCGTGGTGGTGCGCGCCGATGTCTGCACGGCGTTGTTGTAATAGACGCCGGCCTTCCCGAGCCCCTCGATCCGGAACGGACCGCCGAGGCCATACAAAATCGAATCGGCGCCCGCCTGCCAACCGTAGAGGTTGTTGAACGTCGACGTCTGGTAGCCGTCGAGGATGAGGCCGTCGGCGAAGCTCGTGCCGATGCCGATCGCCTCGCGCCACTCGACCCAGCGGAAGCCCGTCAGCCACTGCCAGCCGCCCGCGGTGGGAAATCGGCGGTTGATCTCGAAGCTCTGCAGGGCGCTCGACATGTTCGTGGACACGTTGTTGGCCGGAACGTCGCTCGGGCAGCAGTAGATGCCTCGCGACGTCTGGAAGTAGCCGTCGGCACTCGTCGGCAGCTCGCGCACCGCCTCAAACGTCTGCACGCGCAGGTAGTTGAACTCGATCGCGCCGTCGTCGCCGGTGTGGCGGAAGAGCGTGAGCCGCGGGCCGGCGGCCAGGCCGCTGCCGAGTTGGCCCGCATCGAGCGCGGTCGCGCCGGCTGCATTCTCGAAGAGCACGAGCCCCTGCGGCGACTGCCGCCAGAGCAGGAGCGCCTCGGCCCGGCCCGACCAGAGGGGATCGACGCCGAGCGGGTCGAGCACGTGCGGCACCCGGCAGCAGTCGGGCGGGCAAGAGGCCGACGGGCAGCACCCGTCCACGTACGCTCCTTCGAACACCAGCGGTTCGAGGGCAGCGTCATCGGCCTGCACCCGGCTCACGAACCCGAGCGCCACCAGGACTGCAATGGCCACGGCCACCAGCCACTCCCAGCTGTTCCACGGCCCCGTCGCCTGTCCCTGCAACGCTCGTCCCATATGCCCACGCTCCCTTTGCATGCGAGGCCATTTCGCCCGCGTCTTGCGGGACTCCACGGCAAGTTTGGGCGGGACTGGTGGCACACGCCGACCCCTAAACTTCCCCCCTTTAGTGGGGTATCGGACGCCATGCGTCGGACATGAACATTTTTTGCCGCAGCCCTGACAGCCAGCCCTACAACGCCACCGAGAGGCCGCCAACGAAGACGGCCGGCGGGCGAGGATCTCCCCGCACCGCCGGCCGCTCGATCTGCCGAACGCCTTCGGCAACCGACTGGGAACCCGCGTCAATGTCGTGGTCGGCTCACTTGCGCTTGCGGTCGCGCACGCTCGGCACCGCGGCGAGCGTGAACACGAGCACTTCTTCACCGGTGGCCGTGCTGATGTCGTGATGGAGGCTCACCGGCTGCGCACCCGTGACGTCGTGGACGAGCTTCTCAAGCAGCGGCCGCCCCGTGAGCACAAGGTGGCTGCGAAGCTGCTTGAGCAATTCGGCGCCGCGACCGTTGCCGTTGCCGTTACCGTTGCCGTGCGACTCGATGAGCCGCTGCTCGGCGGCCGTGAGCACGCCCTGCAGATGCACGAAGAGTTTGTTGTCGATCAAGTGCGTGTGGATGTCGCGAGGTCCACGGCCCATGTACTCCTGCTGGAACCGCGAGATCACGTCGCAGACCGCCGCCTCGATTTCCCCCTGCGACTTCGCACCCCGCGTCTCACCCATCGGCGCCCCCTTGCTCCGCCCCGGCCACCCCCACTGAGGTGGGGATTCTCTGGCGGTGAATTCGTCGCCCTTCGCCGCAGTTCGTGAACCTCGACACACCTCCCGGAAAATTTCCCTTGCGTTTCCTATCTTGCCCAATATAATCCTGCTCGCCGACGGGCAGTGGCGTTGCAAAACGCTGCTGAAAATCGGCAAAAACATCGAAAATCGGAAGACGAGTCGAGGGGCAGTCCGGCATCAAGTCCGGGTGGTCCGTCGCAGCGTAAGCCGGCGCGAGAGAGTGCCTTCGGGCGTTCTCACACGCCGGCTTTTTTTGTTTTTGTCCGACCCCCGAGGCATCCGCCTTCGGGAGTCGGAACGAAACCAGCGACGAAGTGAACGCGAGCCATGCACGAACGCGGTGACACCTCCCCCCCAGCGAGACTCCCCACGATGACGACCCTCCTCCCGGCGCGCGGCGGCACCCCGTGCGACCACGTGGCCCGCCGCGTGGCCCGGTCGATCGGCGGCTTCGAACACACGCTCCTCGGACGCGTGCCCCGCAGTGTGACCGTTGTCGCGATGCCCGACCGGCTCGTCGTGACCGTGCACGAGGCCTTCACGCCGCTCGAGCGCCGCCTCACCGGTGATGCCGGCGGCTGCTGCCGCGTGGACGATTTCCACCGCGACGTCTTCGAGTCGTCTCGCGAGGCACTCCTGGACCACGTGCGGCGAACCACCGGCGTGGATCTCGACGCCGGCCTCGTGCACGTCGATGCCGCCACGGGCAGCATCCTCAAGACGTTCTCCACCGAATCGTCCGTGGAGCTCGTGCTCCTCGGACAGGCGTTGCCGGCACTCGGTGTGCCGGTGAACGCCCATCTGCACGCCAATGGAGCGGCCGGCATAGGAGCCGGCCGCAGCTGAGCAGTTCTCCGGAGGGACCCACAACCATGAAGAGGTGACCCATGTTGGTGCTGACGAGAAAGAACCGCGAGAGTGTCGTGATCGGGAGGCCCGAAGACCTCGAAGTGATGCTCGAGATCACGATCCTCGAGATCGAGGGGGGCCGCGTCCGCCTCGGCTTCGAAGCCGACACGAAGATGCCGATCCACCGCCGCGAGGTGTGGGACCGGATCTGCAACGGCAACGGCAACGGCGCTAGCGCTGGCGCCGCCCCGCGGGCTGGGGACAGGCTGGAAGCCGGCCCCCGGGCGACGTGAGCGGGAGCACGACCATGAAATCTCAAGGCGAAATCGAGGCGGCCGTCTGCGACGGCATCTCGCGATTCCAGCAGGAGTTCATCGGTCGCGGACCCAAGGACATTCATTCGCACCTGATCGGCACGCTGTTGGTGGTGCGTCTGCAGGGGGTGCTCACCCCGGCCGAACGCCAGCTGATCGCACCGCAGGAGACGCCAGGCAACGGCGATGGCAATGGACACGCCCACGGAAACGGACAGGAGAACGGCAACGGTCGGTCCCTGCTGAAGCAGGTTCGATCACACATGGTGTCCACCGGCCGCACCCGCCTCGAGTCGATCGTGGAGGAAGCCGTGGGCGTCAAGCTCGTGAGCGTGCACCACGACATCTCGACGGTGACGGGCGAGGAACTCCTCGTGTTCTCACTCGCCGAGACCCCCGTGTGCCGCCCCAAGAAGCCGAAGGCATGAGTCGCCGTGCGGGGCGGGATGGGCCCGCCCCGCACGGGCTCAGGCTTGCGGCCTTGTAGGACAGGCTTCAGCCTGTCACTGCCCTTACTCAAACGCGCCGGCTTCGGGCTCCCCATATCCCGCTCGCCGGACGTTCGCCTCCGCCCTCCAGGCTCCGGCTCACTCGGATTTGCCTGCGCTGCGCCATCCATGGCTCCGCTGGTCAAATACGCCGGCGAGCGGGACACGGGGAGCCCAAAGCCGCCTCAACTCATTCGTGAAGACGTAGGCGAGGGGTTACCCCTGCCGTTGAGACGGCGTATGTGACCAGCGCAGGCAGGAAGCCGGAGCGCAGGCACATCCGAGCGAGCGAAGGCCAGGATGGCCGCAGTGAGCGTCCGGCGAGACGGTACGGGGTAACCCTGAGCCGGCGCACACTAGTTGACGCTGCACGGCCGCTACGACTGTCCCGTGATATCGGCTAGCGGGTACGCTATCTCCTATGGCCACCCCGAAAGTTCCCGCCGCCCGCGGCGTGACGGTGCTGCTCGTCGACGACCAGCCGATCATCGGCGAGGCCGTGCGCCGGATGCTCGCCGGCGAGGAGGGGCTCGCGTTTCACTACTGCAAAGACGCTGCCAGGGCGCTCGAGGTGGCGGCCGAGGTCGGGCCCACCGTGATCCTCCAGGATCTCGTGATGCCCGAGATCGAGGGGCTCGAGCTCGTGAAGCGATTTCGGGCCGACGAGCGGTTTCGCGAGGTGCCGATCATCGTGCTCTCCACGAAGGAGGAGGCGGCGGTGAAGGCCGAGGCGTTTGCCGTGGGGGCCAACGACTACATCGTGAAGCTGCCCGACCGGCTCGAGCTCATCGCCCGCGTCCGCTACCATTCCCGCGGCTTTATCGCGCTCGGCGAACGCAACGAGGCGTTCGCGGCGCTCCAGGCGAGCCAGCAGGTGCTGGCCAACGACCTGGCCACGGCGGCGCACTACGTGCGGTCGCTTCTGCCGCCGCCGCAGCAGCTGGGGAGCGTGGCGGCCGACTGGCGGTTTATCCCGTCGGCCGAGCTCGGGGGGGACGCCTTCGGCTACCACCACCTCGACGACACACATCTGGCCGTCTATCTCCTCGACGTCTGCGGGCACGGGGTGGGCGCGGCCCTGCTGAGCGTGTCGGCGCTCAACGCGATCCGCAGCGAGGCCCTGCCCCAGACCGACTTTCACGACCCCGGCTCAGTGCTCGCGGCGCTCAACAAGGCGTTTCCGATGGAGCGGCAAAACGACATGTTTTTCACGATCTGGTACGGCGTGTACGACACGGCCAGCCGGTTGCTCCGCTGGGCCGGCGGCGGGCATCCACCGGCGGTGCTCCTTCCCCCCGGAGGAGGTGCGACCACGCTCCTCGAATCCGACGGGCCGCTCATCGGGGCGGTGGACGGCCTGGAATTCGGCTCGAGCTCGGTCTCCGTGCCGCCGGGAGCCCAGCTCTTCGTGTACAGCGACGGGGCCTTCGAGATCAGCCGGCCAGACGGATCGATGTGGGCCTTCGACGACTTTCTCCAGACCCTCGCGGCCCCGCCGGCTGCGGCGACAAACCGCATGGATGCGCTCGTCTCGCACGTCCGGCAGCTGTCCGCACGCGACGATTTCAACGACGACTTCTCGATGGTGGAGCTCGTGCTGGGCTGATTTTGCACCCGACCAGCCCGTTCCAGCCAGCGAAAATGGCCGTCTTGCACGGGATTTTCGATTCCGTACACTCAGACGTTTCGCGGTCTCGGCCGGCCGCTAGCGTAGCTCAATTGGCAGAGCAGCTGATTTGTAATCAGCAGGTTGCGGGTTCAACTCCCGCCGCTAGCTCACTCGCGCCACGCCCGCCCACGGGCCCGCTCAGGCGGGTCGGCCACGAGTTTTTGTCGCACACCTGCCACGCACACCTAATCACGAAGGGGAGTTTCCCGAGCGGTCAAAGGGGTCAGACTGTAAATCTGATGGCTATGCCTTCGCAGGTTCGAATCCTGCACTCCCCACTCCTGCAGCACCCAGTGCGGGTGTAGCTCAATGGTAGAGCAATAGCCTTCCAAGCTAAAGACGAGGGTTCGATTCCCTCTACCCGCTTTTGAACGTTCGGTTTTTGATGCATGAGGCCACATTCGCTGCTGTAGCTCAGTTGGTAGAGCACGTCCTTGGTAAGGACGAGGTCAAGGGTTCAAGTCCCTTCAGCAGCTCTCCCACGGGCGAAGCCACTCAGTTCGTTCGTCGCAGACAACCAGTTCGGTCAACCAGTTCGGTTTGTTTTTCACTTCCGAGGAGCATTGAGGAGTAACGATGGCAAAGGATACGTTCACGCGGAGCAAGCCGCACGTCAACGTCGGCACGATCGGTCACATCGACCACGGCAAGACGACCCTCACGGGCGCGTTGGTCGCGGTGCAGGCTGCGAAGAATCTCGCCGTGGCCAAGAGCTACGCCGATATCGCCAAGGGCGGCACCGTCCGTGACGAGACGAAGACCGTGACCATCGCGGTCAGCCACGTCGAATACGAGACCGAGAAGCGGCACTACGCCCACATCGACTGCCCGGGCCACGCCGACTTCATCAAAAACATGATCACCGGCGCCGCCCAGATGGACGGTGCGATCCTGGTGGTGAGTGCGGCTGACGGCCCCATGCCCCAGACCCGCGAGCACATCCTGCTGGCCAAGCAGGTCGGCGTGCCGGCGCTCGTCGTGTTTCTCAACAAGGTCGACCTCGTCGACGATCCGGAACTCCTCGACCTCGTCGAGATGGAGATCCGTGAGCTGCTGACGAAGTACGGCTTCCCCGGCGACGACGTGCCGATCATTCGTGGCGCCGGCAAGCCGGCCTACGACAGCCCGGCCGATCCGAAGGCCAACAAGTGCATCGCCGACCTGCTCGATGCCGTCGATGCCTACATTCCCGAGCCCGTTCGCGAGCTCGACAAGCCGTTCCTGATGGCCATCGAAGACGTGTTCTCGATCGAAGGTCGTGGCACGGTGGCCACGGGCCGTATCGAGCGCGGCGAGGTCAAGGTGGGCGACGAAGTCGAAATCATCGGCCTCAAGGACAAGGCCGAGAAGACGACCGTCACGGGCGTCGAGATGTTCAAAAAGCTCCTCGACAAGGGCCAGGCCGGCGACAACGTCGGCTGTCTGCTCCGTGGCGTGGCGCGTGAGGGCATCGAGCGTGGCCAGGTGCTCGCCAAGCCGGGCTCGATCAAGCCCCACAAGAAGTTCGAGTGCGAGGTGTACGTGCTGTCGAAGGAGGAAGGCGGCCGTCACACGCCGTTCTTCGCCGGCTACCGCCCGCAGTTCTACTTCCGTACGACCGACGTGACCGGCTCGACGAAGCTGCTCGGCGGCGTCGAGATGTGCTCGCCGGGCGACAATGTGAAGATGGAAGTCGAACTCATGGTGCCGATCGCCATGGACGACGGCGTGCGCTTCGCGATCCGCGAAGGCGGCAAGACCGTCGGCTCGGGTGTCGTCACGAAGATCCTGGACTGAACCGTATTGAAGAACATGGGGGGAGGGGGTCCGCCGTGGGCCCCCTCCTTCTCCACAGGGGCGTAGCTCAACTGGCAGAGCGCTGGTCTCCAAAACCAGAGGTTGCGAGTTCGATCCCCGCCGCCCCTGCATGATGAGCTCGAGGAGTCCGACACGACGATTGGCGACGGAGCGCGTTCGAACGATGGCAACCACGCAAGAAAATTCGACGGCCAGCGGCAGTCTCTGGAGCGAACTCCTGAGCGCGTCGGTCTACAAGCGCAACCAGGGCAGAGTGACGCGGCAGGCGACCTTCGCCGCCCTCGCGCTCACGATTGCCATCGGTGTGTGGCGGCTCGCGCAATTGCTGCCTCTTTGGCTGTCGAACGCCACATCGCTGTCGGCGGCGCCGGGGGCCGATCTCGGGGTGTATCGGTTCCTTGTTCCCGGGCTGCTCCTCGCCGCGGGGCTGTGGTTCGTCTACCGGCTCGTCAACGTGCCTCGGTTCGCCGACTTTCTGATCGCGGTCGAGTCGGAGATGGCGAAAGTGTCGTGGCCGACCGCCGGCGAAGTGGCTCGCAGCTCGGCCGTGATCATCTTCCTGATCTTCGCGCTGGCGGCGATCCTCGCCGCATACGATCTTTTCTGGTGGTTCGTGCTCCGGGCCATCCAAGGCTTCAAGTGAAATCCAAACCATGAGCGACCATCCCCACGACGACACGGCGCCCGAGCACGACCCCGCCCACCCGGCCCCGGCCAACGAGCCTGTGCCGACGGTGGTCGAGAATGACGACGACGGCGTCGCGGCCGAGATCGACGATCCGTTCGCCGGCAGCAGCGAAGACGCCAAGCCGGTGGCGATGGCGGGCGACGACGACGACGAGCCGATCGGCGAACGGCAGTGGTACATCCTCAAAGTGCAGAGCAACCGCGAAGACTCGATCCGCGAGGCGCTCCAGCGCCGGATTTCCATGCAGGGCATGGACAAGTGGTTTGGGGAGGTGATCGTGCCCAAGGAGCAGGTCACCGAGTTCAAAAGTGGCAAAAAACGCGTTGTTTCTCGCAAGCTCTACCCGGGATACATCCTGGTGAACATGATCTTGAACGACGAGACGTGGTATCTCGTGCGGGAGACGGGTGGCATCGGTGACTTCACCGGGTCGGCCGGCCGGCCCGCCCCGATGCTGCCGCAGGACGTCGCCAAGCTGCTCAACAAGGCCGAGGAGAAGACCGCCGAATCGCCGCGTTTGAAGATCAACTTCAAGAAGGGCGATCGCGTGAAGATCAACGATGGCACGTTCGAGAACTTCGAAGGCGAAGTCGAGGCGATCGACGAGGCCAACGGTCGCGTGACGGTGATGCTGAGCATCTTCGGGCGGTCGACGCCGGTGGACATCGAGTATTGGCAGATCGAGTCGGTCTGAGTGGTCTTCATTCCACGGTCACATACAACATCCCAGTCAACCCAGTCAAATTGTTCGTTTCGGTCGAAAGGTAAGGATTCGCGATGGCAAAGCAGGTGGTCGGTCAGGCAAAGTTTCAGGTGCCCGGTGGACAGGCCACGCCGGCTCCGCCGGTGGGCACGTCGCTCGGCCGCTTCGGCATCAACCTCGGCCAGTTCGTGCAGCAATTCAACGACCGCACCCGCGAGGCTGCGGGCATGGCGATCCCCGTGGTCGTGACGGTGTACAACGACCGCTCGTTCGACTTCATCACGAAGAGCCCGCCAGCCGCCGCCCTGCTCAAAAAGATCGCCGGCCTGGCGAAGGGGTCGGGCGTGCCCAACAAAGACAAAGTCGGCAAGGTCACCAAGGCACAACTCGACGAGATCGTGCGGCTGAAGTCGGCCGACTTGAACGCCCGTGACGGCGACCATGCCCGCCGCATGATCGAAGGCACGGCCCGCAGCATGGGCATCACCGTCGAAGGCTGATTCAGCGTCCTCCCTCCTCCACGTTTCCTTTTCATTTTTCAGGATTTTCAAGCCGTGCCAGTTTCGAAGCGCATGCGGGCGATGCTCGCCAAGAAGCCCGAGTCGGAAGCCGCCCTGCCGATCGCCGAGGCAGTGGGAGTGCTGAAGAGTTTTCCGCCCTCGAAATTCGACCAGACGGTCGAGATCCACGTGCGGCTGGGCATCGACCCCAAGCAGGCCGATCAGATCGTCCGTGGCTCGCTCTCGCTGCCGCACGGCATCGGCAAGTCGAAGCGGGTGGTCGTGTTCGCAAAGGGCAACCTGGCCGATGACGCCCGGGCGGCCGGCGCCGAGGAGGTCGGAGCCGACGATCTCGCCAAGAAGATCAAGGAGGGCTGGACCGATTTCGACGTCTGCATCGCCGCCCCCGACATGATGGGCCTCGTGGGGCCGCTCGGCAAAGTGCTCGGGCCCCGCGGCCTGATGCCGAGCCCGCGTGCCGGCACCGTGACGGCCGACATCAAGAAGACGGTGAGCGAATACAAGGCTGGCAAGGTCGAGTTTCGTAACGACCCGACCGGCATCGTGCACGCGGTGGTCGGGAAGGTGAGCTTCGATGCCGCGAAATTGGCCGACAACATCCGGGCCTTCATCGACCACATCCTGTCGCTGCAGCCCAACAGCGTCCGTGGCCAATACGTGAAGAGCATTTCGATCTCGGGCACGATGACCCCGGGCGTGATGGTCGCGGCCTGACCCGTCGCCCTCCACGCCCTCCCCACTCCTGAAAAAGAACGCAGAGATCCATGAGCAAACTCGTCAAGAACATGCTGGTCGACGACCTCAAGACCCGCCTCACGGGCGTCGGCGACGTGATCGTCGTGAGCCTCGGCAAGCTCGACGCCATCCAGACGTCGCAGCTACGGCAGACGCTCCGCAAGAAAAAGATCCACCTGCAGATGGTGAAGAACAGCCTCGCCCGCCGGGCCACGCTCGACACGCCGCTCGCACCCGCCTTCGAGAAGCACGAGGGCATGCTCGCGATTGCCTGGGGCGGCGAGGACGTCGTCGACCTGGCGAAGGAGCTCGACCGCCTCTCGGGCGTCAAAGACTTCGAGGGCTTCGAATTCCGCTGCGGCGCCCTCGACGGAGCGCGGCTTGAGGCCGGCGACGTGAAGGCCGTGGCCAAGTGGCCCAACCGCGCCGAGCAGTTGTCGCTGCTTTCCGGCCAGATTTCCGGCCTCGGCTCCAAGCTTTCCGGTCAGATCGGCTCGCTCGGGGGGGTGCTGGCCGGCCAGATCTCTTCGCGTGTCGACGACCTGGAGAAGTCGGCCGCTGCCTCGTAAACAAGCGGATTTTTGCACCGGGCTTCACCCGGCAAAAGTTCGTGGTAAGACAGTAGACCCACCACACACCACCCCGTTCGCTCAAGCGCACGGGTTTTCAAGAAGGGAAAGGACCTCGCGCGATGGCAACGGCTGAAGCAACACGTGAATTCTCGAAGGACACCAAGGAGCTGGGTGACAAGATCGTCGCCCTGTCGCTGAAGGCGGCGAAGGAACTCTCCGACTACCTCGACGAGGTTCACGGCATCAAGCCGGCCGCCGGCGGCGCCGTCATGATGGCGGCCCCGGGCGGAGCCGGTGGCGGAGCCGGTGGTGGCGAAGCCGCCGCCGAGAAGACCGAGTTCGACGTCATGCTTGACGCCTTCGGCGACAACAAGATCGGCGTCATCAAGGTGGTGCGTTCGGCGACCGGCCTGGGTCTCAAGGAGGCCAAGGATCTGGTCGAAGCAGCCCCCTCGAAGGTGAAGGAAGGGATCTCCAAGGCCGACGCCGAGAAGCTCAAGAAGGAGCTTGAAGAGGCTGGGGCCAAGGTCTCGATCAAGTAATTCCCGTAAAAACAGCCGCGAGGCGGCCGGGAACTTGGCGTTCCGGCCGCCTTTCGGTATGCTTTTTGCTGGTCTTGATTTGCTGGTCTTGACTTGTCTCCCCTGCCGCGCCTCCGCCTCGTGCTCGTCCGCCCGTCCGTGATGTGACCGGCCTTCGGTGTTGAACGTCGCCCCGCGTTCATGCCGCATGCCGCTCGGTTCCCGTCCTCTCAAGACAGTCACAGGAGCTCTTTGCCAATGGCAACTCGCGCCGTCCGCCGCCTCCAGCCCACGGAAGTCCGTCACTTCGGCAGCCGCCGCGCCAGCCACTCCATTCCCGACCTCACGGAAATCCAGACGCGGTTTTACGACCGCTTCCTGCAATACGACACGCCCCAGAACAAGCGCAAAGACGAGGGCATCGAGGGCGTGCTCCGCGAGATCTTTCCGATCGAGAGCTACGACAAGACCGTCAAGCTCGAGTACCTCCGCTACGACCTCGGCAAGCCGCGCTACGACCCAGACGAGTGCCGGCAGTTGCGGCTGACCTACGGCCGGCCCCTGCGGGTGTGGCTGCGGCTCACCCGTGACCAGCCCATCGAGGAGGAGGTGTATCTCGGCGACATCCCCATCATGCTCGGGGGCGGCGAGTTCATCATCAACGGGGCCGAGCGGGTCGTGGTGAGCCAGTTGCATCGGTCGCCCGGCATCGACTTCGTGACCGACACCGAGTCGAGCGAACGCAAGACCTACAACTGCCGCGTGATCCCCGAGCGCGGCAGCTGGATCGAGCTCAACGTGTCGAAAAAAGACACGCTGCAGGTGCGCATCGACCAGAGCGGAAAATTCTCGGCGCTGACGCTGCTGCGGGCGATGGACCCGAAGTATTCCCGCGACTCCGAGATCCTCAAGCTCTTCTACAAGACCGACAAGCTGAAGACCGAGGGCGGGCGCTACGTCGCCAAAATCGAGGGCAAGATCGCGGTCGACGACGTCGTGTACCCGAAGGGCAGCGAGCGGGCCGGCGAGATCATCGTCGATGCGGGCTGCAAGATCACCCACGATCAGGCAGAGCTGATCTGCACCTCGGGACTCAAGGCGATCGAGGTGATGCTGGAGCAGAAGGTGCCCCTGATCGTCAACAGCCTCCGTGAGGATGCCGACGAGTCGAAGCGTCGCACGGGCGTGGCCCCGAGTCATGAAGACGCCCTGATCCGCATCTACCAGCGGCTCCGCCCGGGCAACCCGCCGGCGCTCGACAAGGCACGGGCCCTGTTCGACGAGAAATTCAAAGACACCAACCGCTACCGTCTCGGCCGCGTGGGGCGGTTTCGCATCAACCGCAAGCTGGGGCTTTCGGTGCCCGAGACGGAAATGACGCTCCGCCCCGACGACCTGATCGCGGCCATCAACTACATGTTGCAGCTCAGTGAGGGCGAGGGCGAGGTGGAGGTGGACGACATCGACCACCTCGGCAACCGCCGTCTCCGCACGATCGACGAACTCGCCAGCGACGAACTGCGGAAGGGCTTCCTCAAGTTGCGCCGCACCGTGCAGGAGCGGATGGGCTTGAAGGATGTCACGGAGATGTCGCCGCGGTCGCTCATCAATCCCAAGAGCATCTCGGCGGCGATCGAGTATTTCTTCGGCCGCGGCGAACTGTCGCAGGTGGTCGATCAAACCAACCCGCTCTCGATGCTCACGCACGAGCGCCGGCTCTCGGCTCTCGGCCCGGGCGGCCTCAATCGCAAGCGTGCGGGCTTCGAGGTGCGCGACGTCCACATCTCGCACTACGGCCGGATCTGTCCGATCGAGACGCCGGAAGGCACCAACATCGGCCTGATCTCGAGTCTCGCGATCTATTCGGGAGTCGATTCCTACGGCTTCCTCGTCACCCCCTACCGCAAGGTCGTAAAGGGGAAGCTCACCGACGACGTCGTGTGGCTCCGCGCCGATGAAGAGCACGAGGCTCACCTCGCTCCGGCCGACGCCACCGTGGTCGACGGCCGCCTCCAGGGCGAGACGATCATCGCCCGCTATCGCGGTGACTTCGTGCTCGTGCCCGCCGAGAACATCGAATACATCGACGTGGCGCCGAGCCAGATGGTGGGTGTGTCGGCGGGCCTGATTCCGTTCCTCGAGCATGACGACGCCAATCGCGCGCTCATGGGCTCCAACATGCAGCGGCAGGCCGTGCCACTGCTCGTCACCGAGCCGCCGATCGTAGCCACGGGCATGGAGCGCGACGTGGCGGTGAACTCCGGGCTCATCGTGCGGACCGCGAAGAAGGGCACCGTGAGCTACGTCGATGCCGAGCGGATCGAGGTCTCCTCGGGCACCGGCGCCACCGACATCTACAAGCTGCGAAAGTACGTCGGGCTCAACGAGCGCACCTGCCAAAACCAAAAGCCGGTCGTCCAGCTCGGCCAGAAGGTGGAGAAGGGCGAAGTGCTCGCCGACGGCGCCGCCACCTACAAGGGCGAGTTGGCCCTCGGCCGCAATGTGCTCGTGGGCTTCATGGCCTGGGACGGCTTCAACTTCGAAGACGCGATCATCATCAGTGAAGAGCTGGTGGAGGACGACGTCTACACCTCGATCCACATCGAGGAATACGACATCGAGATTCGCGACACGAAGCTGGGTCGCGAGGAATTCACCCGTGACATCCCGAACGTGGGTGAGCGGGCCCTGCACAACCTCGACGAGACGGGCATCGTGAAGATCGGCACCTACGTGCGGCCGGGCGATATCCTCGTCGGCAAGGTGTCTCCGAAGAGCAAGACGGAGCTCACGCCGGAAGAAAAGTTGCTGCATGCCATCTTCGGCCGCGCCGGCGAAGACGTGAAGAACGACTCGCTGGAGGTGCCGTCGGGCGTCGAGGGAATCGTGATCGCCACCGAGAAGTTCTCGCGGCAGATGAGCCTCTCGGAGGAGGAGCGGCGCGAGTTCCAGAAGCAGCTCAAGGAGGCTGAGAGCGAGGGCAACCTGCGGATCGCGGAGGTGTTTGGCGCGTTCGTGAAGGAGATCGAAGGCGTGCTTCAAAAGCCGCTCAACGCCGCCGACGGCAGCCCACTCGTCCGGAATCAGGACCACAAGGTCGTCGCCGAGCGGGCCGCGGCGTTCAAGCTCGACGATCTCGACATTCGCTCGCCCGAGCGGAAGGCCGCCGTCGAGAAGCTCTTCAAGACGCTCTGGCCGACGGTCGAAGACGCGATCGACGGGCGGGAACGGCGGCTCAACAGCATGAAGCGGGGCGACGAGCTCCGGCCCGGCGTCTTGCAGATGGTGAAGGTCTACGTCGCCGCCAAGCGCGTGATCTCCGTCGGTGACAAGATGGCCGGCCGCCACGGCAACAAGGGTGTGATCGCCAAGATCCTGCCCAAGGAAGACATGCCCTTCTTGGCCGACGGCACCCCGGTGCAGATTCTCCTCAACCCGCTCGGCGTGCCAAGCCGCATGAACGTGGGCCAGATCCTGGAGACGCATCTCGGCTGGGCCGGGAAGATCCTCGGCTTCCAGGCGATCACGCCGGTGTTCGACGGTGCCAGTGAGGAGGACATCAACAAGGTGCTCGCCGATGCCGGGCTGCCAAAGCACGGCAAGGCGCAGCTCTTCGACGGCCGCACGGGAGAGCCGCTCGAGCAGGAGACGACCGTCGGCTACATCTACATGCTGAAGCTCCATCACCTCGTCGACGACAAGGTGCATGCACGGTCGACCGGCCCCTACTCCCTCATCACGCAGCAACCGCTCGGCGGCAAGGCCCGCTTCGGCGGCCAGCGATTTGGCGAGATGGAAGTGTGGGCGCTCGAGGCCTACGGTGCGGCGTACATCCTCCAGGAGTTGCTCACGGTGAAGAGCGACGACGTGGAGGGCCGCACCAAGATCTACGAGAGCATGGTGAAGGGGGAGAACACGCTCGAGGCCGGCACTCCGGCCAGCTTCGACGTGCTCACCAACGAAATCCGCGGCTTGGCTTTGAACATGTCGCTCGAAAAGCGCCGCATCTGAACCTCAGACACGCCACAGGAGATTTTTCGTGAGCATCGGCGAATCCACCTACGATCGCGTCAACGACTATTCGGCCGTCAAGATCAGCCTCGCGCGGCCGCACGACATCCGCAGTTGGTCGTTTGGCGAGGTGAAGAAGCCCGAGACGATCAACTACCGTACGTACCGTCCCGAAAAGGACGGCCTGATGTGCGAGAAGATCTTCGGACCGGAGAAAGACTGGGAGTGCTCCTGCGGCAAATACCGCGGCATGAAGTACAAGGGGATGATCTGCGATCGCTGTGGCGTGAAGGTCACGCATTCGCGTGTCCGCCGCAAGCGCATGGGCCACATCGAACTGGCCGCGCCGGTCGTGCACATCTGGTTCTTCAAGGCGATGCCGAGCCGGCTCGGCGCCCTGCTCGACATGAAGACGTCGAGCCTGGAAAAGGTGATCTATTTTCAGGACTACGTCGTCCTCGACCCGAAAGACACGCCCCTCAAGAAGCAGCAACTGCTGACGGAAGAAGAGTTCCGTGAAGCGCGGGCCACGTACGGCGACGGCGCGTTCGACGCGGAGATGGGCGCGGAGGCGGTGCGCAAGCTCCTCCTCGGCCTCGATCTCGTGAACCTTTCGAAGGACCTCCGCGAGGAGTTGCACACGACGGGATCCAAGCAGAAGAAGAAGGACCTCGTCAACCGGCTCAAGATCGTGGAGAGCATCCGCGACAGCGAAAACAAGCCGGAGTGGATGGTTCTCGACGTGATTCCGGTGATCCCGCCCGACCTCCGCCCGCTCGTGATGCTCGACAGCGGCAACTTCGCGACCAGCGACTTGAACGATCTCTACCGCCGGATCATCAATCGCAACAACCGGCTCAAGAAGCTTGTCGACCTCAATGCGCCCGAGGTGATCATTCGCAACGAGAAGCGGATGTTGCAGCAGTCGGTCGACGCGTTGTTCGACAACAACCGCTGCAAGCGGCCCGTCTTGGCGTCGAGCAATCGGCCGCTCAAGAGCCTGACCGACATGATCAAGGGCAAGCAGGGCCGCTTCCGCGAAAACCTGCTCGGCAAGCGCGTCGATTACTCGGCCCGCTCCGTGATCGTGGTCGGCCCCACGCTCCGCCTCCACCAGTGTGGACTGCCGAAGAAGATCGCCCTGGAGCTCTACCAGCCGTTCATCATCCGGCGGCTCAAGGAACTCGGCCACGCCGACACGATCAAGAGCGCCAAGAAGATGCTCGAGCGCAAGGACGCCGAGGTGTGGGACATCCTCGAAGAGGTGATCCGCAATCATCCCGTGCTCTTGAACCGTGCCCCCACGCTCCACCGCATGGGCATCCAGGCGTTCGAGCCGATTCTCGTCGAAGGCAACGCCATCAAACTGCACCCCCTCGTATGCAAGGGCTTCAACGCCGACTTCGACGGCGATCAGATGGCGGTGCACCTGCCGCTCTCGATCGAAGCCCAGGTCGAGGCCCACACGTTGATGCTGGCCACGAACAACATCTTCAGCCCCGCCAACGGCGCCCCGATCATCTCGCCCTCGCAGGACGTGGTGATGGGCTGCTACTACCTGACGATGGCGCTCCCGGGCCGCAAGGGCGAAGGGATGGTCTTCCGAAACGTCGAAGAGGTGGAATTTGCCCACTCGCTCGGCAAGGTCGACACCCACGCCAAGATCCGCGTCAAGCTGCCGGCCAAGCGCCGGCTGAAGATCGACAACGAGACGCTCGGCAAGCCCGGCGCGATCATCGAGACCACCGCAGGCCGCGTGCTCTTCAATTCGGTGCTGCCCGAGGGGATGCTCTTCTACAACATTCCCATGCGGTCGAGCGAACTGGCCCGCGTGATCTCCGACTGCTACCAGGCCCTCGGCAGGCGCAAGACGATCGACCTGCTCGACGACATGAATCGCACGGGTTTCAAGTGGAGCACCAAGAGCGGCCTCTCGTTCGCCACCGACGACCTGATCACGCCCGCCAATAAGACGAAGGTGATCGGCGAGGCCGAGAAGGGCGTCATGAAGATCATGAAGCTCTATCAACGCGGCGTGATCACCGACGGCGAACGATACAACCAGGTGCTCGACACCTGGACGCACGCCCGTGAGCAGATCACAAAAGACATGATGTCGGAGCTCGAGCAGGACACCGACGCCCGCGACGTGCGTCGTGCCGGCTACGTGAATCCGATCTTCCTGATGGCCCACTCTGGCGCCCGCGGCGGCGTGGAGCAGATCCGGCAGCTGGCCGGCATGCGTGGGCTGATGGCGAAGCCGTCGGGCAAGATCATCGAGACGCCGATCAAAGCGAACTTCCGTGAAGGCCTCACGGTGCTCGAGTATTTCAGCTCGACGCACGGTGCCCGCAAGGGCTTGGCCGACACGGCCCTCAAGACTGCCGACTCGGGCTACCTCACCCGCAAGCTCGCCGACGTGGCGCAGAACGTGGTCGTG
Source organism: Planctomicrobium piriforme (assembly GCA_945861585.1). Classification (GTDB taxonomy): domain Bacteria; phylum Planctomycetota; class Planctomycetia; order Pirellulales; family UBA1268; genus RGVT01. The sequence continues at coordinate 29,819 of CAMAVC010000032.1, forward strand.
ACGATGCACGACTGCGGCACGACGCAGGGCATCACCAAGACGGTCATCTACCGCGGCGAAAAGGTGGAAGTGAGCCTCGCCGACAGCATCCGCGGCCGCGTCAGCCGGGCCAACATCGTCAATCCGATCACCGAGGAGGTGGTCGTGCATGAAGACGAGCTGATCACGCCGAAGGTGGCCCGCCAGATCGAGGAGCTCGGGCTCGAAAAGATCCAGGTGCGCAGCCCGCTCACCTGCGAAGCACCGCTCGGCGTCTGCCGGCTGTGCTACGGCATGGATCTCTCCACCGGGTCGCTCGTCGAGGAGGGCATGGCCGTCGGCATCATCGCCGCCCAGAGCATCGGCGAGCCGGGAACCCAGCTGACGATGCGCACGTTCCACATTGGCGGCGTCGGCCAGCGGGCCATCGAGGAGAGCGAGAGCCGGGCGAAGCGGGGCGGCACCGTGAAGTTCACCCGCCTCCGCACCGTGCAGAACGAGCAGGGGGAGGAAATCGTGCTCGCCCGCAACGGCGAAATCGCGATCGTCGACCCGAAGGGCCGCGAGCTGGAAAAGTTCGAGATTCCCGCCGGCGCCATTCTCAAGGTGAAGGACGACGCAGAAGTGAAGGCCGGCACGGTGCTCGTGCAATGGGATCCCCACTCGATTCCGATCCTCTCCGAGGTGGCGGGCAAAGTCCGCTACGAAGACGTGGTCGAGAATGAAACACTGCGTGTGGAGAAAGACCCGAGCGGTCACATCCGCCGCATGATCATGGAGCACAAGGGCGTGTATCACCCGCAGGTGGTGCTCGAAGACGCCGACGGCAAGATCCTCGACTTCTACTATCTGCCTGAGAAGGCCTATATCGAAGTGATCGAAGGGGAAGCCGTAAAGGCGGGTCATGTGCTCGCCAAGACGCCGCGTGAGGCGTCGGGCACGCAAGACATCACGGGCGGCCTTCCGCGGGTCACCGAGATTTTCGAGGCCCGCAAGCCGAAGGATCCGGCCATCATGGCCGAGATCGACGGCAAGGTGGAACTGCTCGGTGAGAAGCGCCGCGGCAAGCGGACGATCATCGTGAAGAACGAGAGCGGCATCGAGAAGGAACATCTCGTGACGCACGGCAAGCACATGCGCGTGCACGCCGGCGACTTCGTCAAGGCGGGCGAGTCGCTCGTCGACGGGCCTCTTGTGCCGCACGACATCCTCCGCATCTCCGGCGAAGAGGAGGTGCAGCGGTACCTCGTTCGCGAGATTCAAAACGTGTATCGCAGCCAGCGAGTCGAGATCGACGACAAGCACATCGAGATCATCGTGTCGCAGATGTTGCGCAAGGTGAAGATCGAGACGGTCGGCGACACGACCTTGCTGCCCGGGAGCGTGATGGACAAGTTCGAGTTCCGGCAGGCCAACGACCGGATCGCCCACGGGGTGCGGATCACCGACAAGGGCGACAGTGAGTTCGCCGTCGGCAGTGTTGTGCCGAAGGACGTGCTCCAGCAGGCCAACACCCAGATCGAGGCGCTCGGCGGTACGCCCGCGAAGGGCTCGAAGCCCAAGCCGGCCACAGCCAGCACGCAACTCCTCGGGATCACGAAGGCGAGCGTCCAGAGTTCGAGCTTCATCTCGGCGGCGAGCTTCCAGGAGACCACCAAGGTGCTCACCGAGGCGGCCCTCGCCGGCAAGGTGGACAACCTCGTGGGCCTCAAGGAGAACGTCATTCTCGGACATCTCATCCCGGCCGGAACGGGGTTCAACACGTTCCAGTCGTCGGAGGTGCGGGTTCGCCCGGAGGCCCTGGAGTCGCTCCGGCTCGACCGGGAGACGGTGCTCACGCGGCAATTCCCGCTGCTCGAGGCCCAGCAGCCTGGAGACGAGCTCGGGCTCGCCTCCGAGGGCCCCGACGTGGCGACCCTGGGCGCTACTCCGGGTCCGAACGAAACGACCTGAGCGGTCTGTCTGGACTGGCAGGGGCCAACCTGCCGAACTACCGTCGAAGGGGCCGTCTGGCGGCGGCCTCGGATGGAGTTGTGCCATGGCTTGTGCGCGGTTGGGTTCGTGCGGTCTCGTCGGCGTCGGTGCGGCGTGTTGTGCGGTGTGGTTTGCCTGCGTTACGCAGGCAAGTGCGCAGGTCAACGCCTATAACCCCTACGCCGACAGCCAGGAGCACCTGCCCCCGGTTGCCCCCGACGGCACGCTCCGCTGGGGAACGTTTTACAAGTCGGCAGCGCTGCAGCAGGCCTACGAACGGCTCTGGAACCTGGGCGCCTGCCGCGGCACGAACAAAGCCATCACCGTGCCAGTGGAAATGAACAAGGTGGCGATCGATTCGCTGCCGGAGGAAGAGTTTCGCGGCATCGTCGTCGGTGCGACCGGGACGATTCGTGGCGGCATGATCGCCTTCTCGACGACGGACGAACCGGCGGACGATGACCCGAACTACGTGGCGGCTCTGCATCCGGCCGGTGTCTCGAAACTCACCGTCGGTGGTTCTCTGCCCGTGACGGCTCTGCGGCCAGGGCTGACCGTACGGTTCCAGGCCCGAGTGGATCGGCGTGGCACGGCAGCCGAGCCACTCAAGACACTCGAAGTGATCACGCCACCCTCCGGCTTCAAGCCCGGGTCCATCGAACCCGGACGCGAAGAAACCATCGTGGGCACCGTGACGCGACTCCACGGTGGCACTCTTCAAGTGCAGGTCGCCGCCGGAAAGATCCGCCGGCTGTCGATCCCTCTCGCAGCCGATACCACGGTGCGAGTCGATGCCGGCCAACTCGATCTCGTCGGTCCGGGCGACATCGTGTCGCTCACGGGCCGTGTCTGGCGCGGCGAGGGTTGTGTCGGAGAAGGCACCGTCTTCGCCTCCGTGGTGACCGTGATCAAACCCGAACCAACAGTTGCCGCCCCTGCCGTGGACGAACGGATCGGAGCACGAACACCGTAGCCCTCGCTGCGGTCGGCAAAACGAGGCAACGCTGGAAATTGGTCGGTGACGACGGCTAGAGTACCGTGATCAGCCAGGATCAGGGTCACGGGCGTCTCCCATGAAGCTTTCGAGTGCGTGGATCGTGGTCGAAGATGGCCAGCGCCCCGCAGGGCTCGTTGCGGCCCGGACGCTCCGCAAACGGCTCGACACGGTGTGGCGCGAACTGACCGCGGCTGGGGGCGGCGGCGCGAGAGACGTCGAATGCGTCCATCGGCTCAGAGTCGCCACGCGGCGGGCACTCGCTGCGATCAATGCCTTCCGAGACCTGCTCCCGACCAAACGGGCCGAGTGGTTCACGAAGCAGCTCCGCCGCATCCGGCGGGCCGCGGGTGAAGCCCGGGACCTCGACGTGCTCACTGAACGCCTGACGGGAGAGCCGGATGATTCCGGAGGCGGCCAAGCCCGCCGCCGGCTCGTGGCCATGCTCTCGAAGCAGCGAGAAGTCTCAGGCCAGCCGATCCGCCTTGCCTACGAGCGGCTCGTCGACACCTGGCTCAACCGGGTCGAACGGCTGCTGGCCGGCGTCGCCACCGGCCGTTCACAGCCGACATTTCGCACGTATGCGCGGGACCGCTTTCGGCCCATGATGCGTCGGTTCTTCACGGCAGCCGATCGGAAGCTCCGCTCGGCGGATGAAATACATGCCTTGCGGATCGAGGGCAAGCAACTCCGGTATGCGATGGAGATTTTCTCATCGATGTTCTCACCGCGGATGCGCGCACGGTGTTACGACGCCCTCGAGCGGCTCCAGGAGACGCTGGGGAACTTCACCGATCACGCCGCGGCGGCGGATCGGCTGCGGAGGCTCGCCCACGAGCCGTCGTCTGCTGCAAATCGCCACGTGCTCGAGCGACTCTGCGCACGGGAACAGCACGAGGCTGACCTGGCTCGCAAGGCGTTCACGAAGTGGTGGGATGCCGATCGGCGCCGAGCCCTCCGCCGCCGGTTCGAACAGACACTGCGACGCGTATCGGCCTGACCGCCCATGCCACCAGCCTCCCATCGGCCCGCGCGACATCGACTCCTCGGGGGATTCGCCGGTCAGGTGGCGCTCGGTGTCGGCCTGGCCGTCTGCGTGTGGTGGCTGGCCCGTGTTGCGACCGATCTGCCGCAGCCGGCGCAGCGAAGCGGGCCGTTTACCGCCACGCATCCAGGCCCCGAGGCACGGGCTGCCAGCGCCCCCGACGGCATGGCCTGGATTCCGGGCGGCGAGTTCTCGATGGGGTGCCTCGACCCACGCGCGATCCCGCACGGCGGCCCTGATCCGATGGCCGACGCCCGGCCGGTGCATCGCGTGCACGTCGATGGCTTCTGGATGGACACGACCGAGGTGACCAACGCGCAGTTCGCCGCCTTCGTCGTCGCCACGGGGTATGTCACGGTCGCGGAGCGTGTGCCCAAGGCCGAAGACTTTCCAGACGCGCCTCCGGAAAACCTCGTCGCCGGTTCGGTCGTCTTCACGCCCCCCGCCGAGGCCATCCCGCTCGACGATCACCTGCGATGGTGGGCGTACATGAAGGGTGCCGACTGGCGGCACCCGCTCGGCCCTGGCAGCTCCATCGAAGGCCACGCACAAGAGCCTGTCGTGCACGTGGCCTACGAAGACGCCGAAGCCTATGCGCAGTGGGCGGGCAAGCGACTGCCGACCGAGGCCGAATGGGAATTCGCGGCGCGGGGTGGCCTCGCGGGCGACCTCTATCCCTGGGGCAACGAATTTCGGCCCGGTGGCCGCTCGATGGCCAACACCTGGCAGGGCCGCTTTCCCGCAGAAAATACTGCGGCCGACGGGTTTCCCGGCCTCGCGCCGGTGGCAAGTTTTCCACCCAACGCCTACGGCCTCCACGACATGTCCGGCAACGTGTGGGAATGGTGCGCCGACTGGTACCGGCCCGACACCTATCCCAAGGCGCTCGCAACGGCAGCAGTGGCCCACAATCCTCGCGGCCCCGACTCCAGCTTCGACCCACAGGAGCCGGGCCAGGCGAAGCGCGTGCAGCGCGGGGGCAGCTACCTGTGCTCGGAATCGTACTGTGCCCGCTACATCGTGGGCTCGCGTGGCAAGGGCGAGATCTCGAGCGCCACCAACCACATCGGCTTCCGCTGCGTGAAGGCGCCATAGGACAGGCTGGCAGCCTGTCACTGCCCGAACAAGCCCAATCCGGCTCGGGGTTACCCCGTACCGTCTCGCCGGACGTTCGCCTCCACCCTCCAGGCTCCGGCTCACTCGGATTTGCCTGCGCTGCGCCATCCATGGCTCCGCTGGTCAAATACGCCGTCTCAACGGCAGGGGTAACCCCTCGCCTCCCCGTCTGGAAGCCCGAGGCGTGAGCCGAAGGGAATACGCGTCGTGTTTCGCCACCGGGGCATCCTCTCGGCTTACGCCTCGGGCTTTCGTTGAGGAGGCTTCGGGCTC
>CAMAVC010000033.1 GCA_945861585.1 Planctomicrobium piriforme
CCAAGAAAACCGAGGCACGACGCCGAGGGTTTTCGTGAACCTAGCCCCGGAATTTCACCTGCGGCCGGGCCTTGCCGGCCATATGAAAGGTGTTCATCAAGTCGTAGGCCGTCACCTCGCAGAGCAGCTCCGTGACCTTCTCATGCGCCTCGGGGGAAAGGAGCGGCTCGACCTGCTTCATCAGATTCACCAGCCGCTTCTCCTGCTCCTCGAGCTCCTTCGTATCGACGCGGCCGTCGGCTACGACGTCGAGAAAGGAATCGAGCTTGCGGGCGTACTCGGCGAGCAGCGGGGAATCGCTCGCGGCATCGAACCAGGGGGTTTTTCCGGCGGACTTGGCCATCGTGGGGCTCCTCAGGTTGTCAGGGGTGGTCGGGACACACAAATTGTCGAATGGGGCGGCGGTCAGGATCGGACCACGTCGCGGATCGCGGCCAACCGCTCCTGGAGGTGGGCACGGCCGCCGGGCTTCGCCACCTGCTCTTTCCAGCGGTCGGGCAGAAATCGCTTCTCAGTGCACTCGAGCACTGCCGCGATCTCCTGCATCTCTTTCTCGAGGCCCTGAGCGCTCGGCATGAAGTCGTCGAGCGCCGCCCGGAGATCGTCGGCGGAGATCGTCTCGGGGGCCTGAGTGCCGGCATCGGCCGCGCGGTCGAGGCCCTTGCGCCGGGCGGCGAGCACGACGCTCTCGATGTCGGCACCCGAGAGGCCGAGCGCGAGATCGACGGGGCCGGGCAGGCCGGGCGCCAGCTTCACACCGCACTTGCGGGCCATCGCGGTGAACATCGCGTCCATCTCCGCCTGGTCGTGCGGATAGAAGAGCGGAATGTGCACCTCGGCCCTGCCCTGTCTCTTCAGGTCGATGGGCAGCATGTCGGGCCGGCTCGTGAGCAGCATCCAGACGATCTTGCCACGATAGCGCGTGTCGCCCATCTGGCGGGCGATCATCGAAAACACGCGAGCCTGTGTGCCCGAATCGCCCCCCTGCTCGCGATTGCCGAGCGCCGCATCGGCCTCGTCGATGATCACCACCACGGGCCCGAGACTTCGCAACACGTCGAGCGCGTGCTCGAGGTTGGCCTCCGTCTCGCCGACATACTTGCTGCGGAAGTTTCGCAGCACCGCGCACGGGATGCCCACGCTCCCGGCGTAGCACTCGGCGATGAAGCTCTTGCCGGTGCCCACCGGCCCGCAGATCAGGTAGCCCATGGGGGCGCTCTCGAGTTGGCCCCGCTTGATCGCCCGTGCGTCAGCCTCCAGCCGGCTCTTCGCCTCGGCATGCCCGGCGACGGCGTCGAGCGTCAGCCGCGGCTGCACGAACTCCACCAGCCCGTGGCAGGATCGCTCGATGAGATCCTTCTTCATGCGGGCGAACTCGGGGCCATCGACGGCCGTCCCCTCGCGGGCCGACATCGTGATCACCGCCCGCAGGCTCTCGAGCGAGAGGCCGCCCGAAAGCGCCGCCGCCCGCCGGACGGCATCGTGCTGGGCAGCAGGCAGCCCGGCGGCCGTCGCGGTCGCCAATGCGAATCGCTCCCGCTCGGCCGCGTCGGGCAGCGGAATGTCGATCGTCGTCACCGCCGGATTCGTCACGAGATGCGGATGCAGCTCCGCCATCGAGTCGGTGATCAAGACGATGGCGACATTCACGCGCCGCAGCAGCGGATTGGTGGCCCAGGCCAGCATGCGGACCAGCCGGGCTGCCGCACCACGGGCCGATGTGGCTGCGTCTCCAAGCGGCGCGAGATACTGGGCGTAGTCGAGCACGAGCGCGATTCGCTTCCGCTGCTCCGGTGCCTCGAGCAGGTTGCGCTCGAGCAAGGCATCGATCGCGTTGATGGCGGCGTCGGGCTCGCGCGGCCACGAGGCGGCATTCCCCAATCGCTCGGTGAGCCACTGCGCCATCGACCGCAGCCGGGCGGGATCGGGGCCGGCGAGCGGCCTGAGCCCCTTGCCGACGTCGTAGGCGAGCACGATGTCCCAGCGGCCGAAGAGCTCGCGGGCGAGAAAGTCGTTCACCGTTCCCCAGCCGCTCGCCGCGTCGGCGCCGGGCGGGGCGACGGGCACGAGATCGCGCACGTTGCCATGGAGCAGGAACATGCAGCTCGTGCCGGCAAGATAGGCATCGCCGAGCCGCTCGGCCCAGGCGGGGCACCAGGCCGGCAACGACGTGCTGCCCGCACCGGAGGCGGTGCCGAGCGTCGGGGCAGAGTCGGCCGCGGAACGCGGGGGGACGGATGGGACAGTAGCCACCTGGGCTCTCCTGGGGGCAGCGAACGTGACGACGTCAGGTCTGCTTCTGCGTGGCCCGCTCCGTACCGAGCTCCTTGTCGTCGGCCTTCACGCCCGCCGTCTCGGGCGTCACCATTCCCATCTGGATCTCGAACTCACGCAGGGCGTCTTCCGCCATGTTTTTCTCGACTGCCTGCTCGGCCTTGATCTTGTCGAGCCCCTCACCAGAAAGATCGGCTGCCACACGCACCTTCGCCCGATTGAGGCCGATCTTGTCCTGGATCACGTCCTCGATCTGCCCGAAATCGGTGGTGATGTCGAAGTTGAAGCTCGTGGCCAACTTCGCCAGCTCCGCCTCAGCCCGACTGAGCTTGAGCTCGGCGTCGTACTTCTGGATCTTCTGCTTGAGGCTGGCGAGCTTCTTCGTGGCATGCTTGATCTTGGTGACGTTGTTGCCGTAGGCCGCCTCGTGGAGCTTGAGCTGGGCTTCGTTCTCCGCGAGCTCCTTCTTGGCCCGCTGGAGCTCGAGGGCGAACTTGCTCGCCGTGTCGCGCTCACCGATCTGCAGGTAGGCCTTCACCTGGGCCTCGAGCTTGGCCACGTGGTCGCGGTCGCCGTTCACCTGCCGCGTGACTCGCTCGACGAGCGCCCGATACTGCTCGAGCCCCTCGCGGCCTTCCTTCATCTGATCGACGGCCTTGTCGTACTCATACTGCAACTGCGCGACCGGATCGGCCGTCCAGAAGAAGTTGGCGATCTTGTTCATCTGCGCCGAAAGCGCCTTCCAGAGCTTGCCGAGGATCATCGTGGCGGTCTCCGAGGAAGTGACCTGAGTGAAAGAAACAAAGGGAATGGGTGGCTAACGGGACTCGAACCCGCGACCCCTAGAATCACAATCTAGTGCTCTAACCAACTGAGCTATAGCCACCGTGGACCGGCAGTTTACCACAGTTTTTTCGCCGTCCACCCGGGCCGTCACTCCCGCCGCCGGGAATCGATCACGATCGTCACCGGGCCGTCATTGACGAGTGCCACCTGCATGTCGGCCCCGAACACGCCGCGTGGCACCGGGCGGGCGACCAGCGTTTCCAGCGCGGCAACAAACCGCTCGTAGAGCGGAGTCGCCTCATCGGGCCGGGCGGCTGCGAGGAAGCTCGGGCGGTTGCCCTTCTTCGTGCTCGCATGGAGTGTGAACTGGCTGACCACGAGCACGCCGCCGCCAGCCTCACGCACGTCGACGTTCATCGTGCCGTCGCCATCGGCGAAGATCCGCAGGCGGGCGACCTTCTCCGCGAGCCAGTCGACGTCGGCTGGTGCATCGCCCGTCTCGACACCCACGAGCACGAGCAGGCCGGCCCCGATCGCGCCGACGTCGGAGCCGGCGACCGTCACCCGTGCCTCGCGCACCCGCTGCACCACGGCCCGCACGTCAACGTCCTTCCGTCAGCCGGCGACGAATCTCGGCGAGCCGCTCGGAGAGCTCCCGTTCGAAGCCTCGGTCGGTCGGCTCGTAATACCGCTTCTCGACGCCGAGGTAGTCCTGGGCCGCGATTCCCTCGGGGGCATCGTGGGCATATTCATAGCCCTGGCCGTGGCCGAGTCGCTTCGCCCCGGCGTAGTGCTTGTCTTGCAGGTGCCGCGGCACGGGGATCACCCGCTTCTCGTGCACGTCGCTCGTGGCCGCGCCGATCGCCGTGGTGCAGGCGTTGCTCTTGGGGGCGAGCGCGAGATACGTCACGGCCTGCGCGAGCGTGAGCCGACATTCCGGCAGTCCCACGAACTCCGTCGCCTGCATCGCAGCCACGGCGATCAGCAGCGCCTGCGGATCAGCGTTGCCGATGTCCTCGCTTGCGAGGATCACGAGCCGCCGGGAGAGAAACCGCACGTCCTCACCCCCGGCGAGCATTCGCGCGAGCCAGTAGAGCCCGGCATCGGCGTCGCTGCCGCGGATGCTCTTGATGAGGGCGCTTGCGCAGTCGTAGTGCGTGTCGCCGGCGTCATAGGTGATCGCCTTGCGCTGCACGCTCTCGCGGGCGAGGGCGAGCGTGAACGCGAGCGGTCGCTCGGGGCTCGAGAGCACGCCGATCTCGAGGGCGCCAAGGGCCCGCCGGGCATCGCCGTCGGAGGTTTCGGCGAGGAATTCGCAGGCGTCGGGCAGGAGCGTCACCTGCTCACCGCCGAGCCCATGCTCCCGGTCGGCGACAGCCCGCTCAACGATCAAGGCGATGTCGGCCGGCGTCAGGCTTTCGAGCTCGAAGATCCGGCTGCGGCTCACGAGCGCGCTCGTGAGCGCGAAGAACGGATTCTGCGTCGTCGCACCGATCAGGGCGATCACGCCGCTCTCGACGTCGGGCAGGAGCACGTCTTGCTGCGCTTTGTTGAAGCGGTGGATCTCGTCGACGAACAGGCACGTGCGCTGGCCGTCGTCCTCCAGCCGCCGGCGGGCCGCATCGAGCACGTCGCGGAGTTCCTTCACGCCCGAGGCAGTAGCGGAGAGCTCGACGAACCGGCGCTTCGTTTCGGTGGCGATGATCTCGGCGAGCGTCGTCTTGCCGACGCCGGGCGGGCCATACAGGATCACCGAGCCAAGGCGATCGGCCTCGATCAGGCGCCGCAGGAGCGTGCCCGGGCCCACGACGTGGCTCTGGCCGACGTAGTCAGCCAGCCGCCGCGGCCGCATGCGGGCGGCTAGGGGCGCGGCACGGGCGACGTTGGCGGCGCGGGATGCGGAGAAGAGGTCGGCCATCGAACAGTCGGGGGAGAAGACGGGGCAAGCTGGATAAGCAGCGCTCGATGGCCGCGAACCTGACCGACCCGTGAAGATGAAGCGGTTGCCGCGGCCTTTCCGATGATAGCGGATGGGACGCCGGTGTCGGGGAGCCACGGCACCGCGTCTGCGGAAAGGACATTGGGCATGCGCGGCGAGCGAACCTGGCGACGCCTGGCGACGGCCTTGGCCTGCGCCGCGGCCTGTGCCTTGCCGTCGCCATCCGCCCGAGCGCAGCAGGACGGGGCAGGCGGCCAGCGAACGGCGATCCTCGAGTTTCCCAACCTCGGCCCGATTCCCGGCTCCGTCGAGCCGGCACTCGGCCCCGGGCCTGGCGCGCTTGCCCCGAGCATGGACCTCATCGGCCCCGGCGGCGGCACGACGCCCGGGCTCCTGGGTGGCAAGCGCCGGACGGGACAGCTGCCGAAGGGTGGCCGTACGCGAGCGGCGGCCTCGAGCATCGCGGCCACCCGCGGCCTCGAACTGCCCGAATCACTTCCCGCGCCGACTCTGGTGCCAACCGCTCCCGGGCCGGCGGTGATCATCGACCTCTCCGTGCTCGACGACGCCGGTTCCGCGGACGGGCTCACGCTCGACGCGGCGATCGAACGGACGATGACGGCGAATCTCGACATCCGTGCGCTCCGACACGAACTGACGCAGGCCGACGCCGACATCCTCACGGCGGGCCTGCGGACCAACCCGCTCGTCTACATGGACACCCAGTTCATTCCCTACGGTCGATTCAACGACGCGCGGCCCGGCGGCCCCACACAATACGACCTCAACATCACCTATCCACTCGACCTCTCCGGCAAGCGGCAGGCCCGGACGGTCGTGGCCCGCATGGCCCGCACCACGCTCGAGGCGCAGTTTCAGGACGTCTCGCGGCGGCAGATCGACGCCGTCGGCCGGGCCTACGTCGCGCTCCAGGCGGCGCGGATCGACGCCTTGGCGGCCGCCGCGACCGTGCGCCGGCAGGAGGGATTCCTCGGGGAACTGCGTCGATCCGCCACTCCGGCCGAGCCGCGGATCGCCGACGCCCTCGATCACGCCGCCTTCGCGCTGGAGCGGTCCCGGAGCGCCCTGGGCGATGCGACGGAGGCCTACGACGACGCCCGGGAGTCGCTCGGCGTCTTGCTCAATCTGCCCGTCGAGGAGACGGCCCGCATCGAGCCGCAAGGGGCGCTCCGCACGGAGTTCCCTCCGCCGCCGCCGGCGGAAGACCTCTCGGCGCTCGCGCTCCGCTGCCGCCCCGACCTGCGGGCGGCCAGGCTCGGTATCGACCGGGCAGGGGCGGAAGTCGCGTTGCAACGGGCGAACCGCTTCGAAGACGTCTTCCTCTTCTACGACCCGATCACGATCCAGGACAACAGCCCCTACGGCAAGGAGAGCGCGAGCTCGTGGGCCGTCGGACTCACGTTCGCGCTGCCGATCTTCAACCGCAACCAGGGCAACATCGCCCGTGCGGAAAGCAACATGAACCAGACGCGGCTCGAGCTCGCGTCGCTCGAGCGACGCGTGGCGGCCGAGGTGCGGCTGGCCGAGCGGGAATACCGCCGGTCGCGCGAGGCCCTCGAACAGCTCGAACGCGACGTCGTGCCGCGCGCCGTCGCGCTCGCGAAGCGGAAACTGGCGGAGTTCACCGCCGGCCAGATCGATGCCGACGACCTCCAGGACCATCTCGACACGGCCGGCGACGTGGTGCAGAGCCTGCGCGACGCCCTGCTCCGACATCGCCGCGCCATGCTCGACCTCAACACGACGGTCGGCCTACGGATCCTGCCGTGAGCCCGGACCGGGCTCAGCCCGTCCAGACGAATTCTACGCCCGCGTCGATGTCGGGATGGAGGCTCTTGTGCACGGGGCACGTGTGAGCCGCGCGCTCGAGTGCCTCGCGGTGCGGATGGTCGGCCGCCAGCGGGATGGAGAGCCGGGTGCGCAGCGCTGCGATCCGCCGCGGCGGCTCTTTCGTCATCTCCTTCACCGTGTGGGCCGTCATCCCGGCAAGATCGATGCCATGCCGCTCGGCGACGATCCCCATGACCGTCATCATGCACGCGCCCAACGCCGTGGCCACGAGATCGGTGGGCGAAAAACTCTCCCCCTTACCGTGGTTGTCGACGGGCGCGTCGGTAACGAGCGCCGTCCCGGATGGCCCATGCACGGCCCGACACCGCAGCCCGCCCTCATACGTCGTCGCAATCTCGACCATGCCTCGTGCTCCGAAAAAGAAAACCGGTGCCAGCCACCAAATCCGGGCAAGATGTCTATAACTCTTGCGTAGTTTACCTAGATTTGGTGCCAGGCACCGTTTTGCCGTATGGGATTTCGTTCACTGCAAGGCTGTGTCACGGCGCTCCGGGCCGAAGGGCTGCTCGTCGAAGTCGACCATCCCGTCGATCCTCATCTCGAGATCGCCGAGATTCAGCGGCGGCTGTTCCGAGCAGGCGGACCGGCCGTCTTGTTCACGCAGCCGCGGGGCTCCGCGTTTCCAGTGCTCGTCAACCTCTACGGCACGCAGCGGCGGATCGAGCGGATCTTCGCCGACTCGCTCGACCGCGTGAAGCGACTCGTGGAGCTCAAGATCGATCCGGCGGCGGCCCTCCAGCGGCCGTGGCGGTATTGGCGGTCGCCCTACGACGCCCTCTCGATGCTGCCGCGGAGCGTCCGCACCGGCCCCGTGCTCGCCCGTGAGATTCCGCTCTCGCGCCTGCCGCAGGTGACCGGCTGGCCGGGTGACGGCGGCGCGTTCATCACGCTGCCGGCCGTCTACACCGAACACCCCGACCGGCCGGGCACGAAGCACTCGAACCTCGGCATGTATCGCGTGCAGATCTCGGGCAACGCCTACGAGCACGATCGGGAAGTCGGGCTCCACTACCAGATCCACCGTGGGATCGGCGTGCATCATGCGGCGGCCCTCGCCCGGGGCGAGCCGCTCAAGGTGGTGATCTTCGTGGGCGGCTCGCCGGCGCTGGCTGTCTCGGCGGTGATGCCGCTCCCCGAAGGTCTTTCGGAACTCACGTTCGCCGGCGTGCTCGCCGGCCACCGAATCCCGATGATCCGTCGGCAGGGGCGGCCCGCGATCTACGCCGATGCGGATTTCGTGATCGAGGGCACGGTGCATCCGGGTGCGACCAAGCCGGAGGGGCCGTTCGGCGATCACCTCGGCTACTACGCGCGGCAGCACGAGTTTCCCCTGATGCGGGTCGATCACGTCTGGCATCGGGAGGGAGCGATCTGGCCAGTGACCGTGGTCGGCCGGCCCCCGCAGGAAGACACGCTCTTCGGTTGGCTCGTGCACGAGCTCACCGGGCCGGTGATTCCCACCGTGTTGCCGGGTGTGTCGAGCGTGCATGCCGTCGATGCCTCGGGCGTCCATCCATTGCTGCTCGCCGTCGGGAGCGAACGCTACCTGCCCTGGAAGCCCTCCACGCGGCCGGCCGAACTGCTCACGCAGGCCTCCGCGATCCTCGGCCAAGGGCAGCTGTCGCTCGCCAAGTATCTGTTCATCGTCGCCGGCGACGATGCCCCCGGTCTCGACGCCCACGACATCGCCCCGTTCCTCGCCCATCTCCTTGCCCGGGCCGACTGGCGCCGCGACTGCCACTTCCACACCGAGACGACGATCGACACGCTCGACTACTCCGGCACCGGGCTCAACGCGGGCTCGAAGCTCGTGGTGGCCGCCCGCGGCCCGGCGATCCGCGACCTGCCGCGCGATTTGCCGGCCGGCATCAGCCTTCCGAACGGCTTCGCGAATCCATGCGTCTGCCTGCCGGGCGTCGTCGCCATCGCAGGCCCGCGGATCGAGCCCCGCCCCCGGCTCGACGCTCCGAGCGACGCGGCGATCTGGGCCTCATCCCAGTCGCCCACGTGGTCGCAAGACGTCGATCGCTTCTGCTCCGCGGTCGGCTCCGACCATCCGCTGCGGCGCTTTCCACTCATCGTGATCGTGGACGACGCCACCTTTGCCGCGGCATCGCTCGAAAACTTCCTCTGGGTGTCGTTCACTCGCTCGAATCCGGCCGCCGACGTGCACGGTGTCGACGCGTTCACGCACCAGAAACACTGGGGCTGCCGCGGCCCGCTCGTGATCGACGCCCGCCTCAAGCCCCACCACGCGCCGCCGGTCGAGGAAGACCCCGCCGTCACGGCCGCCGTCGACGCCTTGTGCACCCGCGGCGGTCCATTGGCCGGGCTGGGCTTGTAGTCTGTCGTCGATCGCGCGCCGGCTTCGGGCTCCCCGTATCCCGCTCGCCGGACGTTCGCCTTCGCCCTCCAGGCTACGGCTCACTCGGATTTGCCTGCGCTGCGCCATCCATGGCTCCGCTGGTCAAATACGCCGGCGAGCGGGATACGGGGAGCCCGAAGCCTCCTCAACTGAAACGGGAGGCGAGGGGTTACCCCTGCCGTTGAGACGGCGTATGTGACCAGCGCAGGCAGGAAGCCGGAGCGCAGGCACATCCGAGCGAGCGAAGGCCAGGATGGCCGTAGTGAGCGTCCGGCGAGACGGTACGGGGTAACCCCGAGCCGGATTGGGCGCGTTCCGGCATGACAGGCTGAAGCCTGTCCTACAGCAGCAAGCGGGACGCTTGCCCCACGGGCTAGGCCTTGATCGCGGCGATCCGCACCTTCGTGCCCACCGAGCGGTGACCGGTGCGGCGGCGGTAGTTCTTGCGCCGGCGGAACTTCTGCACGAAGATCTTGTCGCCCTGCACAAGCCCCACGACCTCGGCACTCACCTTGGCGCCCTTCACGATGGGCTTGCCGAGCGTCAGCTTGCCGGCCGCGCTCACGGCGAGCACCTCGTCGAACACGATCTCGCTGCCGGCCGGAAGGTGCCGGAAGTCGATCTCGATCTCCTGCCCCTCCATGACGCGGTATTGGCGACCGCCGTCGGCGACGATCGCGTAGAGGTGGTCGGAGCCCGCCATCGTGGCGGCCGTGTCGGTAGAACTTGTCTTGGCCATGGTGTCTGTCACTCTCGAATCGGGGAGCCTCGAAGGGTACCAACCGCCCGCAGCCCGGTCGAGTGGGGGCTGAAAACCCCGTCACTCGCCGGGCCCGACGGCCATCCGTGCCACCTACGGAAACCGCACGCTCCGGCCCGTGGAATCCCAGGCCTCGAACACGAGGTGCTCCGGCGACACGCCGTCCTTGCCGTCCACGTGCAGCTGGATGTGGGTCTGGTCCTCAAATTGCGTGATCTCCCGCCGCTTGCGGTTGTTGATCCAGGTGGCCACCTCGTCGTGCACCGTGATGTTGAGGCGGGCCAAATCGTCGCGGGTCGCCGAGAGTTGCAGTGTCCGCATCACCTCGATCGCCATGCTCTCGGCCGTCTTCACCATGCCCGTGCCAGTGCAGGTGGGGCAGTCGCGGAAGATGCTCTTCCGGAGTGACGGCCGAATCCGCTGCCGGGTCATCTCGACCAGGCCGAACGGGCTCGTTCGCAGGATCTTCGTGCGGGCCCGATCCCGCTTCATCGCTTCATGGAGCGCCTTCTCGACGCCGCGGCGGTACTTCTCCTTCCGCATGTCGATGAAGTCGTTGACGATCACACCGCCGAGGTCACGCAGCCGGAGCTGCCGGGCGATCTCCTTGGCCGCGATCAGGTTCATCTGGTAGGCATTCTCCTCGGCACTCTTCTCGGTGCGGAAGGAGCCCGAGTTGACGTCGATCGCCACGAGCGCCTCGGTCTGGTCGATCACGATCGACCCACCGCCCTTGAGCGGCACCTTGCGCTGATACATCTTGCCGATCTCCTCCTCCAGCCCGTAGCGGTGGAAGAGCGGCTCCTTGCCTTCGTAGAGATGAAGCCGCTCCGCGTATTTCGGCATCACGAGCTCGAGAAACTCTTTGGCCCGCTCGTAGGCGGCCGGCTCGTCGATCAGGATCCGCCCCACGTCCTCCGTGAACATGTCGCGGATCGTGCGGATGATCATGTCGCTTTCCTGGTAGATATCGATCGGCGCGGAATACTTCCGCATCCGGCGCACGATGCTCTTCCAGAGATTGAGGAGATAGGCCATGTCACGGGCCATCTCCGACTTCGTCCGCTCGGTGCCGGCCGTGCGCACCACGAAGCCCACCCCCTTCGGCGGCTTGAGGTCGAGCATGATGTCGCGGAGGATGCGGCGGTCGCGCTCGTCGTCGATCTTCTTCGAGATCCCGACGCGGCCCAGCGGCGGCATGAGCACGAGGTAGCGGCCGGGGATCGAGATGTAGGTGGAGAGCGTCGGCCCCTTCGTGCCGAAGCCCTCCTTGATCACCTGCACGAGCACCTCGTCGCCGCGCCGCAGGACGTCCTGGATCGGCGGCTTCACCCGGGGGCGGTCGCCGAGCCGCGGCTTGCGCTTCGTGGCCGCCCGTTGCCGGGCGTCATCGTCGCCCGCCGCTTCGACGCCCCGGCTCGGCGGCTCCGCGTCGAAGGCCTTGTCGGGATCGAGGCCGCCCTGGCGGTAGTACTGCGGCTCGACGTCACTGATGTGGAGAAAGCCGTTGCGGCCCACCCCGAAATCCACGAACGCCGCCTGGATCGAGGGCTCGATGTTGACGATCCGCCCCTTGTAGATGTTGCCCACAAGATTGTCCTGGCTGGTCCGCTCCACGTAGAGCTCCTCCAGCACTCCGTCCTCCATGATCGCGATCCGGCACTCCTCCGGCTGCGACACGTTGATCAGCATTTCCTGCTTCATGAATCGTCGTTCCTTTCTGGTTTCCTCGGGGCTCTCGCGTCCTCTGTGGACGACGCCGTCAGCCGACGGTCTCCGAGAGCCGGCGACGCATCTGGTCGCGCAAAAAAGCCTTCACCTCACGGGCGCTGTCCATCTGGAGCGCCCGTGCGGCGATCTCGCGGCAATCGGCGACCGAAACACTTCGGCACGCCTGCTTCACCTCCGGGATGGCGCTCGGCGGCACGCTCAGCTGCCGCAGGCCCAGCCCCAGAAGCAGCTGCGTGTACATCACGCTGCCGCTCATCTGACCGCAGACATTGGCCGGCACACCGGCCTCCCGCGCCACGTCGAGCGAGCGGCTCAAGAGCCGCAGCACCGCCGGATCGCAGGCGTTGTAGAGATCGGCCACCTCCTTGTTGCCACGGTCGACCGCCAGCGTGTACTGGATCAGGTCGTTGGTGCCGATCGAGACGAAATCCACCTCCTTGATGAAGGCGTCGAGCATCATCACGGCGGCCGGCGTCTCCACCATCATGCCCACGGGCATCTTGGGGTTGAACGCGATGCCGTGCTCGGCAAGGTCCTCCATCACGTCGGCAAGCACGAGCCGCGCCTGCCGCAATTCGACGATCGTGGAAACGAGCGGGAAGAGCACCCGCACGTCGCCCAGGGCGCTCGCCCGCAGAATGGCCCGCAGCTGTGTGCGAAACATCGGCAGCTGCCGGAGCGAGAGCCGGATGCTCCGCAAGCCCAGGCATGGGTTGCGCTCCTCTTCGGGCGTGGTCTCGGTGCGCATCTTGTCGGCGCCGAGATCGAGCGTGCGGATCACGACCGGCTTGCCGTGCATCGACTGCACCACGGCACTGTAGGCCGCGAAGTGATCCTCTTCGGTCGGCTCCCGCCGGCTCGTCAGATAGAGAAATTCGGTGCGGTAGAGCCCGATGCCGTCGCAGCCGCGCGACAGACACTGCTCGGCCTCACTTGGAAACTCGATGTTGCCCGTGAGCTGGATGCGCTCGCCGTCGAGCGTCTCGGCCGGCAGGTCGCGGAGCGTGTCGAGCTTGGCGGCCACGGTGCGGGCGGCCTCGAGCTCGAGCTTGTAGCGGGCGATCGTCTCTTCGTCGGGCTGGAGGATCACGACGCCCTGCTGCCCGTCGAGGATCACGGGCTCCCCGCCCGACACGTCGGCCAGAAACGGCCCCAGCCCCACCACGGCCGGAATCTCGAGCCCCTCTGCCACGATCGCGGTGTGGCTGCCGGGGCCCCCGAGTTCCGTGGCAAAGCCCTTCACGAACCGGCGATCGAGGTTCGCCGTCTCGCTCGGTGTGAGGTTGTGGGCGAGCACGATCACGGGCTGCGAAATCGCCGCCAGCGTCTCGCGCCGCTGCCCCAGGAGGTTGCGGAGCAGACTCTTCTCGATGTCGTAGATGTCGTGGGCCCGCTGGGCGATATGGTTGTCGAGGCTCTGAAACACCTTTGCATACCGCCGGAGCGTGCGGCTCACCGCGTATTCCGGCCACCAGTTCTTGTCGCGGACGGCGCTCGTGAGCTCCCCCTGGAGCCGCTCGTCGTGCAGCATCGCCAGATGGGCGTCGAAGATGGCGGCATACTGCTCGCCCAGCTCGGCCCGGATCGCATCGCGATTCCGCTCGATCTCGCGGGCAGTCTCGGCCACGGCATTGGCGAGCCGCTCGAGCTCCGTATCGACGGCACTGCGCTCCACGAAGCGGCGCGGAATGCGAAAGCCCTCGCTGTCGAGGACGAGCGCTTCGCCGATCGTGACGCCGGGCGAAACGGCGATGCCTTGGAGTTTCAACATGGCGGGCGCAGTCCAGCTCGCCGGCAGCGGGGGCCATGGGCGGGGGGATCACGCAACGCCCGCCGAAAGGCGGAATGCCTGCGATCAACGGCCCCGCACGGCTTCGCGCCAGGCGGCTTCGTGCTGCTCCTTCTTTGGGGTTCGGTCTCGGTCGGTCGGTGATGGGCGGCGGTCTGGCCGCCCGGAAATCGTGTTCGGCTGCTGTGCCCGACGTGGGCTCATGGCCTGGTGTTCGTGATCAAGTTTGTTCGGTAAAGTTGCGGTCGAAGAGCCCGCCGATGGCCTCGACGGCTTCGCGGGCATCCGGCCCCGTCGCCTCGACGACGAGCCGGGTGCCCGACTCGGCCGCGAGCGTCAGGAGGTCGAGGATGCTCTTGCCGTCGGCCCGCTGCCGTTCCGCGACGAGTTCGATCCGCGACTGCCACTTGCGCGCCTCGCGAGCCACGAGATCGGCCGGCCGGGCGTGCAAGCCCTGCTCGATGCCGACCACGACCTCCCGCGACACGGTCTCTGGGGTTGTCACGTGACCACTCCGTGACTGTCGGCCTCCTCGAGCAGATGCTCGATATCGGCAGGGGTGGCGGAGGCCTTCAGACGGCGGCAGAAGTCGTCGTCGCGCAACTGCCGCGAAATGTTTTCAAGCGCCCGCAGATGGTCGCCCGGACGATCGGGCGGCGACACGAGCAGGAACAAGAGGTGCACCGGCTCGCCATCGAGGCTCTCGAAGTCGATTCCCTTACGGCTCACGGCGACGGTGCCGACGAGACGGTCGACGCTCGGATGCTTCGTGTGCGGCACGGCCACGCCCCGACCGATGCCGGTGCTGCCGAGTTCCTCGCGCTTCATGATCGCCTTGACGATGCCCTCGAGTTCCGCCGGCGCGATCTTCCCGGCCTCGACGAGCGCCTCCGCCATCTCGCGGATCACGCCCTGCTTGGTGTCCGCTTCGACATCGGACCGAATGGCGTCGGTGGCGACAAAATCTGAGAACTTCATGCGGTCGGGCTTCTGGGGTGGGGATGTGGGCGGGATCCGAACTGCGCTGCCGCTAATCGCGACGCGACGACTGCACGTGCTTGTGGTCCCGGACCTTTTCCTTGTGTTTCCGCAGCTGCTGCTCGAGCTTCTGAACGGCGCCGTCGACGCTCCTCCAGAGCTGCCCGGAATGCTCACGGCTGACCATGTCGTGGAAGTGCTCGGCGGAGGCCACGATCTCGACTTCCGGCAGTTCGGCGTTGCCCAGGTCGACGGTCACATTGAGGGCGGTGATCCTGTCGAAATACCGCTTGAGCCGCGACACCTTCGCCGAGATCTTCGACTGCGATGCCGCGCTGAGCTGCCCATGCCTGGCCGAGACGTTGATTTGCACCCGATCGCTTCCTTCTTGGGCTGACGATATGGAAAAACAGGCTCTTCAGCGGAAACAGTGAAGCATATCACCCGCGCAGTCGCTTCGACAAACCGCGCCGCTCACGCGGCCCCGGGGCGCCGAATCAGACCCTTTTGCAACTGGCCGCGCCACCACGCCGCCCCTTCACGGCGCAGCTCCGGCAGGCCGTCGGGCCGATACCGTAGGCGATCGACCCCCGCTGGGCGCACGACGTCACACAGGCACTTGAACGCATAGCGGCGGACCACCAGATCGCCATCCTCCAGTGCCGCGACGAGGTCAGCGGCGGCGCCGGCCGCGAGCTCGGGATCGCCAAAGCCGCGGGCCATTGCGAAGAGCGTGTCGGCCTTGCCGTGCGGAGCACGTGTTTCGAAGGCCGCACGGAGCTTCGCGGCGGCGTTGGCGCCTCGTGCGAGTGCCAGCGGCACCACGTCGGCCTCGAGCTTCGACCACTGCTTCTGCTCGAGCCGCCGGCCGACCGCCTCGGTGCACAACAAATCGACGGCGGAGTCGAAGTCGCCGGTCAGGGCGAGTGTCGAAGCCGCAAGGACCCGATTCTCGACCCGCCTATCGGCAGCGAGGTCGCGCAGCGCATCGTCGAGCGAACCGGTCTCGAGAAGCCGCGCAGCCAGCGCCTCGGCGGCGTTGCGTTCGAGTTTGTCCACCGGCAGCGGCGCCGCGATCCACGCCGGGAGTGGATCGAGGCGTGCGACCGTGCCGACGTCGGCCGCAATGCTCTCCCAGACGATCGCCGTCCGGGCGTCGAAAATGCCCTCGGCCGCAAGCCCCGCGAGAGGTCGCAGTTCACCATCCGCCGCACGGCCCGACTGCCGCCACGCAAGCCCGCCGTTGACGGCGACGACAGTCGCTCGCACCCGCGCAGCCTCGACCGCAGGATCGGAGCCCGGCGCACGGTCGAGGTCGACGGCGATGGCCGCCTGTCCGTCGAGTCCGGCGATGATGGTGCCTTCGAGTCCGCCCGCGACGACGCCGACCCGTGCATCGCTTCGGCCAGCCCGGACGAGAGCCCTGCCGAACACCACCTCCAGGCGCGGTCCGCCGCCGGCGTCGGCGCTGACGATGGCCCGTGTCGCGGGCAACAGTCGGATCGTGATGCCGCCGACGGTGACATCCGGCTGACAGCCGAAGGGCACGATCAGGTCCTCGCGCGGGCCGAGCACCGCGCCGCGTTCGAGCGCTGTCCAGACGGTCCTTCCCTGCACCACTGTGCGACGCATCACGAGGCCGGTGCTCTCCACCGCTCCGATCGCGGCTCGATCCGGGGGCCCGGGAGCCGCCGCGGGGGCCGGAAATCCTGGTTCGAGCGGCGCTCCGGCGGCCGCAGGCGGCAGTGCGATCGCCAGGGCGTCTCCCTGGGGCACCCGTGGCAGCGACGGCGGAGGCTCCGCTGCGGCGGGGGCCGCCGCGGTGGCAGGAGGAAGCGGTGCGTCTGGTTGGGGCACGGCGGCGATCACGGGCGCCGCTGCCGGTGCATCGGCCTCAGGAACGGCGCGCGGTTCCATCGCGGGCTCCGCCGGCACCGCAGCGGTTGCCTGCGGAGTCGGCGGGCTTGCGGGCTCGGCGGGCGCAGCCGGGGGAACGTGTTCGATCGCCGGTGCGGCACCCGCCGCGTCTCTGGCCACGCCGGCCACGGCTCCGGCATCGCCGCGCCGCCCGCGCGAACGGCCGATCGCATCGACCAAAAACACCCCGAGCGCCAGGAGCAGCGCGACCGCGGCCAACGCGGCCGCCCATGCCGCCCGGGAGGCCCGGCGGCGGGCCGGCACGGCTGCCGGACCGGGTGCCGCCTCGATCGCCGATCGCACGGCCCGCGCGTTTGAAACCGCCTCGCGCCGCTCAAGATCTGCAAACACGATCGTCGAATGATGCCCCATCGCCGCGAGCAAGCGTTGCCGGCCGGCGGAATCCAGCGACGTCGCCACCCCGGGAGTGTGGGCCAGTGTGGCGAGCATCTCGTGGCACGCCGCAACCTCGGCCAGATGCATGTCGGACTCGATGCAGATTCGCTCGAACGCCTCCAATCGTTCGGGCACGAGGCAGTTGTCGAGGTACTCGGCTACGGAATTCGGATCGGCCCCCAGCCCCCGCCCATCGGCCCGCGGTGCCGGGATCGTCGGCCGCTCGACGACCTGCCGGATCCTGGCGACAAGCTGCTGCGCGGGGCCGCTCGCCGCCACCTTGGCGGCCAGTTCATGCTGCTCGTCGGAGGGGAGCACATGATCGAGCCAGGCCAAAAGCGTGCGAAGCGTCAGACGCATGATGGGCACTCCAATGGGGCGCGGGAATCGAGGCCCACCCGGGCGGGCTTCCGGTTCGTCTCCATTGAAGGAGTGGCGCCTGGCCAGAAATTCCGTAGCCGGCTCAAGATCCGCCCGGCAAACTGGGCAAAACGCCCCCTGATTCCCACCCCCCTACCGATCCAACAGGCTCGAACTGCGTACTACCAGCAGGGTTCCCAGAGGGCCGCGCCCGGCCGGGCGCACCGCGCGGCCTACACTGGGAGAGGAGGCGTTTCCATGACCGCCATGACCAGGCTTCGTCGGCAGGCCATTCTCAGGCAGGCGACGGGCTACATCGAACTCGGTGAATTGCTCGTCGAAACCGACCGTCCGGTGCCCGAATCGGCCCGACGGCTCCTCGAACGCGCCCTCGGTCTTCTGGCCGAAATCCCGGAGCCGACCCGGTCGTTGCCGGGCACCAAGATGCTCGAGGGGGAGGCCCTGCGGGCCCTGGGCCGCTGGGAAGACGCCCTGCATCTGCTCCAGGCCGTCACGGAACACGACCCCGACAAACTCGAGGCCTGGCTCGGCATGGGCTGGTGTCTCAAGCGACTCGGCCGGCTCGAGGATGCGATCGGCGTGCTCGAGCGGGGGCTCGAAGCCACTCCGCAGCAGCCGATCCTGCACTACAATCTCTCCTGTTATTTGTCGCTCGGCGGACGCGTGCAGGCTGCGATCGAGCATCTCGCGCGGGCCATCGCAATCGACGGCCGGTTTCGCGACCTCACGGAGGTCGAGCCGGACTTCGATCCGATCCGCACCGACCCGCGATTCGTCGCGGCCACGAGCGTCACGGTCTGACCTGCGACGCGGATCTCTGTGCATGACGAGCCCGGCACTCCAGGAGGTCATCGCCCTTCTGGGCTGCCCGGCGGCCGGGAATCCCGCGCAGTATCTCTGCGAACGTGCCCTCGCGGAGGCCGGCCTCGACTGGCGATTCCTGACCCTCGAGGTGGCCCACGACCGCATCGCCGCGGCACTCGCAGGCATCGATGCCATGGGGTTTCGTGGGTGCATCCTCTCCGGCCCGCTCCGTGGCCTGGCGACGGCGCATGTCGCCGCGGTGTCACCGACCGCCACGTTTTCACGGGCGGTGAGTCTCGTGGAACGTCAGCCGACCGGGCTCGTCGGCCACATGACCGACGGCCGCGGGCTGCTCGAGGCGCTGCGGGCCCACGCCGACCCGTCCGGCGAAGCCGTGCTGCTCATCGGCGCGGGCCCGGCAGCCCGGGCCGCAGCACTCGAGCTCTCGCTTGCCGGCGCGGCCAGCCTGCTCGTCTGCAATCGCACTCCCGACGCTGCGACGGCGCTGGTGGAAGCCCTGGCAGGCGTCGACGGCGCGCCTGCCACCGTGCTGCCCTGGCAGGCTGAGCTCATGGTGCCGGAGCACGTGGGCATCGTGGTGTCGGCGATACCCGCCGACGCCCGGCTCACGCTCACGGGCCTGCGAAAGGATCATGTCGTCGCCGACTTCGCCCTCGTGCCGCAGCCTTCGCCCGTCGTCGCCGCGGCCCAGAAGCACGGCGCCTGCACGATCGACGGCCTGGAAATCCACTGCGCGAAGACGGCGATCGACTTCCACACGTGGACGGGCATCGAACCCGACACCGACCTGCTCCGCGAACTGCTCGACGAGTATCTCAACGCCTGAACTGGCGTGATCTCAATGACGCCGGCTCCGGGCTCCCCATATCCCGTCGCCGGACGTTCGCCTCCGCCCTCCAGGCTCCGGCTCACTCGGATTTGCCTGCGCTGCGCCTGGCGTCTGTCGCGCCGTCGCCGCCGTCCCGGCGTCGGCGCCGGCTTACGGTCGCCGAGCAAAGCTCGGCTCCCACACGCGAACGTCAGGGCCGGAGGCCCGGGTAAACACCAGCGGGCGGAGGCCCGCCAAGCGAACAACGGCAGGATGCCGGGTGTTCGCGTGAAGATGGCTCCGCTGGTCAAATACGCCGGCGAGCGGGACACGGGGAGCCCGAAGCCTCCTCAACTCGTAGGCGCTAAGAACTTTCGGCGGAGTCGGTCGGTGGGCACGCGCAGACGCAGGGAGTCGTTGAGGACTATCGGCGTCTGAGCAAAACCCACGAGTCCTGTACTCTCAACACGACCGGAGGCGAGCATGCCTACCGCCGGCTCCGAGTGCGGGTCATTGCCACCTGCCCTGCCGTCCGGCGATGGGGTATGGAGAGCCCGAAGCCGGCGTGGGCGTGAAAACAGGCGGCCGGCCGAGACGTGTCTCCTACTTCGCGTACTCTTTCAGGAAGCCCTTGAACTGCACGAGATGTTCTTCCTCGTCGGCCAACAGGCGGATGCAGAGGTCCTGCGTGACGTAGTCCTCGCCATCGACCGCCTTGATGACCTTCTTGTATTGGGCGCAGGCGGCTTCTTCGGCGGCGATCACGCTCTTGATCACGCCCACCACGTCGGTGGTGTCGGTGACCGGCTGGATCTGGCCGCCCATCGTCAGCGCTGCCGAGCCCGGAATGTGCCCGCCGAGCTGCTTGATGCGGTTGGCGAGTTGCTGAGCGTGGGCGATCTCGCCGGGCACGTCGGCGCCGAGCGACTTCTTGATCTCCTCGGCCCGCACGCCGTCGAGGTTCACGCTGTTGGCGAGATAGTTCACCACGGTCTCGAGCTCCATGCTGTAGCTCTCGAGCAAGAGGGCGATCGTCTCTTTCGTCGTCACGGCCATCGGGGGCCTCCTTCGGGTTCGGGATGTTGAATCGTGCGAGATAGCAGTCGGTCAGGCAGCTGCGGGGGCCGCGATGCGTGCGATCTTTTTGAGCAGGGCGGCGGCACCTGAGCGGACGTCACCCACCGGGTCGCTCGCGGCGGCCTTGAGGCGATCGACGAGCCCGGCCGGCGGCGGCTCGTGGGTGGCGTCGACGAGCAACGCCACGCCGCGCAAAGCGTTGACGACCACGAGGGCCCGCTTGTACCGCCGCGATTGGGCCGCCGCATCGTCACCGGGGCCGGGCGCGGTGTCGGGCAGGGCCAGCATCTCGCCGAGCCCTTCGTAGGCTTCGGTGCGGCCCTGGCGGGCGAGCCCGAGCGCCGCGTTGAAGCGGACGTCGTCGTTCGTGGCACCGGCCAGCGTGAGCAGCCGCTCGACGGCGGCCTCGCCCCCGAGCACGCCGAGCGTGAAGGCGGCTGCCGACTGAAGCGGCGCATCGTCGCTCTGTGAGGCTGCGACCACGGCCGCCGTGACACCAGCCGGATCGGCGAAGTCCTGCCCCGCCGCCACGAGATTGGCCTGGAGCACCGCGAGCGCCTCGACGGCCGCTCGGGCCGTCTGGGGATCGGATGCATCGGCGATCCGTTCCACGAGCGGCGCCGCCGCAGCCGGCACGGCGAATTCACCGAGAGCGCGACAGAGATAGACGCGGAGTGTCTCGGACTGCTCCCCCGACCGGCCGCTCACGACCTCCTCGGAGAGAATCCGGCCCAATTCGCGAGCCAGGGGCTCGTCTTGCTTGAGAGCCGCGCTCCCGGGCCCGCGCAGGTCGTTGGCCAGGTTGAGCGCCGCCTGCCAGCGACCCTCGTTGGCCCGTTGGAGTGTGCGCACGTACGCCTGGGGGTCGTTGCCCAAATGGGCGAGCCAGTGGAACGCCAGCCACACACAGACGATGATGGAGACGATGAGTCCCGGCACCAGGAACAACTGCACGAGAAAGGCGGCACTCGGCGGCTCGACGGGCGGCAGGGCGTCGTCTGCCGAAAGCGGCCGCTTGAATTCTGCCATGGGTGAACCCTGGGACTGCCGTGCACCTGGAAAAGTCTAGGGGGGCCACGTGGAGCGTCAACTTGACCGTTCCTGGCCGGGGGCCGTGTGGCTCGACGCCGACGTGGACACCGTCGAGGAGCATCTCGCGCTCGACGAAGCCCTGCTGGAGGAGGCACACGACGGCCTGACCACGACGGCCGTGGTGCGGACATGGATGGCGCGGGAGCCGGTGGTGGTCGTAGGATCGTCGAGCCGTCTGGACGCGGAGGTGGATCTGGACGCCTGCCGGGCGGCCGGCGTGCGGATCGTGCGCCGCCCCAGCGGAGGGCTCACAGTGCTGCTGGGGCCGGGATGCCTGATGTGGTCGGTGGTCGAGCCCTACCCGGACGGCGCACCGCCGATCGACGCGCTCCATGCCCGCATGCTCGACCCGCTCTGTGCGGCGCTCTCGCGCGTGGCGGCCATGCCCGGCGGCGTCTCCCGCAGGGGTTCGAGCGACCTCGTGGTGCGGGCCGCCGATGGTGATCGGAAGGTGTCCGGCAACGCACTTCGTGTGCGGCGGCACGGGGTGCTCTATCACGGCACGCTGCTCGACGACTTCGATCTCGATCTCGTCGGTCGGGTTCTCCGGCACCCACCCCGCGAGCCGGACTATCGTGGCCGGCGGCCTCACGGGGCATTCCTCGCAAACCTGCGGCTCGGGGTGGCGGCACTCGAAGCGGCTGTCCGCGCCGCATTCGCGCCAGCATGCAATCGCACCGCGTGGCCCCGGGAGCGGGTGGCCCGCCTCGTCGCCGAACGCTATGCAGCACCCGCCTGGACCGCCCGCCTGTAGGGGCTGGCGCGAACGGGCAACCTGGCGAAACTCGCCGGCGCATGCGGTTTGGAAAGACCACCGAGCCGGCAGTCACCCCGAAGCCACGATCACGCCGATAGTTTCTGACGTGGAGGGAATCGGGGCTTTGAGCCGGGGAGTGGCCCGGAAAAGTCGCCTACCGTCGCCGGAAACGGCCCGGTATGGTTCCGCCTCCGATCGACAGGAAGTCGTTCGACACGCCCGCAACAGGAGGTTGCTTCCCATGCGACTGAACATGCATGCCGCCGACGTGCGGCACATCGTCACGCGATACTTCCTCGAGTTCGGTGCCGAGGCCGTCGACGTGGCCGACGTGCAGGAAAACATCCGCATCGATCGTGGCCGGTGCGTCGCCCGCTGCTATCGCGCCGCCGAAATGTTCGCCATGTGGCTGATTGACGTGGGCGTGCTGCAGTTCTACGACGCCGACGGCGAGATGCTCCACACGGTGAACCTGTTCACCGAACTGCAGCCGCAGCGGGCCGCTGCCTGACGTGGCGCGATCCTTGGTCCGAGACGCCTGCCTCGGGCCGCGTGGTGCCGAGTTGGTGAGTCGTGTTATTCCGTTTCCGTGGGGGCGGGGATGATGCCGCGTGGAGCGAGCCAGCCGCAGTTGTCGATCGTGATTCCCGCGCCCGCCGACGTGGCGGCGCTCGAGGATACGCTCGTCAGCGTGCTCGAAAAACGGCCCGCAGGGAGTGAAGTGATCGTGGCGCTCGGCTGCGCTTATGACGACCCGTGGCACATCTGCGACGAGGTCACGTTCGTGCAGGCGCCGATCGGCTCGAGCCTCGTGGCCTGCGTCAACGTGGGCGTCGCCTCGAGCCGGGCCGACGTGACGCACATTTTGGCCGCGGGCTGGCGGGCCACGGAGGGCTGGACGGAAGGCCCCCTCGCGCGATTCGACGACGAAGACACCGCGGCGGTGGTTCCCCTGACGGTGTCGGCGGACGATCAAACGCGGCCCGTTGCCGCGGGCATCCGTTGCCGGCGTGGCGGCCGGCGGGTCGACGTGGTGCCGTCGCGGGGCGCACCGCGGCCGGACGGCCCGACGCTCGAGGCCGGTTTCTGGCGAACCGAATTTCTCAGGCAGGCAGGCCCTGGATTTTCGACTGCCTGCGGCGACAGCTGCGCCGACGCCGACATGGCCGTCGCCCTCTCGCGCAGCGGGCGGTCTGTCGTGGTCGACGATTCGTCGCACGTGGTCGCCGGCCCCGAACGCCCCCGCAAGGGCGCGTTCTCGGCAGGGCTGCACGCGGAACGGCTCTTCTGGCGATCGATCGCCGGGCAATGGCTGCCCTGGGCGCTCGTCGCGCACCTCGCGGAAGTGGCTCGGCACGCCCTAACGCGGGCGCCCTTCGGCACGCTCCCGATGCTCGCCGGCCGGCTCGTGGCCCTGATGCAGTTCGGCGCGTATTTGCCCCGCTACCGGCAGCTGCGCTCGCTCATGGAGGCCTCCCGCCCGGATCAGGTGATGGACGAGATGCCGACGATTCGGATCGACGGGCCGCACGGCACGGTGCACGCGCCGAAGCGCCGTTCGGAGCCTGCTCCTCTGCGGCGCTCGGCGTGAGCGTCTGCGCGGCGACGGCGGCCGGAAAGACCGCTCCCGCACACGGCCGTCACGATCCTTTTTTCGCACTCTCGGGCCTGCTAGACTTCGACGTCCCGCTCCCGTAGCTCAATTGGATAGAGCGTCAGCCTCCGGAGCTGAAGGTTACAGGTTCGATCCCTGTCGGGAGTATTCGATCCTTCGCACGGCGCGAGGCGTGGGCCGCCGGAGGATCATCGAATCGCAGGTCGAATCCCTCATGCCTGCCAGACCGTCCGAGCCGCCATCGCCCGAGCGCACGCCGCCCCTGCCCGATGCCCGGCTGCTCTGGGACGCGCTCACCTCCAGCATCGACGGCTTCGTGAGCGTGATCGACCGCGACCTGCGGCTGCGATTCCTCAACCACTCCGACGTCGGCCACGCTGCCGCGGAGAAGGTCCTGGGGCTGCCGCTCACCGAGTTCCTCGTGCCGGCAGACCGCGACCGCGTGCAGCGCATCCTCACGGAGGTGTTCGCCACCGGACAGGCCGCCACCTACGAGGCCGCGGCGGCGAATCAGCACGGCGAAGTGGTGTCGTACACCGTCCGCGTGTCGCCCGTGATAGAGCGTGAGCAGGTGGTGGCCGTCGTCGCTACGGCGATGGATGCTCGGCTGCTGCACGACACCGAACAGGCTCTGCGCAACGAGCGTCAAGCCCTGCAACAGATGCTGCGCACGCAGGAGCGCGAGCGGCAGCTCGTCTCGTATGAAATCCACGACGGCCTGGCGCAATATCAGGCCGGCGCCATCATGCAGCTCGAAGCCTGCCTGTACAGCATGCAGTCGCGCCGCGATCCCGGGCTCGACGACGTGATCCGCTCCTGCACCGAGGGCCTGCGGCTCATGCGGGCGGCGGCTGCGGAAGCCCGGCGGCTCATCAACGGGCTGCGCCCTCCGATGCTCGACGAACTCGGCATCGCAGAGGCGCTCGAGTCGCTCGTCGAGCGAATGCACGATGTCGTGCCCGTGATCCGCTACCTCCATCCGGAGCCCCTGCGCCGCCTCGACCCCGACGTGGAAACGGCCATCTTCCGGATCGTCCAGGAATCGCTCTCCAACATTCGCAAGCACGCGGCGGCCCGCAGCGTGAACATCGTGCTCGAACCGTGCAGCGACACCGACGTCGCGGTGCGGGTGGTCGACGACGGCGTTGGCTTCGATGTCCGCAACGTGCCCGAAGGCCGGTTCGGGCTGGAGGGGATCCGGCAGCGGGCCCGACTGTTCGGCCGCGAGGCGACGATCTCGAGCGCTCCGGGGAAAGGCACCCGGATCGAGGTCACGCTGCCGCTCTTTCCGGCGATGGTCCGGGGAGAGGGCCGCGGCCCGACGGAGGCGAATCGTCAGGGCGCGGCGCCGTAAGTCGCAGCCAGCGTGATCGTGGCGGCGTGGATGTCGACGATCGCGTCGAGGTCGGGGCAGTAGCCGCCGCCGCACACAAGCGCCACGGCCGCACCGCTGCCCCGTGCGGCATCGAGCACCAGGCGATCGCGGGCCACGAGGCCGGCCTTCGTGAGCTTGAGTCGCCCCAGCCGGTCGCCCGCATAGGGATCGGCCCCGGCGATGTAGAGCACGAGATCGGCCCGTGCCCGCTCGATCGACTCCGCCACCGCCGGCTCGAGCCGGCGCAGATACTCGTCGTCGCCGGTGCCGTCGTCGAGCGGCACGTCGAGCGAACTCGGCTGCTTCCGAACCGGGAAATTCCGCGCCCCGTGGATCGACATCGTGAACACGGTGGGGTCGGCCGAGAAGATCTCCGCGGTGCCGTTGCCCTGGTGGACGTCGCAGTCGAGGATCAAAACCTGCCGCACAACGCCACGCGCCTGCAGCTCACGGGCCGCCACGGCCGTGTCGTTGAACACGCAATACCCCTCGCCCCAGTCGGTGCCGGCGTGATGGGTGCCGCCGGCAAGGCTCGCGGCGATGCCGTCGTCGATGGCCGCCGCCGCAGCGTCGACCGCGGCGCCCGTGCTCCGGAGCGACCGTTCGACGAGGGCGGCGCTCCACGGAAACCCGATCCGCCGCACCTCACCGGGCGAAAGCGTGCCCGAGAGGACGCGGCCCACGTAGCCCCGATCATGCACCCGCACGAGCTCGTCGTCGGTCGCCGCATGTGGCTCGATGAATTCCAGCGGTTCACCGGCCGCCGCGTGCATCTCGAGCCGACGGCGGAGGAGCGCGTATTTGTCGATCGGAAACCGGTGGCCATCCGGGAGTGGCAGAGGAAACCGATCGCAGGGAAACAGTCGCATGCCGCCAGTGTAGGGCGGCGCTGCCGAGGGCCCGGGCACGCGATGCTTCGTTTGCAGGCAGGCGACCCGGCCGACCGGCGCACGCCCCTTGTCTGGCTCGAGCGGAACGCCCACGACGCTGCGGAAATCCGCCGGTTCCTGCCCGACACCGAATTTCGATTCCCGAGTGGCACGAGGCGTGCACCCTCGTTTCACCGCACCTCTGCGAGCCTGCGTGATGTCGCGTCAGCAATCGGTCGTCGCCGCTGTTCTCGGGAGCGTGATCCTGACATGCGGCGGAGCGCCGGCAGGAGAGCCTTCCGCGGCGAGCGTCGTCGTACTGGGAGCCAGCCCAGCTCGGACGACGGCGATCGTCGACCACGCTGAAGAAGTCCGCCACAAAGCCTTTACCCAGCTCCTCGGTGAGCCTCGGCCACGGCCATGGATCGAGCGGTGTGCGATCCATGTCCATGCCACGCCCGCTTCGTTCGCAGCCGCCGTGGGCGGCCCGCCGGCGACGGCCCGCGGTGCGACATCCCTCGAATTCGGTGCCGATCGCGTGATCAGCCGGCGGATCGACGTCATGGGAGACGGGCCGGATGTCATTCCCGATGCGTTGGCCCACGAGCTCGTTCACGTGGTGCTCGCCGACCATTTCACCGCGGCCGCGCCGCCGCGGTGGGCCGACGAGGGAATCGCGCTCTTGTTCGACGGGATCGCGAAGCAAGCTCGGCACGAGGCCGACTTTCGTGCGGCGCTCTCCCGCGGGCTCGCGTTCTCGGCCGCCGACCTGCTCGCCATCGAGCACTATCCCGTGGATGCCGCCAGGCAGCGGGTCTTCTATGGTCAGAGCGCCGCTCTCGTCCGCTGGCTGATCGCCCGCCGCGATGCCGCCACCTTCATTCGGTTCGTCGCCGATGCCCAGTCGGGCGACCTTCCCGCCGCCTTCGAGCGCCACTACGGGCTCGAGATGTCCGCCGTTTTCGACTCCGCCTGGAAGGAGGTGCCCCCCATCCATTCCTTGAGCTTCAACGACGCCAAAAACTAGTCCGATCTGGAGCGGGCTTTGCCCCTGTGATCGGATGACGTGAACGCCGAGGGCCCGGCGCGATTCGTCGCGCCGGGCTCCTCAACGTTTCAGCCGGCTGCAGCGGGTTCATCGGCCGCCGTTGTAATGACCGGCCGCCTTGGCGGTGGCATGCCGCCAGCTCGCTTCACCAGCGTGTCGACCCGTAGGCTGCACGTCTCCCATGGTGGCAGGCGTCGGGCGCGACGGTGACACGGAGTAGCTCCGATAGGTACGCACGGTCGGTGCACGAACCTGTGGAGCCACCTGCACCGTCGGCGGCTGCGGCTGCACCACGACCGCCTGTTGAGCCATCGCCAGGCCCGGGGTGGAAACGACCAGCACGAACATCAGCATCAAGCGTGTCATGATGGGCTCCTTGTCTTGAGTCCCTTGAAACCACATTCTCCAGGGAACTCTACGGCCCGGCAGTGGCCGCGGTTCGGCATGAGAACCGCATCGCCTGCCGGCTGCACCGTGCGGTGCGGACACGCCGTCAGGTTCGTCGCACTCTGGCGAACCAGGCCTTGGCCCCGCCGGGAGTGAACTCAGCCCCCGGTATCCCGGGCAGCACCTCGAACCGCGCCGGTTCGATCGACTCGACGACCCAGCCCGAGCCGAACGCCCGGCGCAGGTCCGCCTCGCTCACCCGCCGCGGGCCATTCGTTCCCGGCTCGGCATCGGAGAAGCAGAGAAGAAACACGCGGGCACCGGGCTCGAGCAGCTTCGCGAGCGCCGCCACATAGGCGGCCCGGGAGGCCTCGTCGAACACGTGGAACAGCCCACAGTCGGTGACGGCGTCGAACCGCTCCGGAATCTCGCCGATGGCGAGGGCGTCCATCTGGAGAAAGGTCGCCTCAAGCCCGCGCTCCGCCGCCTTGGTGCGGGCGACGACCAGCGGCCCATCGAGAAAATCGACTCCCGTGACCCGGCAGCCCCGCTCGGCCAGCCACAGCGCCAGCGCACCTGTGCCGCAGCCACTGTCGAGCACACGGCCGCGAATCGCATCGCCCGCCTCCACGAACGCCCGCTGCGGCCGGCCGATGTCCCAAGGCGGTTTCGGCGCGGCGTAGTAGCTCTTGAACCGTTCGCGGTCGCTCTCGGGGGCGGCGTGCGTCATTGGTCCGATCCTCAGGCCAGAGCTGTCAGGCGGGGTGCCGCCGGTCCCAAGCGGCCGTCGACGAGCACGTCGATCAAGGCAGAGGGTTTGCCGGGGCATCTTTCCCGGACAAGGCTATCACGTGACATGTGGTCCGCGGGAGGGCGCGGGAATGGATTTGCCCTTGCGGATTGGCGGCTCGCAGCCCATTGTTCTTCCATGCTTTCCCTCCTCGAACCCCTGCTCCGTGACTGGCAGGCCGCGCTCACCGCGGCCGTGGTCTTCGCCACGCTTGCCGCGCTCCTGTTCGGGCAGCGGGCTCCGGACATGGCCATGATCGGCGGCGTTGTGGTGCTCCTGGCGGCCGGGGTGCTCACGCCCGACGAGGCCTTCAAGGGCATGAGCAACGAGGGCATGCTCACGGTGGCGGCGCTGTTCGTCGTGGCGGCCGCCGTAGAGCGGACCGGGGCGCTCGCTTCCCTCGTCGATCGGGCGCTCGGCCGGCCCACGTCGCTCGGCTCGGCGCAGCGGCGCACGATGATCGCCCCGGCGGTCGTCTCGGCATTCATGAACAATACGCCCGTGGTCGCCCTGATGGTGCCGGCGATCCGCGACTGGGCCAAGAAGCATCGCCTCAGCGTGTCGAAGCTCCTCATGCCGATGAACGCGGCCGTGATCCTCGGCGGCCTGTGCACGCTCATCGGCACGAGCACGAACGTCGTCGTGAGCGGCCTCGTGGCGGCGAAAACCGGGCACACGCTGGGCATGTTCGAGATCACCTGGCTCGGCGTGCCGCTGCTTGCCGCCGGCCTCGTCTATCTCTTCGTGGCGAGCAAGAGCTCCTGGTTGCTCAAAGACCGCCGGCCCGCGATGAGCCAGAGCGACGACCCGCGGAGCTACTCGCTCGAGATGCTCGTGGAGCCGGGCAGCCCGCTCGTGGGCCGCTCGATCGAGGAAGCCGGACTGCGCGGTCTCGAGGGGCTGTTTCTCATGGAGATCGACCGTGGCGGCCACGTGATGGCGGCCGTCGCGCCCTCCGAGCGGCTCGAGGCCGGCGACCGGCTCGTGTTCGTGGGGGTGGTCGACTCGGTCGTCGAGCTCCAGAAGATCCGCGGGCTGCGGCCGGCGACCGATCAGGTGTTCCAACTCGACGGGCCACGGTCGGAGCGCGTGCTCCTCGAGGCGGTCGTCTCCAACACCTGCCCGCTCGTGGGCGGCACGATTCGCGCCGGCCGGTTTCGCTCGACGTACGACGCGGTCGTGATCGCGGTGGCCCGCAACGGCGAACGGGTGGAGATGAAGATCGGCGACATCGTGCTCGAGCCCGGTGATACGCTCCTGCTCGAGGCGAGCCCGAGCTTCCTCGAACGGCAGCGCTCAAACCGC
Organism: Planctomicrobium piriforme; assembly: GCA_945861585.1. Taxonomy (GTDB): domain Bacteria; phylum Planctomycetota; class Planctomycetia; order Pirellulales; family UBA1268; genus RGVT01. Next base: position 29,137 of record CAMAVC010000033.1, read on the forward strand.
GACTTCTACCTCGTGAGCGAGGTCAGCGGCTCGACTCCCCCGCGGCACGACCAGGCTTGGATCGCGTGCACCGTGCTCGCCGGCATGGTGCTGGCGGCCACGCTCGAACTCGTGCCGATGGTGGCGGCGGCATTCGTCGCAGCCGCCGTCGTCGTGGCCTTCGGATGCATCTCATCGAGCGAGGCCCGGCGCAGCATCGAGTGGGAATCGCTCCTCCTGATCGCGGCCAGTTTCGGCCTCGCCAAGGCCATGGAGAAGACCGGGCTCGACGAGGCGATCGCCCGGTCGACGATCGCCGCTGCCGGCAACGACCCGCGCATGGTGCTCGCGGCGATCTACTTCGTGACGATGCTGTTCACGGAGCTGATGAGCAACAACGCGGCGGCAGTACTCGTCTTTCCCATCGCCTGGCAGACCGCTGCCGACATGGGCGTCGAGCCGATGCCGTTCGTGATGGCCGTCACCGTCGCCGCCAGTTGCGGCTTCGCCACGCCGATGGGCTACCAGACGAACCTCATGATCTACGGACCGGGCGGCTACAAATTCAGCGACTACGTGCGATTCGGCGGCCCGCTCAACCTGCTCGTGATGGCGATCACGGTGCTCCTGGCACCGCTCATCTGGCGGTTTTAGGTGCGAAACCGCTCGGCAGCGATGCCGAGCTTCCGCATCCGGGCCCGGAGGGTGTGCGGGTTGATCTGGAGCGTCGTCGCGGCGCCGCGGCGACCTTCGATCCGGCCACGGGTGGCGGCGAGCGCTCGCTCGATGTGTTGCTTCATGGCCGCCGCGAGCGGCATGATGTCGCCGGCCGCAGGGCGGCTCGTCGCCTGCTCGAGCGGCACCGTCTCGGGAATCACTTCATACATCGTCGCGTCGGCTGCCGGCGCCGGGAGCGGCTGCCGGCCGAGGCCGAGCGCCGTGGCGACGTCGAGGGTGCGGCCGCCGCCAAGGATCACGGCCCGGTCGATCACCGCGCCCAGTTCGCGAATGTTGCCGGGCCAGTGATAGTCGGCCAACAGCCGCAGGTCGCCCGCCGCGGGCTGCACTGCGGGCAGGCCAAAACGCGTCGCCGCCCTCTGCACCAGGTGCTTCACGAGCGCGGGAATGTCTTCCAGCCGCTCGCGGAGCGTCGGCAAGAGAATTGGAAACACGTTGATGCGATACCAGAGATCCTCGCGAAACGTCCGTTCCTTCACCATCGCCGCCAGGTCGCGATGCGTCGCGGCCACGATCCGCACGTCCACGTGGATCGGCGACTTGCCACCAACCCGCTCGATCTGATGATCCTGGAGCACCCGCAAGAGCCGCACCTGTGCGGGCAGCGGCAGCTCGCCGATCTCGTCGAGAAACAGCGTGCCGCGGTCGGCCCGTTCGAACCACCCCTGATGCTGAGCCGATGCGCCGGTAAACGCCCCCTTCTCGTGGCCGAAGAGCTGCGAATCGACGAGTTCCGGCGGGATTGCCCCACAGTTGACGCGAATGAACGGGCCGGCGGCCCGGGGCGACCGCGTGTGGATCGCCCGCGACACGACCTCCTTGCCGGTGCCCGTCTCACCGAGAATCAACACCGGCACGTCGGACTTCGCGACGAGCTCGACGCGATCCATCACATGCCGCAAGCCCGTGTGGCTGCCCACGACCTCTTCGTTGACATCCTGACGGCCGAGCCGCGTGAGCAGCGTTTCCCGATCGGCGACCGCCGCTTCGCGAAGTGCGCGAAGCTCGTGGAGGCGCGTGTCGTTGTCGAGCGCGGCGGCGAAGGGCTCGAGCAATTCGTGCATCGATCGCCTGTCGAGTGGCGAAAACTGCTTGCCCGACGTGGCCACCAGCACGAGCACACCGAGCGGCCCGTCCTTCGACATGAGCGGACCGGCAACTGCGTCGGCCTGGATCGAATCGGGGAGCACGGCGGCCAGCCAGCCCTCGGCCTCGGCATCGCCCCAGCCGATCACGCTCCCGCTCCGCAGCCAGGCGGTGAATCGCCGCCAGGCCGGCGCGGCGAATTCTGTGGCCCGGGCGGCAACCGACGCGGCCCGCGGTGGACTGCCCACCGTGAGCGGTTCGAGCGTCTTGTGGTCGGCGTCGGCCCGCAGCACGACAAGCGCCCGCAGCGGCAGGTGCTCCGCCACGCTTCGGGCGATCGCCGCGGCCGACTCGTCGATCTCGATGTGGCGGCAGGCTTCACGCCAGACCGCGGAGAGAAGGTCACGGCTTGCGGACATACACCACCGCTGGAAGGATCAGGGAGATCGACATTTCCACGACAATACACGGAAAGCCGTGATAAATCACGGGAAGCATTCCGTCACATAGTCTGGGAAAGGAGATTTCTGCATTATTCCTGGCGATTTCGGCAAGGTGCAGATGATTTTCACGGCTCTGGCCACGGATTCGACAGGCTGGCACGACCGTTGCTCCCACACGGCAGGCAGCCCGCTCGATCCGCTCCCGTGCAGCCGAGACATCCATGCCGTTTTCTCCCCCAGCAGTCCTGAGCCGCCGCTCACTCGCCGCCCTTGTCGTCGCCCTTGCCGCCAGTGCCGCGGCTGCCGCTGACGGGCCGATCACGCTCCTGAACGTGTCGTACGACCCGACCCGCGAACTCTACCGCGAGATCAACGATGCCTTCGCGAAGAAGTACCAGGCCGAGCATGGACGCGCTGTCGCGATCAAGCAGTCGCATGCCGCCTCCGGCAGCCAGGCCCGCGCGGTGATCGACGGCCTCGACGCCGACGTCGTCACGCTCGCCGTGTGGCCTGACGTCGAGGCGGTGGCGAAGTCCGGCCTCGTGCGGTCCGACTGGCAACACCGCTACGACAACCAGTCGGTGCCCTACCACTCGGTCGTGGTGTTCGTCGTCCGCAAGGGCAACCCCAAAGGCATCAAGGACTGGGCCGACCTCGTGAAGGGCGATGTCTCGATCATCACGCCCAACCCCAAGACCTCCGGCAACGGCAAATACAGCTTCCTCGCCGCATGGGGCTCGGTGCTCACCAATGGTGGCTCGGAGGAGGATGCGCAGCGGTTCGTGACCGAGATCTACAAGCGCACCCCCGTGCTCGACACCGGCGCCCGCGCTGCCACCGCCACGTTTTCGCAGAAGGGGCTCGGCGACGTGCACCTCACGTTCGAGAGCGAAGCCCATCTCGAAGTGAACGAGGCCGGTGGCGATCTCGAGATCGTATATCCGAAAAAGTCGATCCGCGTCGATCCGCCGGTGGCAGTCGTCGACCAGAACGTCGACAAGAAGGGCACGCGGCACGTCGCCGAGGCGTATCTCGGGTTCCTCTACTCGCCCGAGGGGCGGGCGATCATCGCCAAGCACCACTACCGCCCCTGGGGCGACTCTCCGCCGACGCCGACCGCGGGCGAAGCCTGGCCTGCGATCGATACGTTCACGATCGATGCCGTCGGCGGCTGGCCAGCGGCCACGAAGAAATTTTTCGGCGAGGGGGGCGTGTTTGACGCGATCTATCAGCCCGGTGGCCGCTGATTCCCACGCAACCATCCGCATGCCCCACCAGACGCCAGCCATGATCGCCCTCGCCGACAGTTCCGCGTTTGCCACGGGTGCGGCCCGGCCTGCTGCGCGAATCACGCGGCGGCGGCACGCGGCCGTGCTGCCCGGCTTCGGCACGAGCCTGGCGATCACGTCGCTCGTCGTGCTCGCACTGATCGTGTTTCCGCTCGCCGTGCTCGTGCTGCGGGCGGCGTCGCTCGGGCCCGCCGGCTTCCTCGCGGCGGCGTGGACGCCCAGAGCGCGGGCGGCCTACGGCGTGTCGCTCTCGGCCTCGGTGATCGCGGCCGTCGCCAGCTCGCTCCTCGGCCTGCTCGTGGCCTGGGTGCTGGCCCGCGTGTCGTTTCCGGGCCGCCGCATCCTCGACGCCCTCGTGGACGTGCCGCTCGCCCTGCCCACGGCCGTCGCCGGGCTCGTCTACTCGGCGCTCTACGTCAAGAAAGGCTGGCTCGGGCAGTGGCTCGTGCCGCTGGGGATCCAGGGAGCCTATTCGTATCTTGGCATCGTGCTCGTGCTCGTGTTCGTGAGCCTGCCGTTCGCGATCCGCGTCGTGCAGCCAGTGATCGAGAGCCTCGACCGCGACACCGAGGAGGCGGCGCGGATCCTCGGGGCCTCGCGGACGCAGACGTTCCTCCGGGTTGTGCTCCCGGCGATCCTGCCGGCCGTCGTGACCGGCTTCGCGCTGTCCCTCGCCCGGGCCCTCGGCGAATACGGCTCGGTCGTCTTCATCTCGGGCAACATGCCGTTCAAGACGGAGATCGCTCCGGTCTTGATCGTGGCCCGGCTCGAGGAATTCGCCTACGCCGAGGCCACGACCGTGGCCGTGCTGCTCCTGGCCATGTCGATCACGCTGCTCGTGATCGTCAACACGCTCCAGCAGCGGCTCGCAAGAAACGCCCAGTAACCGCCCGCGACTCTGCCATACCCGACATGCCCGCCAAGCCCACCACCACCGCCGCCTCAACGCCACTCGCCGCGGTGCTCGTCGCCGGCGCCGTCGGCGTCGTGGGCCTGCTGATCGTCGTGCCGCTCGCGAGCGTGTTTTACGAGGCGTTTGCCCGCGGCGTGGGCGCGTGGTGGAGTGCGCTCGCCGACGACCCCGACACGCGGCACGCGATCTGGCTCTCGCTCACCGTCGCCCCCGTGGCCGTGGCGATCAACACGGTCTTCGGCGTCGCAGCCGCCTGGCTCGTGGCCCGTTTCCGGTTCCCGGGCCGGTCGCTCCTGATCTCGTTGTTCGACGTGCCGTTTTCCGTGTCGCCGGTCGTAGCCGGCCTGGCGCTCGTGCTTATCTTCGGCCGCCAGGGGCTCCTGGGGCCGACGCTCGCCTGGCTCGACTGGAAAGTCATCTTCGCCTGGCCGGGGCTCGTGCTCGCCACGACGTTCGTCACGCTGCCGCTGGTGGTCCGCGAACTGATCCCCGTCATGGAGGCGATCGGGCCGGAGGAGGAGATGGCCGCCGTGAGCCTGGGGGCCAGCGGCTGGCAGGTGTTCTGGCGGGTCACGCTCCCGAACATCCGCTGGGCGCTCCTCCACGGGATCGTGCTGGCCAACGCCCGCGCGATGGGCGAATTCGGCGCGGTGTACGTCGTCAGCGGCCACATCGCCGGCGCCACCGACACGATGCCGCTCCGCGTCGAAAAACTGTTCCAGGAATACCGGCAGCCGGCGTCGATGGCGGTGGCCAGCGTCCTCGCCGGCCTCGCGCTCGTGACGCTCGTGGCCAAGTTCGTGATCGAACGGCGGCTGGAAGCGGAGTCACGCGAGCTCGAGGCGACGCGAACGCTTGGCGACGACCAACACACCCGGCAGCTTGAAGGGGCCGCAGCATGAGCATTCACGTCCGCGAAATCTCGAAGTCGTTCGGCTCGTTCAAGGCGCTCGACCGCGTGTCGCTCGAGGTGCCCGAGGGCACGCTCCTCGCCCTGCTCGGCCCCTCGGGCTCGGGCAAGAC